>CAYVGO010000024.1:8371-30724 GCA_964450725.1 uncultured Muribaculaceae bacterium
GGTATCATCAAACTTATAGGTTTGGAGTGACAGTACCTATAGGTACTGCCATCGAGTACCTATAGGTACTGTCATCGAATACCTATAGGTACTGCCATCGAATACCTATAGGTACTGTCATCGAATACCTATAGGTACTGTCATCGAGTACCTATAGGTACTGCCATCGAGTACCTATAGGTACTGTCATCGAATACCTATAGGTACTGCCACTCGATACTTATAGGTTAAAGATTAGAGGTTAATTAAATATACTCTATGTCTTCGTTGCTATTAAGCAACGGCAATAGTACCTGTTTGAGAGCATTTGTTTGTTATATTCTATTGTTTTATGGTGATGAGTGTCTTTAGTACTATTGCTGTTGGTTTGCTTCGGCTTCGCTCAGCAACCAAAAGCAACAGATTACAAATGGCAATCTCTCTCGGGTAGTACAATAGACTCTATGTAATATCTAAAATTAGTGGTTAACGATTATTGGTTAGAGATTAGTGAAACATATACTGCCAATATCACTAACCTTTACCCGATAACCACTAACCACTAATCATTCGCCGTTAACCACTAACCACAGATTGTGGAGGTTATTTCTCGTCGTTATATAATTTGGTTACCTGACCTTCAGTAAGAGCAATGTTATATATTTTGAAGTTATCCATTGCGCCTACAAAGTGATCCCAACCGTTGGGTGTTTTCCAACCATCCCAAGTTGTCCATCCAGCTACGGCTTCTGAGTAAGTTGTGGCCGCACCGATTATTAAAGGCAATTTGGCAGTACCATCAGCCGGAGTATAGGCTGTAAGTGTACCCTCTAAGTTTTCTTTAGTAACATCTGTCCACTCTTTACTAAGTATACCATTGACAAAGAAAGTAAGTTTTTTAGTGACTAAGTCAAGCGTTACCACAAGGTGAGTCCACTCATTGTTCTTTGCCGAAAAGTCAGCTTCATTGTCAGCATCTACACCACCTTTAGTTGTTTTGATGGTAAAGAAAGGTTTGTTTTGCTCTTGTACTTGGAACTTCCATGTGTTCCAATAATTCAAAGAAGCAATGTAGTTCCCTCCTCTTGTAGAATCGGGTTTTACCCACACAGCAATAGAGAGTTTTTGTCCCATAAAATCTGTAGGAGTATAATCAGCAATAGCTAAGTGTCCGCCTTTGGCAAACTTCATAGCTTTTCCTTGCTTACCTTCTACAAAGGTAGGTTTGGCAGCATCATTACCAAAGATTTCCGACGGTCCGGCTGTAAGTTTGGCTTTCAGAGAGCCTTTACCTTCGGCAGTAATTTCATCGTTGGTTACAGTCTCATCAAACGTGAGTCCTAACATCAAAGCCGACGCAGGAATAGCACCATAAGCCGCAGCAAGGAAAGTGGTCTTGGCTTGTTCAAGGGCTTCTACGGCATTGTCAGCAGCTGTTTGCGTAAGGTCTGTAGCCACTAACAGTTTTACATCTTGAATCGTAGCTTTAAAAGCATCGATAGCCGTTTGAGGATATTGTGTTGTTGTTGCCGCATTAAGAACATCCTCACATTCTTTAATCTTGGCATTCAAAGCAGTTTTGTCTGCTGAGTTGGTTTTGTTCTCATCTTTACAAGATGTAAACATTGTGGTGGCAATTGCCAATCCGATTGAAGCAATAAGTATGCTCCTGAGTAAAAACATTTTCTTCATAATAAATACATTTGTGGAGATTCTCTCCGGTTAAATAATATAGTAGTGATTAAGGGTTAGTGATTGGATGGTAAAGGTTAAAGGTTCGTGAAATACAAGCGGTGAGTATTTTGTTGTCGCTGTTCGACGATGTAGAGACGTTGTGTTCAACGTCTTATCAAATAGAAGTCTCGCAGTAGCTGGCAGTGTAGACGTTGCATGCAACGTCTCTACATTACAACTTGTTATTTGCATCTATTTCGGCCTGCGGAATTGGATAGTAGAACGTCCGTGTACTTCCTGCTCCCCAGTTGAATATCGTACCTTCTGTATTGAGTGCCGCCTCAGCAGTTTCTTTTCCATACCTCATCAGGTCGAAGAAGCGATGAAACTCAAATCCGAGTTCTCTTCTGCGTTCGTTGCGGATTGTGTTACGTAGTAGTATTTGGTCTGTTGCATTCACATTCTGTAATCCCGCTCTATGTCGGACTTCATTGAGTGCCGTACACGCGTCCTCGATATTGGTTGGTCCTCCAAGTTCATTCAAAGCTTCTGCTTTCATTAACAATACATCGGCATAGCGAATGTAGTGATAGGGAATGACAGACAATGACTTATTGCCGGCAGTGTTTGCCATATCTTCGTTATATTTCTTGACCAAGTATCCTGTTTCTGACCATTCCTGCATAAAAGTATTCCCGTTGAACCACGGCATACCATTCCGTCCTATAGAGATATCTAATCGAGGGTCAGTCTCTCCGGACACGGTACTTTCCGTAAATATATCTACGTAGTTTTGTGTCGGGGCATCAAAGTAATATCCACCCTCAACAGAAGGTGATGTCCATATGTTAAGAGGATTGGCTTGAATTACTTTAGAGTTTGTAGAAAAGAGAATGGCAAAGAGCGTTTCCGTACTGTCCTCTGCACCTGCTTTAAACAAGTTACCGTAATCTTTGAGTAAGTCATACAGATTAAATCCTTGCAATGTAGTAATGTCGGCCACCACATCTGCGTATTGCTTTTGAAATAGTTTTATTTTAGCCCGCATGGCCAATGCAGCACCTTTGGTTACTCTACCTGCATCTGTCGAAGAGTAACTTAAAGGTAATACTTCTTGTGCCTCTGTTATATCTTTTACCATTTGGTCATAAATCGCCGTTGTTTCACTTAGCCCTACATGAATAGCATCTTCTGTCAATTGAGGTTTAAGTTTGAGAGGTACTTTACCATAAATGTTTACTAATTGAAAGTAAGCATAAGCCCTGAGGAACTTCGCCTCACCTACATATCGGGCTTTAAGGGTAGCCTCCATGTTCACTCCCGGAACAAAAGCAATTACATTGTTGGCACGGGCAATCACTTCATACAATGCTTGCCAATAAAGCGCGAGCATTCCATTATCTGCACGGGCAGTAAAGTCATCAATATATAACACCTCTGCTTGGTCTCCGGCATTTCCACCCTTTACAGCATCATCAGAGGCAACATCTCCAAATACCCACTGCCACTGCAAGACACTGTAAAGGCCGTTGTAAACACCATTGACAGCCTGTTCGCAAGACTCTTGATTCTTGTAATAGTTTTCAGAAGTATAATCACCCTTCAGTTCCGTATTGAGGAAACTATCACAGGAGAATAATAAGAAAGTAACCGATAAAAGGTAAAGGGTATGTTTCATAAGGCTATAAATTAGTTATCAATGGTTATTTATTAATGAAATACATTTTCTGTCTCTGTTGCTTAAAAGTAACCGTAATAGTACTTGTCAGAGAGCCTTGTGTTGTATCTATTTTCTTCTGTATTTCATTTTATATATTACATCCTACATTAGAAGGTTAAATTTAGTCCTATCATAAATGACCGTGCCGCAGGATAAGTTCCCCAATCAATTCCGCCGGCACGATCCCCTTCAGACTGCGCATTGGCACTGACGGTCATTTCGGGGTCCATACCCGAATAAGAGGTAATCGTAAAGAGATTTGTTGCCGTAAGGTATATTCTAAGATTTTCTACACCCCAAGATCGAGTGTTGGGAATAGTATATCCTAACTGTACGTTCTTCAATCTAAAGTAAGAACCGTCTTCTAAAAATCGGGATGACGCCATAACATTGTTTCCTTTAGAAGACCATGACGCTCGAGGTTGCGTATTGGAGGGATTATCGACAGTCCAACGTTGGTTGTAATAACGTTCTGTAACATTAAATCCGCGGTAGAATCCCTCTATATCGTGGTTGATTTGATTATATATCTTCTGTCCGAACGCCCCCTGAAAGAAAAGGTTAAGGTCAAACCCTTTATAGTTTCCGGCAACATTTAATCCTGTAGTAAACAAAGGAATGGCACTTCCCATATGTACTCGGTCTTGGGCGTTAATGACATTGTCTTGGACATGATTCTTATACTTTACATCACCGGGCTGAATCCCCTTTCCCTGATAGGCATGGGTAAGAATCTCGGTTCTGTTTTGAAATACCCCCTCCATTTCATAGAGGAAGAATGAACCAATCGGATAACCAACTTCTGTTTTTGTAGCGTAAACACCATTATCAATACGTCCACCCAAAATCGGAGCATCGAGAGATAATACTTCATTATGAAGGTATCCGCCATTGAGTGCTATATGAATACCACCGTCTTTAAAGTTCTTTCGGTAAAATACTTCAAAGTCAACACCCGTATTCAAGACATTGCCGCTGTTAATCCACGGCGTTTGTGCTGTTCCGACAGAAGGCGGAAGAGGAGACTGTACGAGCATATCAGAAGTTACTTTATAGAAGTAATCCACCGTAAGACCATACATTCCTTTGAGAAATTCCACATCAAGACCGGCATTAAATTGATTACTTGTTTCCCATTTGAGATTACGATTACCCAATGTAGTTTGAACATAGCCATTATAGCCTACACCACCAAACGGATAGTAGTAGTTAGGTGAGTAGCGGTCATTGAAAGCATAAAGACCGATGTTCTGGTTACCTATAGAACCATATCCGGCACGCAGTTTAAGTTTATTGAGCCAATCAACGGACTGCATAAAACTTTCGGACTCAATGTTCCATCCTCCGGAAACAGAATAGAATGTCCCCCAGCGATTACCTTTACTGAATCTTGAAGAACCATCTTGACGTAATGTGGCAGAGATATAATATTTATGCTTGTAATTATAATTTACACTTCCAAAGAATGATAATAATCTTGCATCCCAAACACTCTGATTGGCTGTTATTGGACCTTCTCCTTTTCCAATATAGTGAAAGTTAGTATCATTGTTATCGGCAAAGTTTTGATCAGTCATATAACTTCCTGTACCGGAATTACTGATAATCTCCATTCCTATCATATAGTTGAACTGATGATCTGTAGCCCACTCAAAAGCCTGAGTGAACGTACTGTTAAAGGTCATATTGTTGGTCATTTCCTGATTCACATTAAGACTGTTGGTAGAGTTTATTCTGTTAGCAGTTCCCCATGTTTTGTTAAACTGCCTGAAGTCACTAAGGCGATAGTCTAACCCGAAAGTGTTTTTCCAATAGATATTTTTGGGAAGATTGAATTGAATAGTTCCTGTAGCAAGAAGCATTTTATCCATCCGCTTACGGTCATTATTATCTATCAAGCCCTCAGGACTATAACCATCTCCAAAAAAAGAGTTATAAAGCGGATTGCCATAATACTCCGAAGGTAAATCAACCAGTGCTCCATCAGCCTTATAAACAGGAATGGCAGGATTGCGAAATAAGGCATAACGAACAACACTTCCCCCTTCACTATTTTGATATCCGTCTCCAGAACTGGGTACTGATGCCGTATTTGATATTCCCCCGTTGACATTTAACCCTACAGTTAACCACTTCTTAACATCAGCATTAAGGTTTGCCCGTAGTGTGAAACGGTTATAATCAGAGCCTTTGATAATTCCTTGTTGATCAAAATAAGAACCCATAACCAAATATTTAACCTTATCACTTCCTCCGGACACCGATACTTCGTGGTTTTGAATTAAAGCCGTACGCATAATCTCTTTTTGATGATTGACATTAGCAAAATCCTTGATATAATTACCCTCTATCAGCGTGCGTGGAATAGCCGCAGTTATATTATCTGTACGGGCAGCTTCATTATAGAGTTCAATGTATTGGTCAGTAGAAACCATTTTTATTAGGTTGACAGGCTGTTGAAACCCTACTTGTGTGTTATAAGTAATCTTAGCCTTCCCCGCCTTTCCGCTTTTTGTAGTAATAAGAATCACGCCGTTGTTGGCACGTGAACCGTAAATCGCAGCAGACGAAGCATCTTTCAGTACGGAGATAGACTCTATTTCATTTGGGGACAATGTATTCAAAGCCCCTTCTACCGGTACTCCATCAACAATATAAAGCGGGTCGTTTCCGGAACTTATAGAACCAACCCCCCGAATACGGACAGCAACATTAGCTCCGGGTGCTCCCGTTTGTGCCGACACTTGAACTCCGGCAATTCTTCCTTGTAATGCTTGCTGAGCAGAAGGTACAACTACTTTTGTAAGTTCATTTCCATCTACCTTACTGACCGCTCCTAACACATCACGGCGTTTTTGTACAGCATAACCAACAACAACCAACTCTTCAATCTGAATTTGATCTACGTCCAAAAGGATGTTCCAGTCTGTTTGTGTAGCAATGTCAATATTTTTTGTAACATACCCTAAAGAAGAGACCCTCAATACTCCACTCTCAGGAATACTGACAGTAAATTTACCGAAGGCATCAGTAATTGCTCCGCGAGAATTTCCCTCTACAATTAAGTTTACTCCTACCAGTTCTTCTCCGGTTATAGCATCTTTGACTGTTCCTGATACTTCTCGGAGAGTATTTTGAGCCTTCAGATTGACCATACTCACCCATATTACCAACACCGTGAAAACGATTCTAACCATAATATATTATTTTAAGATGTTTTATATAGTACCTTCGCAAAGACGCGATTCATTGCATCTGTCTTGCGAAATCTATCCGCTCTAATTTATAACTTGTAGTGTTGTATACACCTTTATTCTTTTTCACTTCCTTACCTTCCTCTTTCCTCCACCAATATTGCTTGGTCGGCAGGAATATTTATCAAAACCTTTCCTTCTGCATTTCGTAGCAGATAGGTATTAGAAACCATGTCAAACAAGTCTCCTTTGTTACTCAAAGTATATTCTATGGTTTTTTCTTCTTTATAAGGATTGTATAGTAAAAAGACTGGCAAAGAACTTTTATTATAAAAGTCTGTTGTGTTACAGTTTAGTTTTAGGATTGCCTCCACATTGGTGGTTTCTACCATAGCACCGAAGATACCTACAGGAGAAGTACTGTAAAGACTAAACATACTCTGAGGAGGATTGTTTGGATTCCACTTCGGACCATCTCCCAACGCTACGGGAGAGACATTTTTCAATGCAGTTTTTCCGTAATCGTCAGTTTTACGGAGTCCTTCATAAGCCACTACACCTTTGGTAATCTCTTTTAATTCCGGTAACCATTGATGGCGATTATCAATTTGAACGGGGAAAAAGAGTCGGCAAGCATTGACATTATTAAGCATCCATTTTCCTATAGCACGAGCATATTGGGGTTGATATTTGACCATCGGAACAAATGGCCATGCAAGTTTTATACTGTTCATTAAAAAAGCATATCCGCCACCGTCGGTAATACTTCCTTGTAATCCATGTACATCATAGTCTCCCCAACGTTCAGCAATTACTCCCCAGCCATATCTTCCTTTTGGGTCTGTACATCCATCAAACACCCAATCTAACATTTTTGCGATATCGAACTTTGTTCCGCTTTCTGCATTAATAGCAGCTGCTGTAAATACACCCAACGGGAGTAAGATTTCATAAAACCGACTTTCTTTTTGGTTCTCTAATACTTTGAGAGCACTGATAGCTCTGTTGAGATAACGTGGGTCTCCAAACTTACGATAAGCCAAATACAATACATAAGCATGACCTCCGGCAGCATCTTGCTGTAGTGGTATATGATTGACCATTCCTTTCATTTGGTAATAATCAAAGTAAGAATAGTCGTAATTTCCATTTAATATTGAGTCTGCCGCAACAAACTTTTCGGCAATTTGGTGAAGAATCTCATCTGCACCTTCTACATTAGGAAATATATCGCTTACAGCATAATAAAGAGCATTGGGTAATATGTCATACCACCAATCACGACCATATCCACCTCCGAGTAAAGCTACCTTTGGAGAAGTATTATTCATCATAATTCCCCAACCATTATCTGTATTAAAATAGTTTTGCAGCATCTTTACATAATTCAATCCATTTTGGTTGGTTTTGTCTATTCCTACCAATCCTGCTCCCATAATCGCAGCCATTGAATTTAAACTTTCGTGAAATTCACCGTTATTTGCTTTTGCCCCTTGCCTCACATCATCAATAGCAGTATAAATACCAAAGGTTTGTTGAGGAATGTTTCTTTGACTATTATCTAACCATATCACCGTACCAGCTGGAAATTGAGACTGAAAATCAAAAGCATATGCATCAAAATCAATCGCCTTGTTTTTCCAGTGAATAATTTTTAGTGGACTTGGAATGTTAGGCATTGTTTCCACTCTGGGAATAGCAACCTGTGATACGGGAAAACCCTCTTGCGATGTCTTGCAAGCGAAAGCAAATAACACAATAGATATTGTTATAATAATTTTATTCATAGATTTTTATTTAATACGAAATACAAATACCATATACCCTTCATTCTTTCCTTTCCTCATCCCTGCCATCCTTATCACATTCTCTCACAATGTATTTTGCCAAAGGAATAGAAAGGAGTTGTATTACTGCCACAATAATCAAAGCATATTTGAGAGCAAACACCTCAGATACAAAGTGAGAAAGTCCGATGAATAACAGAAGTCCGAAAGCTCTTCCCCAGAATAATCCAAACTCATGATTCAACACATAAACATATTCATTACGCTTTTCAATCTTTGATACTACATCAATCACTCTCATCATGATAGGAAAGTATGCTAAATCGTGTAGAGGTTGAAATATCACTTTACATAATACAAATGTAATTACACCGACTGCTGAAAAGAGAATTCCGTTACTTAATGTCCCTAAGAAAAAAATTATCAATCCCACGGCAAATACGGTATTACGATGTTTTGGCTTTGTTGTACGTCCTAAAACATAGACTAAAATGGCAGTAAACACTCCACTGACACCTTGTATAACACCCAACTCTCCCTCCTCTCCTACAAATTTCATAACCAATATTGCAGGTGCTGTTACTAAAAATCCTTGAACTAATCCTTTAAGACCGGCAAGTAACATTTGAGAATTCCACAATTTGTGAAATTTACGATAGAAAAGTTGCGTAGGAGGTGTCACTTTAAAAGTTCCCCGCATCAGTACACTTACTGCAAGAATGGTAATAAGTACGACTATAACTGTAACTATTTGATAAGCACGACTTATATCAATGGTCCATCCCAACACTTCTTTGCCTTGCATTCCGGCAAGTAGTGTACCAATGCCTAAAGGAACAATAATGGAAGAAACAGTAAAAAAGAAAGACTCTAACCCGAAAAAGTAGTTTCTATTGTTGTCTGTGGTAGCATTTAAAGCCAATAGATAACGATTTGTCCAGAAAAAACCTGCGGCAGCACCCATAGCAATTCCGGCAATCAACAATTCTATGATTGTAAGTTGAGTAAGTATCATCATACCAAACATAGAAATACCAACAATCAAAATACCTAAACAATATAACAATTTTACAGACATATACTTTAGTAGTGCTCCATTCACCATAGAGGTTAAAATCAGTCCGACATACATTGCCAACTGGTACATAGCAACAAATTTCGGGCTATTGGTATTACGCATAATATATGCTCCGACAAAAATCTCTACTACCGGTAACACAAGGGCAAATAACATGTTAGTCATTAACAACACCCTCATATTGTGGGGTTGGGTTTTAAATACTTGAAGTTCTTTTCTCAGATTAGTTATCATTATTGTTATCGGTTAGTATATATTTTTCGTTATTTTCACTTTGTAATTATGTAAAATCAATTATTTCATAGAATAACATTACACACCTAACGACTGTAATATTTGAGAGATAGATAATGTTGCATAACAAATTACTTCGTCGCTGGCTCCATAATACATATGAATAGTATCGCCTTCCACATAATGCCCGTTAGTAAATACCACATTACCGAAAAATCCGGTTTGTTCATAGGGTGCATCCGGCTCAAAAATAGGATTCACACTACGAGCCAATACCTTTGTAGGATCATGTAAATCTAAGAGTAACGCTCCCAAACAATAACGATGTTGTTTGTTAGCACCATGATAAATTTCAAGCCATCCTTTGTCTGTTTTTATCGGTGCAGCACCAGCTCCAACACGTGCAGAATCCCAACTGTCTACCCTTGTTGTAGCAATACAGTGATGATTTCCCCAGTGAATACGGTCAGGAGATTGTGCTATCCATATATAGTTACCTCCTAATTCCGGGCTACTCGGACGATGAAATGCGTAATAATATTGTCCTATTCTCTCTTCAAATATAGCGCAGTCTTTATTATGAGGGGGAAAAATCATGCCATGTCGAATAAATTCCTTAAAATTTTTGGTTTCCATTAATCCTACTCCTACTGCTACAGAAGATACTTCTGTAAACGTAAGGAAAAATCCGTCATTCATTGTAGCCACTCGACAATCTTCAATACCAAAAGTTTCTAAAGCCCCTTGTCCGAAAATGGGAGGATAGTTCTTATCTTCAAAAAAGTTAATCCCGTCCTCACTACACACCAAACGAAGATATGACAGTGTGGTCAAATAATTTTGTCCTTTATAATTAATCACACGAGGATCTGAAGCATCTAAGTCGGCATCATTCTCTTGAAATGATAAAACTTCAATCTCTCCACGTTTATTATATATAGGGAAACTTATTTTACCTTTTATTTGTTTAGGACGTTCTGCCACGCGGAGCAGTAGCCAGATTTTACTTTGATATCTAAACACTCCAGGATTAAGGAGACAAGTGATTTCCATTCCCTCAATCATTGGTTGTAAATCAGAAGGTTTCAAAAGTGGATTTTTTGTGTGTCGATTAGCGAGTAGCATTGTAATAATGTAATTGCTTTAGTAATAAATTTCTGAACAAAATTAAATAGTAAAATGCACAGAGAAGTATCCTTTAAGAACAAAAAAGTGTACTTATTTTGATTGTTGCAAAAAGATACCTTTTTGTCATTTAAGCATACTCTTTACTCTTTAGATATTAAATTCTATGGCGTATTTTTGTACGAAGGAATGAAAACGTATCAACTATAAAGATGAATGATGTACAAAAATAAATTTGGACAGAAGTTATCTGAATATATTTCACACGTAAACCTGTAAGCAAAATAAGGTTGAGCAAAGCAATGTATTGTTATGTTTTTATTACACGCAAGATATTCCCTCTGCCTTAAATAATGTAAAAACAAAATATAATGAATAAATATAAAATCTTTTTACTTCATTTCCTGATTCTTTTTTCTTTAGGGGTTAATCATGCGTCACCATGGAAAAACTACAAAATGATTCTACGATTAGGAAATAACGACGGACTATCTAACAGTTCTATCAATGATTTGTTTCAAGATTCTGACGGGCGAATGTGGATTGCGACGTGGGACGGGCTTAACAGTTATAACGGAAAACAGGTAGAAACCTTTCGACCCGATGCAGGAAATCCGACATCAATCAGTTATCATGTTGTCAGAACAATTACCGAAGATAAAGAAGGTTATCTTTGGATTGCGACTGATTTTGGATTAAATCGAATGAATAGAAGTAACAAAACTTTTGTTCCTTATTATTTTGGATACCCACAGCGTGGAATGTTACGAGAAAACTCTTTTATCTGTACTATTGACACATTTGGAGGTGTGTGGGCAGGGATATTCAAATCGGGACTTTATCACTATAATCACCAGACAAAAGAATTTGATAAAATTGAAGTCTGGGGAGTCAATTCACATCAGATTACTCAATTAGTCGCAGACGTTCAGAACCATCTTTGGTTATCTACCGGGAATGAAGAATTAACCATAATAACATTAAACGATAGCGGTTCATATTCTTCCTCAGAAAAAATCAAACTCTCTTCTCCTGTCAGAAAATTACTCTTTGACGGTAAAAACCACGTATGGGGACAGTTACAAAACGGAGAATATATTTGGATCAACAGTCAAACCAAATCTATAGAACCATTACCTATTCATATTAAGTCTGAGTTTACCTTTCAAGATATTGTTTATTCAAACCAATGTTATTACATTGCCACATCGGGAGGATTATTCATTTATTCTCATGGTTTGGGAACTATTGCCCATGAGTTTTCACACCTTTCACTCTTTTCACTTTTATTTGGAAATGATAAAATCCTCTGGTTAGGTAGTGACTCTCAAGGAGTTTTCAGAGTTATCAATCAACAAAAGCCATTCTACTCGTTGACAGGAGAAGATGTATTGGGTTTAAAGAACCATCCAGTTCGAGCCATTCAAGTAATTGACAAAAATATCTATCTTGGAACAAAAGGCGGAGGATTACTTCAAATACCGGCAAAAGAAAAAGAGAATGATAATATTATAGAAAAACATTTTTCTCAGACACACGGCCTTCTCAATACTTCTATTCTGTCATTAGCCAATGATCTGGGAAAAGGTATATTTATCGGCACTGACGGTGTTGGATTATTTTATCGTCAATTAGAATCTGAGAAAATATTAACATTGGATAAATCTCCGGAATTAAAATCTATTTACGCATTACTTCCGCAGTCAGATTCTGTATTATGGGTAGGAACAAGCGGAAATGGCTTGTTTCATATTACATTACGTCGAGATCGCAAAAGTCAAATTCCGTTCATACAAAAAATAAAGCGATATACATACCAAAGCCAAAATAAAGCTGGTATCAACAATAACATTATCTATTCGCTCTGTATTGAAAGTGATTCTTTATTGTGGATTGCTACCCGTGGAGGAGGATTGAATTGTCTCAATTTACATACTCACCAATTTACGGCATATTTACATAGCAATATTGACCCTCAGAGTTTGAGCAACAACGATGTTATTGCTTTGTTATTATCAGAAAATAAAACGTTGTGGATAGGAACCGGCGGAGGATTAAACCAGCGAATTATGAATAAAAATAATGAATATGAATTTGTCCGATTCACTGAACAAAACGGAATACCTAATGCCACCATCCATGCTTTACAAGAAGATATGAACCATCGAATTTGGGCATCGACCAATAAAGGATTATTCCGCCTCAATCCTCAAACCCAAGAGTTTAACTTTTATGACTATCAAGATGGTTTACAAAGTAATGAATTTTCTGACGGCGCCTCATTTAGTTTGCATCAAGGTAAAAGATTATTTTTTGGAGGTATTAACGGAATTACCCTGTTTTATCCTGAAGCCATTGAAACTCAAAAAGAATTACCACGATTTCAACTTGACGAGATTTTAGTAAACAATCAACCATTACAAACGTCTATTGCACTAAATCAGCATTATACTTTTAATCATCAAAGCCAGTATCTGAGTTTCCGATTTTCTATTTTTGACTATATATCAAATCCCAAGTGTAAAATATCTTACAAACTCAGTGGCGGAGTCTCGTTAACTCCAAAGAGCAATGAATGGATTGACTTATCTTCTCGAGAAATTATTCTCTCCAATCTCTCTTCAGGAGATTATACTTTAAAAATACGTTATTCCAACAGTGATAATATTTGGAGTGTTGCACCCATTATCATAACCTTTACCATTCTCTCTCCTTGGTGGTTAACCCCTTTTGCCATTATAGGTTATATCCTTCTTTCTCTTGGCATTACCTATTGGATTATTCTCAGTTTACGAAACAGACTTAAGTTAGCTCATCGCCTTCAACTTGAAACTTTTGAAAAAAAGAAATTAGAAGACATCCATCAAGCCAAATTGCGATTTTTTACCAACATTGCACATGAATTTTCTAATTCTATTACATTGATTTATGGTCCTTCAGAAAGATTACTTGCAGAAGATGGGCTAAACGATAAAACAAGGTCGTATCTTTCAGTCATCCGTAACAGCGCAAGACGCATGCAAAGTTTAATACAACAATTGATGGAATTTCGAAAAGCCGAAACCGGGCATTTGGCATTACATTATGAGCGAGTCGATGTGCCGGAATTAATCCGTTACACTGCAGACAACTTCCTCGACCAAATTGCTCAAAAAGGAATTGTATTTACGGTTGAAAATAAATGTAAGAATATTGACTTTTGGATTTCTGACCGCGATGCATTGGAAAAAATCATTTTTAATTTACTATCTAATGCTTGTAAATATACAGAAGAAAATGGACATATAAGCATCACAATCACGATTGACTCATCAGGAGAACTTGTATTAACATGTAAAAACAGCGGAGAAGGTATTGCCCCCGAAAACATCAAGTTAATATTTAATCGATTTAAAGTATTAGATTCAATTGCCAATCCTTTTAGTAAAAATAATCTACCTCGAAACGGAATAGGATTAGCACTTTGCCAAAGTCTCACAACATTACTCAAAGGTTCTATCACAGCAGAAAGCGAAGAAGGTAAATTTACTGTATTTATTGTCAGACTACCTTCATTAGATGAATCGTTACTACAATCATCTACATCAATACAAAAAAATCTTACGACACCCGGAAGAAATCTACCAGCATATTCCTCATTCCAACAAGAGGGCAGAAAAATTAAAGTTTTGATTGTTGATGATGACGCAGACATCAGATTTTTCATCCATGAAACATTATCAACACAATTCGAAGTAATAGAAGCTCAGAATGGAGAAGAAGCATTAGAACAAGTCAAAACCCGTCGCCCTCAAATTATTGTTACAGATATACTCATGCCGTTACTCAACGGTATTGAATTAGTCAAACAACTCAAAAATAATGCTACTACAAAACACATTCCTATCATTATTCTCTCTTCAAAAGTATCCATTGAAGATCAACTGCAAGGTTTAAGTGTTGGAGCTGTTAATTATCTCAACAAGCCTTTCCATCCTGATTTACTGATTGCTTCAATTAATTCACTGATAGGTTCCGTAGCATCAACACTTGAATATTCAACTTCTCCGCAAAGCAATAAAATAATGTATGGAGAAAAAGAACTTGACAAAGAAGACTATGATTTTATTTCTCAAACATTGGCTATTCTTTCAAGAAACTTAGACAACGACGAATATAATCAAGATATGTTGGCACGAGAACTCTCTATCACCAAAGTACAATTTTATCGGAGAATAAAACGCATTACAGGGCGCACCCCATCCGACTTTATTCGCCACTATCGATTTACACAGGTAGAGCGTCTTTTGGTTACTACTACCCGTACCATTCAGGAAATTATGTATGATTGCGGTTTTAGGAACAAAGCCTACTTCTTCCGTGAGTTTGCAAAAATCTACAACGTCACACCCAAAGAGTATCGACAGTCTCATCGTAAACAACAGAAACCTTTATAATTATCAAGATAACTTATAAATACATGAACGTAGTACATTTACATAGCACAGCAATATGTTTCATTTTATATTATGTACTTCATATTCTACATTTCTTTCCTTCCGTCATTCATTAAATATTAGTACCTTTGTTTTTCAACTATTATACTTAATAGGAATTATTATGAATTTGGAAGAAAAAATCAATCAAGCCATTAAGGCCGCCATGTTAGCGAAAGAAGCCGAAAAACTACAGGCTTTAAGGGCTGTAAAGGCCGCTATTTTGTTAGAAAAAACTTCAGAGAGTAAATCTGAAGTTACTGAAGAGATTGAAGTAAAGTTATTACAACGACTTATCAAGCAGCGTAGAGATTCAGCTGCAGTTTATGAACAAAACAAACGCTCGGAACTGGCACAGCAAGAAACTTTTGAAGCCGATGTCATTGCAGAATTTTTACCACAGCAATTAACTCAGATAGAGTTGCTTGATATCGTACAACAAATTGCCCGTGAACACAGTATTACCACTTCGAAAGAAATGGGAAAACTCATAGGGCTTGTGAATAAATCGGTGTCCGGACGTGCAGATGGCAAAGTGATTGCCGATACTGTAAAAAAACACTTGGATTCCCTGTCTTAATGAACGTTCTTAGATTTTCGGCCATTCTCTTTTTGTTTTTCTGTAGTTGTAATAAATATACAACGATGGTATTCCATGCTGGAATTCCCAATGATGATGATTATAAAATCTTTCAAAACAGAGTGATACACCGAAGTGAAACTCCCTTTTATTTTAAACCTTATACCGGGAATGTGAATTGGGGAGAAGAAATCAGCGTGGAAGAGTTTTTTGTCTCAGAACCAAGTACAACTTTAAATCATTTCTTTGATTTGGCTGATTGCTTAGGGTTATTAATCATTCGGAATGATACTATTTTGTATGAAAAATACGACAAGCGTTACAATGAACACTCCATCTTCAACTCATTTTCTATGGCAAAATCTATGGTTACGGCGTTAGTCGAAATCGCCATTGAAGAGGGATATATCGAAGGTATGGATGATTATTTGGTTGACTATTTACCGGAATTTAAGCAAAAGAAAGGATTTGATAAAATCAAATTATCACACTTAATTGCTCACGAATCAGGCATTTATGTCTCTTTTGGTATTCCCGATGCTCCTTTTTATTGGGGTAATAACTTGCGTAAATTAGCCTCAAAAGCTGTCGTTGTTCGACCACCCGAAAAGAAGTTTGTTTACTCAAGTATCAACTTTGTATTCTTAGGAATGATTTTAGAACGTGCAACAAAGCAAAATCTGACAGATTATTTTACTACCCGACTTTGGCAACCTTTAGGTATGGAATCTGACGCCTTGTGGAGCGTAGATGTCAGTTCATCAAAAAAAATGCAGAAAGCATTAGAAAAGTCATTTTGCTGCATCAATGCCCGCATGGTAGATTTTGCAAAATATGGAAGATTATTCATGAACAATGGAAATTTTGAAGGGAAACAAATTATTTCTAAAGAATTTGTAAAGAGTTCTATTGAAGCCAAAGAGCCAAAAAAAGGAAACGTACAGAAGCGTAGGTTCTTTCAAAACAACTGGGCTTTAGGACCCAAAGAGTATGGTTCATTCTACACTTGGGGACTTTGGGGGCAAACAATTTATGTATATCCTAAAAAGAACGTTATTATTGTCAGGTTCAGTAAAGTAAAACTATTTAATTATAATCCCACTTACTTTTTCAAATCCGTCTTGCAAATTATTGACCAGTTATGAGTAAACCCATATTTTCCAAAGCAGATATAGAACAATTTACCACACTAATAGAACAATCTGAGTCCATTGTCATACTTTCACATATCAATGCCGACGGAGATGCTGTAGGCAGTACTACGGCATTGGCTAAATTGTTGCGCAATGCCAAGAAGCAAGTACAGATTATTTTTCCGAATCCATATCCGTCAACATTACAATTTTTAGATAGCCATTCTGATATTATTACTTATAAAGAACATCAACAGCAATGTATAGATGTTTTACAACATTGCGATTTGTTACTATTGTTAGATGTCAGCGGAATGAGCCGATTAGAGTATTTGGGGGAAAAGGTAAATGAAATATTACAACAGCGTAATACTCCTAAAATTCTTATTGACCATCACCTTTCTCCAGACAGTGATTTTACTCTTATTTTCTCTGATGTAACCGTATCTTCAACCTGTGAGTTGTTGTATTATCTTTTAGAACAAGCAGATTTTTTGCGTTATGTATGTAATTCTGTAGCCACCTCAATTTATACTGGTATTATTACCGATACTCACTCATTTCGCTATAATGCCCATCGTTCTGAATTGTACTATTTGGTTGGAAGTTTGATGCAATATAATATTGACAAATCTGCAGTTGAAAGAGAATTGAACGAAAGTTTTTCTATAGAGCGATTACAACTGTTAGGATTTGCATTGCATGAAAAACTTACTTTGACAGAAAATGGTCAGGTGGCTTACATCACGCTAAGTAAAAAAGAGTTGGAACACTATCAATTTCAACCCGGAGATACTGATGGTTTGGTCAACTTTGCACTATCTGTCAAGAGCGTAAAAGTTTCAGTATTGTTTACAGAGGCTACAGATCGTCAGTTTATTAGAGTTTCTTTACGTTCTAAAGATGATTTTTCGGTCAATGAATTCTCACGAAAATATTTTAATGGCGGAGGACATTTTAATGCTGCGGGAGGAAAGTTTTTTGATACAGATATGGATAAGTGTATCAGGTATTTTGAAGAAAGTATTCATGAAACATTTAATAATCTTTGATAAGCAGTATGTTTAAGAATCATGAGATAGCCCCTTCGCTACAGGAAGCATTATCTTACAGTTTTGAGGAAGCGCAGCGCTTAGGCAATCATGTGTTGAGGGTAGAGCATCTTTTTTTGGGAATTTTACGACAATACGAAAATGAAGCCGTACAGATTCTCAAATATATGAAAGTAGATTTAGATTTTGTTAAGCATAAGATTGAAGAAAAAATCAGAACACAACCTCCCACTTACCTTCACGAATTTACTGAATTGCCCATAGAAAAAAACGTCAATAACGTCTTATTAAAATTACAATACGTCGAAAGTTTATACTTTAAATCTTCTGTTATTACAACATTACATACACTTTTGGGTATTATTCGCGATACTTCCAACACCGTTTCAGTCATTTTGTCTGAATATGGTGTTACCTACCCCCGCGTGAAAAATTTACGTACACTGCTGTCTGACGAACAGTTGAAACAAACAACACCTGAAAATCAAACTTACACCGCACCAAAAATTACAAATCCATTATTTTCAATGAATAATTATACACCACCGCAAGAAGAAAACATTGACGACCAATTAACAGCCACAACAACTTCTACCACTCCGGCATTAGACAGTTTTACTTATGATCTTACACGCAAAGCAGAAGAGGGATTATTGGATCCTGTAGTTGGTAGAGAAAAAGAAGTAGAACGATTACTACAAATTATTTGCCGTCGTACAAAAAATAATCCTATTTTGATTGGAGAACCAGGTGTTGGGAAAACTGCAATTGTCGAAGGTTTAGCATTAAGGATAGCCGAAAAAAAAGTATCACCATTGCTTTTAGATAAAAGAATTTTATCTTTAGATTTAGGTAGTATTGTTGCCGGAACTCGTTATCGCGGACAATTCGAATCAAGAATGAAAGCCATCATAACCGAACTTACTGCTCATCAAAATATTATTTTATTTGTAGATGAAATACACACCATTATCGGAGCCGGCGGAGCATCCGGTTCTTTAGATGCCGCCAATATGCTAAAACCCGCATTGGCGCGTGGAGAGTTGCAATGTATTGGAGCGACAACATTGAATGAATATCGAGAACATATAGAACAAGACGGAGCATTAGAAAGAAGATTTCAAAAAATTATAGTAGAGCAGACCAATGTAGAACAAACGTTAGAAATTTTGAAGAAATTACGTGAAAAATATGGACAATATCATCATGTAACTTATTCTGACGAGGCATTAGAAGCCTGTGTAAAATTGGCGGAAAGATATATTACAGACAAATATTTTCCGGATAAAGCCGTAGATATTTTAGATGAAGTAGGAGCAAGAACTCATATTCTCCAAGAAAAATTACCTCAAAAAATTATTGTACTGAAAGAAAAAAGAGAACATTTTGAATTTCTGAAGCAGAACGCCGTAAGTTTACAAGATTTTGAAAAAGCATCAACATATAAAAAGCAAATCAAAGAAATTGACATTGAAATCGCACGGGAAAATGAAATTTTGAATGAGGAAAATCGTAAAAATAACATCATTACGGCTGAGCAAGTTGCCGAAGTTGTTTCTATTGCTACAGGTATTCCAGTCCAAAATATCTCTTATGACGAAAGTCAAAAGTTGCAAAAAATGGAAGAGTTTCTAAATCAGCGAATTATTGGTCAGGAAGAGGCTGTAAACACGTTGGTAAAATCTATTTTCCGTAATCGTACAGGAATAAAAGACCCTTCAAAACCTATAGGTTCTTTCATTTTTTTAGGTTCTACGGGAATAGGAAAAACACTCTTAGCCAAAGAATTGGCAAAGTATTTGTTTGATACATCTGATGCGTTATTGCGTTTTGACATGAGTGAATATATGGAAAAGTTTACAGTTACAAGACTTATCGGTGCTCCTCCGGGCTATGTCGGATATAAAGAAGGAGGTACGCTCACCGAAAAAATACGTAAAAAACCATATTCGGTGATTTTGTTTGACGAAATAGAAAAAGCACATCCAGATGTTTATCATATTTTACTGCAAATTTTAGATGAAGGAGTAGTTACTGATGCTCAAGGTAGAAAAGTTGATTTTAAAAATACCGTTATAATCTTAACCTCAAATATCGGTTCTCAAAAAATATCGCAATCGGCCGTCAGTTTTGGTTATGCTGCGAATAAAAACAGTACGATTGACGAAGAAAAAAGTAGGAATATTGTAGAAAAAGAATTAAAAAAACGATTCACACCCGAATTCCTCAATCGCATTGATGAAGTTATTCGCTTTAAAGGATTGAACAAAGAAAGTGCCATCAAAATTATTAATATTGAATTACAACTTCTAAAAAAACGATTGGCGGAACAAGGTTATACCTTAAAAATATCTCATAAAGCCATAGAACAATTGGTAGATATGGGTTACAGTGATGAGTACGGCGCACGTCCATTGAAGCGAACCATTCAACACTATGTAGAGGATTTTATCTCTACGGCAATTATCAATCGCCAAATCAAGAACAATACCATAACCATACAAAAAATTAAAGAAATTTGATATAATTATTTACCCAATATGAGCAACAATAAACTTTTAGAACGCCTACACAGTATAAAATTAAAATTTGAAGAAATTGGACAACAATTATCTGACCCTAAAATTATTGCCGATCAACGTAAGTTTGTTGAGTATAACCGTGATTACAGAGAATTGGAGCCAATAGTAGCAACTTATGAAAAATATAAATTACTGACAGAAAATTTAGAACATACTCAATTATTATTGGCTACGGAAAAAGACCCGGAAATGGTAGAAATGGCAAAAGAAGAATTGTCGATTTTACAAACTCAATTACCGGAAATGGAAGAAGAAATTAAGATTTTACTAATTCCTGCAGATCCACAAGATAGTAAAAATGCTGTACTTGAAATCCGAGGTGGTACAGGAGGCGATGAAGCTTCAATTTTTGCCGGTGATTTGTATCGAATGTATAGCCGATTTATCGAAAAAAGAGGATGGAAAGTTGAGGTTACCTCTTTTTCTGAAGGAACAGTCGGAGGATATAAAGAAATTGTAATGAAAGTTACAGGAGAGAAAGTGTACGGAATTTTGAAATATGAAAGTGGCGTACATCGGGTGCAGCGCGTTCCGCAAACCGAAACTCAAGGACGTGTGCATACATCAGCAGCATCAGTCGTTGTTTTACCGGAAGCAGACGAATTTGATGTAGAAGTAAAAGAGTCAGATGTTCGGGTAGATACTTTTTGTGCATCTGGTCATGGCGGACAATCCGTTAATACTACCTATTCGGCAATTCGGTTAGTACATATTCCTACCGGAATTACCGTACAATGTCAAGATGAAAAATCTCAGTTGAAAAATAAAGCGAAAGCATTTACAGAATTGCGTACCAGAATTTACAACATCGAATATCAAAAATATATTGATGAAATTGCATCTAAACGTAAAACCATGGTTTCTACCGGTGACCGTTCTGCAAAAATAAGAACTTACAACTATCCTCAAAGTCGCGTTACAGATCACCGAATCGGCTATACAATGTATAACTTGCCTGGCTTTATGGACGGAGACATTCAAGAAGTTATTGATTTGTTGCAAATCGCCGAAAATACGGAGAGATTGAAAGAAACAGATTTATAAAATATAATTTTATAAATGTAAAATCACCATTGTAATATTTTATTTTTACCTTTGCACACCTTTATATTGTTAGATTTACAAAAGTTATGATTTATAGATTCAAAATTCAATCCATTGCAAGTGATTCAAAGTTTACAATGGAAATAGATGTCGAAAGTAATCAAACGCTGTTTGACCTACATAAATGTATTCAGGAAGAATTAGAATACAATGAAGTATTTGATGCTATTTTTTATGTTTCTAATGCGCAATGGAAAAAAGAGACCGAAAGTTATGTTCTCTGCGGTGGAAAATCATCGAAACTGATGGATATGGTAACATTAGGACAATTATTGCAACGAAAATTACTCTACTTCATTTATGAATATGACGTTGTTTTACATCGTTATTTGACTGTAGAACTAATTGATATGGTTGAGGCTTTACCTCGTATTCATTACCCTTATTTAGTAAAAATGGACGGAACCATTCCATCTCAAAGTTTAAAAAAAACTGATGATGCTTTTTTTTCATTTGATGCCGGCATGCCGGAAATTAGTGGTAATGGATTTTCAAGTGAAGGTGGAGATTTCGAGGAGTAAAATTTATTCTGATAAGGTAATTTATAATACTTGATAGAAATAGTAGAAAATACAATGAAATACCTTGACCCTAAAAATGACTTAATCTTTAAAAAAATCTTCGGTGAACATCCCG
>CAYVGO010000025.1:0-29771 GCA_964450725.1 uncultured Muribaculaceae bacterium
TGAGAAAGGGCTGAATCAATCAAGATGATTCAGCCCTGTTTTTTTGAAAAAAAAATACTTTTACCGGACAGCAATGAAAAGTATTATTCTTATGTGTTATTGCTCTTGGCTTTATGGCTTGTGATACAGAAGATGATACAGAATATAATCTGCCGGGCGAGTGGTACACTTCTGAAGAGATAGATTTTGGTAAATATACTTGGGGAAGAGGAACTGTAATGACGTTTAATCGTCAATATCAAGGTACTATAGGTTCTAATGGAGATCCTGATTATTTAATTTTCAGATGGAATTGGGTAAGAAGTAACTATAATCTTATGGAACTTGAATTTATTGGCGACGGAAGTATGGCATATATCCAAGGGGCTTCAGCAGATGCTAATTCATTTAGCGGCACTTGGTATAATAGTTGGATGGAATATAGAGATGGTGTAAATGGACAGCCATTCCGAATGCGGCGCCAATAGTTGATTTACTCAAATATAAGAGAAATGGATTAACATTCTTCTAATAATTACCAAAGCGGCAGTTCAAATATTTGAACTGCCGCTTTGGTAATTACGTGGAGTTGGCGGGAGTTGAACCCGCGTCCAAACAACGCCAATCGTTGCCTTCTACATGCTTAGTTTTTCTTTGATTGTCGGGATTACAACAGACGAAAAACTATCAATTATAATCCTTAACTACTAAAATTCGCCATTTGTCCGTAGTAAACAAACAACTATTCCTTAAGATTTGATGCCTTATAAGTTTTCACGTAAGGAAGACCTGAAAACAAGACACTCGTCTAACCCACCTTGTGAATTAGATAGCGATGTAGGATAAAATCAACTACTACGCAGCGAGAGAATAGTTTGTGTTGCCAGTTAAGGCTTGCACCTCAAGATTAAAGAGCCGAAAGTACAATGCTCTGCATGCTTACACCGCTTAGTCTATTGCTGTCGAAACCAGACAACCCCATTATGCGGATTTGTTGTTAATGCTAATAACGCACTTCGTCAGAAACAGTTAATTTTTTACGACCTCTTGCTCTGCGTGCTGCAAGTACACGACGACCATTGGCTGTGGACATACGCTCTCTGAATCCGTGTTTATTTCTTCGTTTTCTGTTTGATGGCTGAAATGTTCTTTTCATAATATATTCTCCGATTTTAGGGGGACAAAGGTAATGATTTTTTTATCTCAATACAAATTATTTGAATTACAGTAACGAATTTTTAAGTTGGCTATAGCGTTCCTCAAATGTATTTCCAACTTTACCTCCTAATTCCTTCCACTGATTTTCAATATTCTGTATTCTGTTCGGAGGTGATGGATGAGTACTCATAAACTCATCAAAAAAACCGGCTTTTGCACTGCCATTCGATATTTTTTCAAAAAAGTATTTGGCACCTCTTGCATCATACAGTGTAGGATAAAGATATTTCACAGAAGAAGCATCGGCTTCTACTTCATCATTTCTGCTGAATTTTAAAGTTACCAATTGTGAACCTATTTGCGCTAATTGTTTAACACTTTCTTTTTTAATGAGCAAATCTAACAAAACATTAGCGCCATATTGCTCTATCATTTGCTTGGCACTGTGTCGGTGATCAGCATGAGCTATTTCATGAGCTAACACTCCTGCAAGTTGTGCTTCATTATCTAAAAAGTTAATTAATCCGGTATAAACATAAATATATCCGCCGGGTAAACAAAAAGCATTTAGGGTCTCTTTATTGTCAATAATGTAAACCTGCCATGTGAATTTATCTTTGTATTGTACTTTTCCTGAATTTAGAATTTCCTGCATCATTCGCCTTAGTTCTTGATAAGCATAAGCATACTTTTGTTCATCAAGCAGAGGATATTCTGTTGGACTTGCTTTAATTTGCTCTACGGATTGTAATCCTAACTGTATATCTTTTTCTACAGGAAAGACTAAATCTGTGGCAGTATTCACAATGTTTTTTGCGGTAGTATTTTGTGTTGAACCGCAATTTGTCAGTAAAGTAACCGACAAAAGAAATAGAAGAAAAACGGTAATTTTTTGCATAAAATTTTATTTGTAATTAATTGATTAGCCTGTTCGGAACTGCTTATGTATTAACTGTCTTGCAAAGTATTCAATCACATCTACATTGACTGAATTACCCAGTTGCTTGTAGGCAATGCGGTCATTTTTATGTAATTTGATTTTATCGGGAAAACTTTGCAGTCTGGCAGTTTCACGTGGTGTAAGTTTACGTTTTAGTGAGCCGACGATAGAAGTTTGTGTAATGGCCACCAATGCCGGGAAATAGGTTGGTTTTTTTATTCTAACTCCAGAAGGGCGAAATTGAATAATATTTGACCATATTGTCGGACTTTTCATATCACCGACTTGCCATTCAAACTTTGCTTTAGCTCCAAAAAATGAAGATATTGTAAGACTTTGTTTTAACCATGCTTTGATAAAAATTTCATTGGCTTGGTATAAAGAACGATTGTGTTGGATAATTTGCTGTTTCCAAGTCGGTAATTCTGAAACATTCCGCTGTAAGTTTTCAGTTGTAAATTCTTCCGTCCAAATTGGAAATGCAGGCAATCTACCGTTTTGGCAACGGACATTTTGAATAAATATTTCCCACTGTTCTAATACTTGATTTTCTGTTTCTGAAAGGCGATATTTTTTTGCATTTTCATTCTCCTCAATAATTGTATGGGGATTACATTCGGGAATATTCTGAGGAATTACAAAAGGCTTATCAGAGGCTGAGTCTGATTTTTCACATAGAATAAAAACACGTTCTCTAAATTGAGGAATACCTAACCAATGAGGGCTAAAGATAATGGGCTTATCAGGAAATTTGTATCGCAACTCCGTTAAATGTTCTTTAATGACGTGCCAGGTTCTCCCATTATCGTGTCCAATCAAGTTACGGACATTTTCAAGCATTAAAAATTGAGGCTTATGATATTTGGCAATCCTGATAATATCAAAAAATAACGTTCCTCTGACGTCTTCCAATCCGGCCTGTTTTCCGGCTTTTGAAAAAGCCTGACAAGGAAATCCGGCGCACAATACATCGTGAGAAGGAATTGCAGACTCATTAATTTGTTGAATATCCCCATGAGGCATAATACCGAAATTTTCATAATAAATTTGTCTGCACTCAGGGTCAATATCAGAAGCAAATACACATACACCCCCTAATTTGGAAAGTGCAGCATGAAATCCGCCGATACCACAAAACAAATCTATAAAATCAAATGGGTGCATACAAATATTCCTAACCAATTATTTTTTTGATTGTGAAAAAAGCCAAGACATAAAATCTTTTTCTGCAAATGCGGGCACCCAACTTCCATGTCCGGCATTAGTATATTCTTTATATTCTACAGGTATTTTTAATCTTTGTAATTCTGCGGTAATTTTACGTGAATTTTCTACCGGTACAATATTGTCATCACTACTATGATAAATTCTAAAAGCCGTAGTTTTTTCACATTTTTTTAGTCTGTCAATATTGACGCCACCACAAATTGGAATGGCTGCCGCAAACACTTTTGGATTACGTATAACCATATCTAAGGTAGCCATTCCACCCATAGATAGTCCGATGATATACACCTTTTTTTTATTCACATATTTTTTTTGTAATAGTGTCTTTAAATAACTTTGAACATTATAAAGTGGCAAAGATATTTCTTCATTTTTGGCATAAGTAATTCTATCCCACTTTTGGGGTGCTGCGTTATTAAATATCCAATAATAATTTAATGGACATTGAGGTGCGACAACAATGGCTGGATATGTTTTTTGATTTTCCGATTCTTCAAAAAGCGGTGCAATAAAGTTTAGTTGTTTCTCGTTGTCATTTCCTCTTTCTCCCGCTCCATGCAAAAAAAGTACAACAGGATAACTTTTGGTGGAATCAAAATCTATTGGATAAAGAATACGATAAGGTAAAGTAAGATTTTGTGAATCTGTAAATTCAAATTTTTGAAATTTACTTTGTGCCTGAGTTGTTAGAAAATGTGTAGAAAGCAGTAGAAATATTAAAATACATTTTTTCATTATTAAACGGTTTATTGATTATAATTTTCAATTAAAATAAGGTCGTTTTAAGGATCTAAGTATTTCACCTGTAAATAATTTTGAGTTACAAAAGTACATGACTTTTTTTGAAATTCAATATTGCCTTATGGAAAGTTTTACGATAAGTTCAATGCTAACAATGATTGATTGGCCGGTGATTGTTGAAGTCCATGGTCAAAATTATCAAAAATATCGGTTAAAATTGTTTTGTCCTGTCCATGAATAACTTGAACTTTTGATGTTTGAGAAAGTGTCAATTTAGTAATAATATCATATAATGTAATTTGATGTACATCCATCGAAGGTAAGTATCCCTGCTCTTGTGCTGTCGGATTAAATATTTTAGTGATTAATCCTACATTTTGGAGTATGATTAGCATTTCTCGGGTTAATGGCAACGAAAGTTTAAGTTCTGCAGACAATTCAACATCTGTAAGATGTGGTTTGTGAGTTGTGAAATTACGGGCTATTTTATACATTATTAAAATGGCTAAAGATTGCTGTTGTCGATGACTTAGTTTTATTTTTTGATAACTGTATTCATATTCTTTACGATTTTGAATAACACAACTCATTTGAGCCCCAAACAAAATAATCATCCAACTCATTTGTGTCATCAAAAGAAAAAGCGGTAAGGCTGCAAAGCTTCCATAAATAGCACTGTATTTAGAAACAGTTACCTGAGAATATACATAAAATTGCAAGATAAGGTCATAGCCTACAGCTGCTACAAGCGCCGCTATTAATGCCGGTTTTACTTTCACTTTCGTATAAGGCAAAATCATATACAGCAATGTGAAAAGAATCATCAACAAAATATAGGGTAATAGTACTAATGATTTTTTAAGAATAACCACAAGATGCTCTGGCATGACGGAAGATAATGTAGAGGTTACTGTTGTGGATAAAAAAATGATAATACCATTAATTAAAATCAAAAAAACAGGAGCAATCAGTAGAATGGAAAAGTAATCAGTAAATTTACGTACGTAAGGTCTGTTTTTCTTGATTTGCCAAATGTTATTCAATGTACCTTCAACACTTCCCAACAAACTCATAACACTCCACAACAAAAAAGCCAATCCTACCCCGACAATGACTCCGCCTTTGGCATTTTGAAGTAATGATTTTGAAAATCCAAGCAACAATGTCAAAGTTTCCTGCTGTTGTGAAAATTGCTGCTGTAATATTTCGGTCAAATATTCTTCTAACCCAAACCCTTTGGCTACAGCAAATAAAAGGGCTATGACCGGCACAATAGACATGAGAGTAAAGTAAGTTAATGCCGATGCTCGAATGGTAATTTTATCACTAAAAAATTTGGAGATAGTAACAGATACGGTTTTTATAACAACGACAATAATTCTTTGATACGGTTTTAATTCAGATTCATTGAGAAACCAAATATCATGAGTAATAAAATTTTTCCAGCGATTAATATTCATATATCAAGTACTTTAATGAGATAATTTATTTTGATAAAACAATATAGACAGGGAAATGGTCGCTATACCCGCCGGTATATTTTCGACCTTCGAAGGTGCGTAAAGGTATTCCAACAAGTTTTCCGCGAGATGTTGTTAACTTTTCTGATGAAAAAATATGTGTCGATAAATAAGCATACCCTTTTTTACTGTTAATTAATGGTTTTGAAATGATAATCTGGTCAAACAAATACCATGAAGACTGAAAAGCCAAAGTTCCATATCCTTTTTTTGCCAATGCGTAACTTGTGTTCCACAGTTGTGTGTTATCGGTCAATTCTTTATCAGCTTTCAGCGTTACAGTTACACTTTTATCGGTCGGAGTATCATTAAAATCTCCGAATATAATAATTTTCGGATTACGGTAAGTCTGTTTCAAGTCATCTACTATTTTACGGGTAACATTTGCGGCTAAGATTCTTTTGTGCTCAGAAGCCGATTTTCCCGAACGTCGCGAAGGGTAATGAATAGTAATAAAGTGTAGTGTGTCATTACCAATCACTCCCGAAATCAACAACTGATCTCTTGTCGCAAATTTTGCATCAGAAGGGTCTGTAACTTTATAAACGGTATCATGGTATGGCTTATAAATATCTCTACGATAGAGAAAAGCAGTTCCCAAACCACGATTGTCAGAAGAAGGATAAATCACCACTCCGTATTTATTTTGCTTGAGTGCAGAAGACCGTGTAAGCGCATATAATACGTCTTCATTTTCCACTTCACAAAATCCCATGGTAACCAAAGGCATTTGTGTTATTTTTTCGATATTTGCCAACACTTCTCCTATTTTTTCAACTTTAGCAAAATATCTTTTTGTATTCCATTGATAACTTCCTTTAGGTGTAAAATCGTCGTCATCTTTATGGGGATTGTCAATGGTGTCAAATAAATTTTCAAGGTTATAGAATCCTACGGCAATTTTTTGTTGAGCATTGACCACGAAAGAAATCCAACAAAAAATTAAAACAATCAGGAAAGAGTATTTTTTCATCATCAATAATTTTTATCAAAACATCAGTTAATAATAATCTGTTCTGCGGGATATTTAAAATTAGTAAATTTCACTTTTCTGACTAATCCGAATAAAATCGTAATCATTCCCACGCGACCAATAAACATCAAAAGCATGACAATAAATTTACCGGATTCTGAAAGTTGAGGTGTTAAATTAATGGATAATCCTACAGTTCCGATAGCCGAAAATGCTTCAAAAATCAATGACAAAGGAGGTAATGCCGGTTCTAACGCACATAAAGTGATAATGGCTACAGACAAAATTACTCCAGAGATTAAAATAACACTGGTGGCTTGATTGATTGATGTTTGGGATATTTCCCGACCAAAAACCTGTACTCTCTTTTGTCCTCGAATAACAGCATAGGTACTCAGCAATACGGTAGCAAATACATTGACTTTTATTCCGCCCGCTGTCGATTGGCTTCCACCACCAATCCACATTAAAATGATAGTAAAAAGAATTGTAGGAACTGTCAACCGTGCAAGGTCAATTGCATTAAATCCGGCTGTACGGGGAGAAACACTGCAAAAGAAAGAATGGGTTAACTTTTGATAGAAATCAAGATCTTTAAAGGCATTATTCCACTCAAAAAGAGCAATGACTAATGTTCCAAACACTAAAAGACATATTGTTGTATATAATACAATGTTGGTATTCAAATTGACTAAATGAGTATGACGCTCTCTTAGCGTTTGTCGAAAAAAACAGCGATGGAAAATTCTACTAATACGGTAACCTACTATTTTTTTGAAATTGGACAAAATCGGAAATCCAATACCACCCAAAATAATAAGAATGGACAAGGTATTATAAAGAGTATTGATATTTAAGAGTTTTGTATTGGTTAATCCTTCAGGATATATTGAAAATCCGGCATTGCAAAATGCTGATATGGCGTGAAAAATAGAAAATCCTATTTCTTCCATCATACTCATTCCCAATTGTCCCCTTATACTGCTCCAGACTACAAGTGCACCCGCAATTTCAATGATGAATGTAAAAATAAAAATATAGAGTAACACTTTTGCTAATGAGTTCATTGAATCGCTGCTCAAAACATCTTTGGCTAAAAGATGATTATAGATGGAGGTATTACCCATAAAAAATAATCCGAAAAAATTGGTAATTGTCATAAATCCCAATCCTCCGATCTGTATCAATACCAGCAGTCCTATTTGTCCCATGGCGGTTAAACTGCTCGGTATATCTATCGGTGTAAGTCCTGTTACACATACCGCACTTGTAGATACAAAAAAAGCATCAATAATCTTGACGCCATTGATGGAACTTTGGGGTAATAATAGAAATCCGGCTCCAAGAATAATTAAAATAACAAAACTGACGGCTAACATTAAAGAGGGATTGGTCTTATGTTTCATCAATATATTGATACCTCGAATCAGCACCGCAATAGATATGATGACTAATAAAGGGATTCTAATATGGAGCCCTATATGGAAAATGAGAGTTTTGATAATACCGGAAGAGGGATTGTAACTTATAAAATCGGGCAACAAGGCTATCAAAAGTAAAATTACGGTAATTAACTCCGTCAACTTAGTACGCCAAGGTGCTCTCTCTCCTGTTAATATGCGTACTACTTTATGGGCAATAATAAAGAAAAGAAAAAGGTAATTACTGATGTAAAATGTCCACAAAATAGCCTCTGATGCTTCTTGAGACAGTGGAAAGCCGATTTTATAGGCAAAACTGAAAACGGAAAGAAAAGCAAAAAGGAACGCTAACCAATTAATTCCTCTTGAAAGAAGTTCTACAAGTGAATTGAATCGCTTAATGCGTCGTAAAAAATAAGTATTGCTTTTTTTACGATAGCGTAACTGTAAAAGTTCAAGTCTTCTAAACAAAAGGCGAAGTTGTCCTTTACTGAAAAGTTTCATAATATACCATTATGTGAGGGTGTTAAAACAAATCGTCAATCGTAAATATTGACAACTCTTACACATCATCTGAACGATACTCAAACCCTATCCTCTTTGCCGTAGGAAATGCCGATGTTTCTATTTTTGACAAAATTTGATCGACACTGATAATTTTTACAGAATCATAAGGAGGTACTAAAGGGTCAAAGTCTAATGTATATTGAAGAGCAGTGTCAACAATGGCTGCTATTTTTTCTTTAGTGATTGTTTCCGTACCAAAAATATGATAAGCATGTTCGTTTTGTCTTTTTCCTTCTACGAAATAATAACTTTCCTGATTAATAAAGATACGTCCTATAAGGTATCCCAAATCATCTACCCTGTTTTTTTGAATAGAGTCTGCCAAAAAATTATAGATATTAATGATTCCGCAGAAAGCATTCATTCGGTTTTGCTTTAAATAAGAAAGTCTCCATGCCGGATGATTACGGTCAAAATAAAAAATATAGGGCTGTACGCTAAAAATCAAAATATCATAGCCTATTTTTAGTTCCGCCTCATAAACACTACGTTCTTTATACTCTATTTCTATATTATTGCCTGATAATTCTGTTTGATAAAATGATGCTATTTCACGTAATGTTTCTTTCAATACTCGGAACTGTTGTAATGTACTGTGCCAAACATTTTTTCTGTAAAGCGTTTTTTCTCGCAAAATTGAAATATTTTCCTTGGTCATGCTATAATTGATTGAGTATAAAGTGTAATTAAAATACAAAGTAACTTATTTTTTTTGAGAGTTCAAGAAAATAACCTCAGGGAAAAACATATCGCTAACAATTTTGGATACTACACCGTCATACTCTTGATGAAAAACGTATGGTAGACAAAAAAATGGTTTACCAATTTGCCAACAATCATTTCTTGCCGTCTTAAAAATAGAGATTTTATGCTTCGACTGTAGAAACCGTAATTTGGGTTATAATCTCTGTAATTTATCTACACGGTACAACGCTTTTTCAATCTACCTTTGCATTGAATTTAAAATCTAAAAAAATGAAACAATTAATTTTATTAACATGTGCAGCAATGTTTTTATTCAGTCATTGCGCCAATAAAACAAAAAACAATATGGAAAATAAAGAACATTACACCTTCTCACAGAGCGACAAGGTTACTCGCCAAAAGGTTGAGTTTAAAAATCGTTACGGTATCACACTGGTTGCCGATTTATATTTACCCAAACAGCAAGGCAACACAACACTGCCTGCAATTGCTGTAAGCGGCCCGTTCGGAGCAGTAAAAGAACAAGTATCAGGCTTATATGCTCAGACGATGGCAGAACGAGGCTTTTTGACCATTGCCTTTGACCCTTCATATACTGGAGAAAGTGGCGGTGAACCACGCTATGTTGCTTCGCCCGACATCAATACCGAAGATTTCTGTGCCGCGGTCGATTACCTTTCTACCCGAAATGATGTAGATCCGGAACGTATTGGTATTATAGGAATCTGCGGATGGGGAGGGATGGCACTTAATGCTGCGGCTATTGACACCAGAATCAAAGCCACTGTTGCTTCCACCATGTATGATTTGAGCCGTGCAAGTGCCAGAGGATATTTTGATGCCATGGATGCTGATGCACGTTATGAGTTACGTAAAAAACTCAATGCGCAGCGCACCATTGATGCAAAAAATGGTTCCTATGCGCTTGGTGGTGGAGTGGTAGATCCGCTTCCAGACGATGCTCCTCAATTTGTAAAAGATTATTATGATTACTATAAAACCAACCGAGGTTATCACGAGCGTTCGCTTAACTCTAACAATGGCTGGAATACAACTTCTGCTCTCTCATTTATTAATATGCCATTACTTGCCTACAGTGATGAAATTCGCAGTGCCGTACTTCTAATTCACGGCGAAAAGGCACACTCTCGCTACTTTAGCGAAGATGCTTTCAAACGATTAACCAGTGAAAACAAAGAGTTACTTATTATTCCCGGAGCAAGCCATGTTGACCTCTATGACAACAAAGCCGGAGTAATTCCATACGATAAAATGGAAGTATTCTTTAATCATAACTTGAAATAGAATCAATATGAAAAATGTATTAATTCTTTCTTCCTCTCCACGTCGGGGAGGAAACTCAGATACCCTTTGTAATGAATTTTTACGGGGCACAAAAGATGCCGGTCATGTGGTTGAGAAAATTTTTTTGGGAGATAAAACAATCAACTATTGTACCGGTTGCAGTACTTGTAGCCTTGAAGGAAAGTCTTGCCCTCAAAAAGACGACATGACAGAAATTTTAGATAAGATGCTTTCTGCCGACATCATTGTGATGGCAACTCCGGTCTATTTTTATACGATGAGTGCCCAAATGAAGACACTTATTGACCGTTGTTGTGGGCTCTACACACAAATGAACAACAAAGAGTTCTATTTTATAGTAACTGCTGCAGAAAATAATCAACCCAAAATGGAACGTACCATTGATACCTTTCAGGGCTTTCTTGACTGTCTCGAAGGTGCTACGATAAAAGGTGTCATTTATGGACTTGGAGTGTGGCATAAAGGAGAAATAAACAGTAAATCTACCATGAGTTTGGCATACAAAACAGGTCATCAGATAACCTAAAAAACTCCGCTGAATAACTATATCATTTCCGTCATATATAATGATTCTTAAAACCTTTTTTTGCGACCTGCACAACCAGAGCAAATGACAAAAATCTTTTTTACGGCTTGCTGTAACTCTAAAAATGATAAAAAACTAATGTAACATTTAGGATAAATCACTTTCTGCATTACCAAAGAATAAACCCGAACAATGCGGTGAATAAAACTTCGGAGTACTCCGATACCAAGAATGGTAGTTTTGGGAATACAGGGTAAAAAACTTACTTTTGCAAACAAATTCACCCAAAACAATTGAAATAAATAGAAAGAGCACTGTGAGAACATTTGTAGCACTTCTTTCATTTCACTGTTCATCATTATTTACGTATGAAAATTCTTTACAGCTGGTTACAGGACAATATTAAAACAACCCTCACTCCGCAAGAAATAGCAGAGGCTTTAACATCTATAGGCTTAGAAGTAGAAAGTTTGGAGGCTTTGGAAACCATCAAAGGCGGATTGCAGGGAGTGGTTGTCGGAGAGGTAAAAACCAAAGAGCAACACCCTAACGCCGACAGATTATCGGTATGTACTGTTGATGTCGGCTTACCTGAATATTTGCAAATTGTCTGCGGAGCTCCCAATGTTGCTGTTGGGCAAAGAGTACCTGTCGCCACAGTCAACAGCAAGTTGTGTAACATCAAAGGCGAAGAAATAGTTATTAAGCGCGGAAAAATCAGAGGTGTAGAGAGTTTGGGGATGATTTGTGCCGAAGATGAATTAGGATTAGGTGAAAGTCATGAAGGAATTTTAGTCCTTTCTTCTGATACAACCATCGGACAACCTGTAGCACCGTTATTTAATGTAGAAAAAGATTATGTATTTGAAATTGGATTAACACCCAACAAAATTGATGCCGCTTCTCACTTTGGCGTTGCCCGTGAATTAAAGGCTTACATAAAAACTCAATGTCCTGAAAAATTAGTAACCTTTACAGATTTAAATACTGACGGTTTTCAGGTAGATGAACATCAAACTCCCATAAAAATTGAGGTAGAAGAACCAACAGGTTGTCCTCAATATTACGGCATTACCATTCGCAATGTTACCGTAAAAGAGTCTCCGCAATGGTTACAAAAAAAGTTGAAAGGGATAGGATTACGACCCATTAACAATATTGTGGATATTACCAATTACATCCTGCACCAGTTCGGACAACCTTTACATGCCTTTGATGCCGACAAAATAAAAGGAAATATTGTTAAAGTAAAAACATGCAAAGAAGGTACAAAATTTACAACTTTAGATGTGGTTGAACGTACGTTACATGGTGAAGATTTAATGATTTGTAATGTTGAAGAACCCATGTGTATCGGAGGAGTTTTTGGAGGTTTGACATCAGGAGTTACTACTGAAACCAAAAATATATTTGTAGAAAGTGCTTACTTTGCTCCCACGGGCATCAGAAAAACTGCAAAAAGACATGGATTAAATACAGATGCTTCTTTCAGATATGAAAGAGGAACAGACCCTGCCATGCCGATACCGGCATTAAAGAGAGCCACAATGCTCATCAAAGAACTTGCCGGCGGAACAAACAGCAATATAGTGGAAGTTGTAGCAAAACCTGCGATTCCACGAACTATTGCCATTAACACAGAGAGAATCTGTAGAATTATCGGTAATGATATTGCTCAAAACACAATTCAAAATATTTTAACATCTTTAGGATTTACGATTATTGCCACTCAAAATCAAGACTTGAAAATTGAAGTACCTTCTTACAGAGTAGAAGTAACTCAAGAATGTGATGTTGCCGAAGAAGTGTTAAGAATTTATGGATACAACAATCTTATTTTACCGGAAACACTACAATATTCTATTTCTGAATCTCCGAAAGTAACATTACGTACAATTTCCGAAAAAATTGCCGACTTTTTGGCAAATAACAATTACAACGAACAAATATCGCTCTCGCTTTCTAACCGTAAATACTACGAACAATTCTCAGACTTTGACTTGTCGAACTTGGTGGCATTGCAAAACCCCAATAGTGCAGATTTAAATATCATGAGAAATACGCTGATTTTTGGAGGTATGGAGTCTATTGTCCGTAATATCAATCGACAACAAACCTCTTTACAACTTTTTGAAATCGGCAATGTTTACCACAAAAACAATGTTCAAGACACAGATGATGTTACCAAACTATTTACAGAGAAAAGAATTGCCGCCCTGTTTTTAACGGCTGCCGGAGAAGAAAACTTGTGGAATATACAAGGCAAAACCGACTTCTTCCAACTGAAAACGACTGTTGAACGACTGTTAAGTCATTTTGGTATCAATCTCATGTACTTAGAGCATCAGTCTGCACTTCCGTTGTGGTATGGAGACGGCTTACAGTACATATTCAATAAAAAACCATTACTGACCTTAGGAAAAATCAGCCGACAAATATTGCAGTACTTTGATATCAGACAAGATGTTTTTGTTGCCGAACTCCATTTGGATACTTTATTGCGGGCTTTCAAAAATCAAAAAATACAGTACCGAGAAATCTCTAAATTTCCGACTGTACTTCGAGATTTGTCTTTGCTGGTAAACAAATCGGTAACCTTTGAGCAACTTTATAATTTAGCCATCAAAACCGGCAGTAAAATATTACGTAATATTACTCTGTTTGACGTTTATGAAGGAAATAAATTGCCGGAAGGTAAAAAATCTTATTCGCTGTCATTCTTGCTATGCGATGAAACAAAAACGCTCGACAATCAACAAATCGAAGTTACAATGAACAAGATTATCGAAGTTTATGACAAAGCGGGAATCCAAATCCGTAGCGGAAGTTAAGGTTATTGATATTATTTATAATTAGAACGGCGGTTCATCAAGATGAGCCGCCGTTCTAATTATATAGACAAGTAATGGATTTTTATTTCACTTCAAACTCTGCTACAGAGCACGTGGCTCCACTGGCAGTGGCTGTAATCTTCAATTTAACTATTCGTGCCGTAATGGGTGATGGAAATTCCAATTTATTGACTTTAGTATTATCTCCTCGGAGGTTCTTCACTTTAATTGAATTAACAAAACTCCACTTATCTTTATCGGGGTGTAGGTAAGTTGTTGTCTTTAAATCATTGCCTGTCGGATAAGATGACGGTATATCATTACTAAAGCTTATTACATATTCATCTGTATTATTATTGGCATTACGATTTTGCATTGCTACGGCAGTTAACGATTGAGATGACCCTAAATCAAAAATCAATTCAATGGGTAAGGTTGGAGCAGGTGCACCACTCCATTTTGAATGCCAAAAAGTTCCGGCATTATTATCTATCATGGCGGGTAAATATCCGTTGGTAGCACCCTCTCCTCCATTCTCTTGTGTACTGTAAGAAAGAATTTTCCACGAACTTCGGTTTGAGAAAGCATAACCAGATGCCTCTACAAGTTTTGCGTTAAGCGGAGTACTTATAGTAAAAGTTGTATCTGAATTTATTTGTTGGTCTTGACCACTATACTTTCCAGTAACTGTAACTCTATAAGAGGTATTACTTTCTAAACCCGTAATGATAACTCTTTTTGTAGTGCAAGCGGAATCTATCACGGCAACTTCTTCGCCTGTCAATCGTTTTTCTACTTTGAAAGTCATCATTCCTATGGCTTTATTATTATTCCACAACAATTCTATTGTTGTATCTGTAATTGTATTCCCATCTACACTGATTTTAGGCCATGCAATGGAGTTAAGTTGCATTATTGTCAATGTCTTTATGGTATTCTCGACACCGGGACCTTTACCGATTATGGTAATTACTCCTTCCCTATTATTTCCATCCTGATTCCTTGTTATTTTACAAGTAATGTGTTGCGTCGTTTGAGGAAAAGTAGCAGAAGGGTTAGCAGTTTCAACCTTAGTAATCCAATTTTCATCTGCACTAAAATTGAATTCCGGATAATTGGTGGTTATAGTAAAAGAAAATTCCTGTTCCTGAGAATCAAAAGCCATTACATCTGCAGAGAGTAAAATTTCAGGTTCTGTTCCAAGTTGCTGTATGGTCGTGGTTTTAACGATTTCACCGTTATTGGCAGTAAAAGTTAATTCTGCAGTTCTAATCGCCATGGTCTCTCCATTTTCGGCAACAGTAATCTTGATCTCTCCTCCCACTTCACTTTTGATTATTTCCGTTACTACCCATTCTTTATTGGAAGTTACTGTCCAATCCTTGTCATTGCAAGTTACCGTAAGAGAAAGTTGATCTCCGGCAGTTTTGGCATTCAATTTTATTTTGTCAACCGTCAACCAAGTCAATGATGATACTTCTATCTTGTCATCATCGCACCCAAATCCGATGAACAATGCCGATAAAATTAAAAAAAAGATTTTTTTCATGATAATCATAATATGTTAGATATTGGTTAATTCAATAATTTGATTTTCGATTTTATAATACTCTGCGGGATTTTTCCTCAAATCCTTAAAGTCATAATTGAGAATAATTCTTTGATTCAAAGGGTCAAACTTACTGTTCGGCAGTAATTTAAAATACTGTTGCGGATTTGCTTTGTCCCAAGGTTCGACTGTTACGGTGTTATCTGCCCGATTAATTTTTACAACCATAGAATATTTCAAATTCTCCTCTTTATCTTCTATATTCCAAGGCAATAATCGAAGTGCATGTTCTCCGACAGGTTTAATCACTCTGGCGGTTAAAGCAAACTTGTTTACCACTATTTCTGTACCACTTGTTTCCAATGCTCCCGTTAAATAATTAGTATATCTTGTGCTTGATCCGATAGTAAAAAATGTATTATTAGACAATTGAGCACAATAACGATTTTTGACGGCAACACGAATCAAGACTGTATTTTTTTTGGCGTTTATTGAATCTATTCCTCCCACGACCCTTGAAATTCCTACAGGAATATAATACTCTCCATCAGGCTGTAAATGCCTGGTATCAATAAAAAATGGTATTGCTGAATAGGTTTCTCCTTTTGAAACTGCAACTATGGTATGAAATGTAGATATGTCATAGGTAGAATCACTGACTAATTGAGTATACTTTGACGTATTGTTAAAGTAGAGTTTATAATTATATCGATTCAAAATTTCTTCATCAATATCAATTTCAAAAAGCACATCTTTGTCTATTGAGGTGCTGCCGCCAACACAGCAAGTGATATAACTTGTATCCCGTTTGTTTGGATCATCATAATAATTTACGGCACGGACAATTGTATTATCATCATTTGTTCCGCTAAGCAAATAGGCTATTTTTTTATATTGTTCTTTTTGTAAAGGATCTTGTGAACAATATGTAAAGATTGTTAATGCAAAAAAAATCCATGCAATATGTTTCATAACTTTTATTATTTAGTTGTTTTCATTTTTCATTTTTCTACTTTTCCCATCCCGGATTTTGGTCAATTCCTCTACCCTTGCGTAATTCTGATACAGGAATCGGTACAAAATAAAATTTACGCTTATTGGGAAGAAGTGCTCTGTCTCGTGCATATTGGTGATTAATGGGTACCACTTTATAAAAATCGGGCTCACTCTTTTCGGTATCCATTCCTTCTAACACTTTACCCTCTTCTTCTTCCAAGACTCCCCAGCGGCGAATGTCATGATAACGCCTTCCTTCATGGAAAAATTCTTTCATTCTCTCTTCTCTTATCTCTTCATTCATCAATTCAACATCAGGAAGAACTGGGAGTCCGGGTAAACCTACACGATGTCTGATTTGATTAAAAGTATTGATTATTTCCGTGCTGTTACGCTCTAATGTATAAACAGTATTTGTTAAGGGATCGTCGAGAGTATGCACTTCCTGTAAGTTATTCAAGGCTTCGGCATAGTTTAATAAAATTTCTGCATATCTTACAATGGGGTAAGTTTTGTAATAATTGAGTTCTGCCTGAGGTCTTTTTGTTGAAGCAGATAAAGCATCGTCCGGATGAATATATTTTTTACTGACAAATCCTGTAATTGCGTAATCATTAGGGTTGGTTATTTCTGCAATATTTTTTCCGCCGGCAACAACTCCTGTTGCTGAAGAAGCACCATTATGATACAATACTGTTAAATTATTACCAATACTGCCGGAGGCTGTGGCTGAAATGGATAGGCATGGCCAGTTGCAGCGATTAAACCCAATACTGGCATAAAATCGCATTTCTCTACTTAAAAATAAAGTATCAACATCTTTTTTAATCCAGTATCCTGAAAAATATCGGTCAGTTGTATTTCTACGAGTAGGATCTTCCACAGATAAGGTCGGTTCTACAAATTTTGTCCCGTCGTTTTTTCGATAAGCCTGAATAATTTTATAAGGAATAGACATCCCTCCCCATCCGGCTAATTGCTCTGCACCCACAGGAAAACTTTGATTGAGATGACCATTTAACTCAGACGTATTTCTCCCCCAAATAAATTCCGTGTTAAATTGTCCTCGGGTATTCCCATTAAACATATTGGCATAAGACAAATAAGGGTCATGACTTTGTTGTCCGTCAAAGTTAGATGGGAAAAAAGGTTTTTGTTTTTCATCAGTACTTTCAGAAACAGGCCATGTGTGTAATTTGTATTTATTCAAACTTATCAGCCGTTTTGCAGCCAAAGCAGCCAAAGCCCATTTAGTATCATCATATTGTTGTGCAATATAATGTACACCGTCCGTTGACCTTTGAAAAGAACTAAATAATTCAATCGCTTTATCATTACTGTTAAATGCCTTACTGGCAGCATGCAGTCGTAATCGTGCCACAAGAGCCCACGCAGAATATTTATGAGGACGGCCAAAAACTGTTTGTGGTAAATTATCCGGAAGTGGCATATCAATAGAGGCCGTTTCCATCTCATGACATACATAGTTGACACAACTGTCAAAAGGACTGCGGACGTAACTGGCATAGTCATCGGGTAAAGCATTATTGTTGACCACCTCGTCACCCAATAAAATAACCGGTCCGTAACTCAGAATTAAATGGTAGTAAGCATAAGCACGTAAAAACCGGGTATAAGCCGTCAATTCTTTATCTTCGTTGTATGTAAGATTGGCTTTGGCTTTGTTGGCAAATATCCGGTTACAGTTTCTGATAATGGTATAACAGCCAGACCATATATTTAATGAAGTACCATTGATACTATTGGCATTAACAGTACCAAAAAGATAATTGTTCCCAATAAACTGATTGGTATTATATTGAACAAATCCTTCATCTGAACCCGTAACCCCCGGATAATATGAATTAGACCATATTCTTGCTTCATCGGGCAACATGGCGGCTTGTGTCCACATATAGGACATAATGTATTTCGAATTTGTCCATACAGAATCGGGAGTATTATTTTTTTCAAAATACTCTGTTACATCTAAAAACTGACATGCCGAAAAAGAAGACGACAACAAGAAGAGTAATATATAATTAATATTTTTTTTCATATAGAAACTATTTAGTAATGATGAACTATGAATAAAATAGATGAATGGTTCATTAGAAATGAATATACAACTGTAGCGAAGTGGTGAATGGTATCGGGTAACTCGTTCCATTTCCACTGGCAGATTCAGGATCCCATAACTTCACATTATCCCATACTCCCAAATTGTTAAAGATTAACTGAATATCAATTGCTGAAATTTTTGTCTTAGCCTGCATGTTAGCATTCTTAATTCTGTAACTAAGGGAGAGTTCTTGAAATCTTAGATAATTTCCACTACCCAACCAATGAGTAGAAGGCTGGGTGTTATTGGTATTACTTCCATAAGTAAGCCTTGGGAATCGTGCATTGGGATTTTCCGTCGCCGGATCTCCTGAATACCACGCGGGTGTCCATCTTCCCCCGGATTCGTTGACAATAGAAAGTACATTGCCGATTTGTTCTCCATGGAATGGCATATAACCTAATGGGCTGTACACGCCGTAAAAGAAACTGAAATCTCGGGCTCCGCGAAACAAACAACCAATAGAAAAGTTTTTCCAAACAAATTCTGCCCCGAAGCCATACATAATCTGAGGTGATGAATTAAATGCCAGCGGAACTTTGTCCTCTTCGGTAATTTTTCCGTCTCCGTTGACATCTTTATATCTTATATCGCCCGGACGAATAGAACCAAATTGAGGAGGACTGTTCAAAATTTCTGTAGAATCTCTAAAATATCCCAAAGAAACATATCCCCTAAGATTATCGTACGTATAACCGGAACGGGTCAAATAAGGATAAGCAGGCGTGGGTTCTTCCCAACGAGTTACCTTGTTTCTGGCAATAGTATAATTCCCCCGAATAGTAAACAGCATATCTTTATTGATGATATGAGTGTAACTACCATTCCCATCAGAACCCCAACTTTGCATCGCACCCACGTTTCCGAAAGGATATTCATTGGAAGGTACCCCGGCAAAATCCGGAATTACCTGACGTGGCTGAAAGATACGGTCTCTGTCGTTACGATAGAGATTAAAGACAAAATTGAAACGTTCTTCCCAAAATTTTAATTCAAGACCTAAATTGTATTGCGTAGAAATTTCCCATTTTAAGTTTTTTGCTCCTTCGGTAATAAAAGCGACCCCATCTCCTGACCAAGAACCCGAAGTTCCATTAGGAACAATGGTAACATTATCTAAATACGGAAATCGTCGATTACTAAGTCGGTCACTGCCGGCTTGTCCTATAGAACCTCTGATTTTGAAAAAATTCACAAAAGGAACATTTTCCTTGACCCACTGATAACTCGTAGGAACCCAGCCAAGAGCCAATGAGGGAAAGAAGCCCCATTGCGCTCCACGCTCAAAATTTTCAGACCCCGTATAACCTCCATTCAAATCAATAAAATAAGCATCGGCAAAACTATAATTCACCTTTCCTGAAATACCTTGATTTCTGTAAGGAATTGCGAGAATACCGTCTGACAATTCTCCATAAGAATCGCTTTGCTGATAATAATAAACAAAAGCTCCTATACGATGTCTATCCGCAATGACTCTGGTGTAATTGATGTTGGCATCTAAAAAATAGCGTCTCCATTGTGTACTTTCACCAGTAAAGGCTGACTCCTTTGCCTCAACGGTTTTTATTAATTGTAATTCTCCGTTAATGGCTCGACCGGTGGCTTTGTATAATGCCGGAGTATAGGAACGTACATGATTATAACCTGATTGATTGTCAAAACTACCCTGAATTTTTGCCGTCAACCCTTTTAAAGCCTCTATAAAACCAAAATCTTGACTTAATCTGATGGTGGTCAGATTTTTGTAATACTCTTCCGTCCGACGTCCCATATGGTTAATTAAGACATAAGGTGATATGGTATTGCCCTGGGTACCATAGGCGGGTAACTGACCCGTGGAAAATTGAACGGGAACAGTCAAAGGTGTTAGAGTTGCCTGAGATTCCCAAATGTAATTAGTATTGGCAGACAGGCCCGACAAACCAAAGCCATAACCACCATAATAACGTGCTTGAGCCATGCCCGGTAATACGTTTTGAGAGATATATCCGTCAACACCAAAATATAAAGTGGTAGTTTCCGAAAGATTCATATCTACGTTAGTACGATAGGTATAACTCGAAAAACCGAGTTGATTTTTATACGGTGCATTAGCGTCGGTTTTATACAAATTACCTTCATTATTCATTGACAAGGAGAGATAATAACGTGCGTTCTTATTTCCTCCCTGAGCCGAAGCAAAATAGGATTGCGCCATAGACCAGCGTTTTAAAATCTGATCTTGCCAACTCACATCAGGGTAAATATCCTGATCTAAACCTCCCTTGATTATTTCCATCGCAAAAGGTTCGTAAATCGGTGAATTTCCACGTACAATCCGAGCTTCATTCGCTAATGAAGCATAATCATAAGCTCGCAAATATTTGGGTATACGCCCTATGACTTTAAAACTGCCATTCGCACGAAACGTAATTTTCAATTTACCTTCTTCCCCGCGTTTGGTTGTAATCAACACAACACCATTACTTCCCCGTACACCGTAAATTGCTGTAGCGGAAGCATCTAACAATACCGAAAAAGATTCAATATCCTGAGGGTCAACCTGATCAATGCTTCCTTCTATACCATCTATCAACACCAATGCCGAACTTTTGGCTCCGAAAGTACTGATACCTCGCACCCAAATTTGAGAGGTTTGACCCGCTTCTCCCGAAAATTGCTGGGTGATAACACCTGCTACCCGGCCACCAATCATATTACTGATACTCGTTGCCGGCACTTGTAACTCTTTTACATCTACACTGCTGACAGCACTAACCACACTAATTTTTCTCTGTGCCCCTCCAACATTACTTGTTACTACTACCTCCTCAATGTTTTCACTCTCCGTAGTCATATTAATCTTGACCCCTGTAGCATTACCTTCTACAGGAAACTCTTCGTTTTTATACCCGACATAAACAAAAACCAACACATCGTTCTTTTTTGCCGTAATGGTAAAGTTTCCTTTATCATCGGTTGATTTACCCAAACCAATACTTCCTTTCACCATCACTGTTACATAAGGCATGGGTTCTCCGGTATCATCTAAAACTATTCCTGAAACCGTAAATTTTTCGTCTCCAAAACCGAAATAAGGAAATAGACAAATAATAAAATATAAAATTGTTTTTTTCATATGTAAATAATTATTAAATAAAGTCTTAGGAAGTGTACATGTTTATCACAAACTATCTTATTGCATCGATAATTTACGAAGTACCTGATTGCCCACATTACTTGCACCTTGAGCACCGGCATTTCTAACACCATCATTAATATATATGGTTCCATCCGGAGCAATGGTCATATAACTTGGATACCAGAATAGGGCATTATCTCTGATTCCGTCTTTATATCCGGAGGCTCCCGGTGTACCTACCACAGTACTAACTCTGTAATTAATATCGCCATTGGCTGCATATTGTGGAGTGAGTCGTCGAATACAATGGTTAGCGCAATCTGCAACATACAAGTCTCCCGGTTGTCCCGGATTTTCATATCTAATTACGCATTGACGAGGAAAATTAAACTTGGAGTCAGTTCCATCACCATCCATATATCCTGCTGTACCGGAAGCCAAGCCCTTATGAAAACCGCCCACTTCGACAGCGGTTGGAGAAGTTCCGGCAATGATGCGATAAGCAATGGTGTCGGGTTTTTTCGGATTTCCTTTAGAAAAATGAAAGGGCTTGTATTTTTTACCTTGAAGAGCAATTGTCCCACCCTCTTCATCTCTTTCCAAAGGATGAATTGTCAGTATACAATGCGTATTGAAATGGATAGCATATGTAACATTCAATACAGTGTCTATACCTAAATAGATATCATCACCTCCTAAATCCCCAATTTTACCCCAATTATAAGTATACCTATTATCAAAATCTACAGCACCTAAATTTTTCGTATTGAATGTTACAAAATAACCCATCTTATCTTGTGGATTATAAACAATCGTTTTAATATAATAAGGTGTACTGGGTGCACTTTCTCCGACACCCAATTGCCAACGAAAATCAAAACTTTCTTTGACATAACCCAAAGAACGCAAAGAACGTCTCAACACAGCTCCATCATTATCCATAAAATATAATGTTTCACCTCCGTCATAAGTAACTACACACTCGGAGTAAGAAACATCTGCAATTGCTTTTTCCGTTTTATTTTCGGCTTCATTAATACGTAATATTGTTGCATCATCTGCTTTGCCTCCTTGAGCAGTACCGGCGTTAAAACAAGTCATAAATACATTCCCATAATTGTCTGCCGTTATCGAAGCTGGGCTTTTTAATCGCGTATCTGACAATGTACCCACAACAACACTTTCATTGGCGGGCACTACACCCAACTTCGGAACACCACAAACCGTAGTTACGGCAAAAGTGGTTAAATATCGAAATGGAACTGACAGTGTGTCAACCTTTAATACTTGTCCTTTACCATCTAACCGTTCTATCCAAACTTTCATATCATCATAAATGTCAATTTTATCCGGATTAGTAAGCTTGGGGACAAGTCCATATAATTGCTTACCATTAGAAGATATAATGGCAGCCGAAGAAGTTGTATTGGAATAATTGCTACGAAACATCACACGAAGATTTTGTACATCGGTACCTAAATTGTTGCCCGACAATACAAATCTTTGAGCAATACCACCGCTATCGGGAAGTATTTTTGTTACTGTAACGGGTTGATTGGGGTCATAAGGAACTGATTCGACTCCGTCTTGATTAGTTTGTTCAAATAATCTGCAACTTCCCATCAAAAAAAGAAAAGCAATAAATAAAAAGTAGATTTTCATAGTTTTAAAATTAAAAATTGAATTATTATATATATAGTCCTATTGTCATAAAATTTATTCTTGAAAAAATTATATTAATAATATTAAGTTTATATAGTATAATATAGAATTAGATTAATGCAAGAATACATTTTTAATAAGAATTAGGACAAAGGTAACAATTATCAGATTAATAGCAACGTTTCAAAAAAAAAAAAACGTTAATTTTTATCGAATTAACGTTTTTAAATATTTGATAACATTGTTATTAGTTTGTAAGCTTAACTTGTGCTTTTTATGATTACTAACTCCTAATTAGTATTTCGAGTTTTTAAGGGAAAATTTGTTGTTTATTCAATATAGAATAATATTTCAACAAAAAGAATGGGATTTTAATCGTTAAGAATTTGACAATTACATCGACGTGGAGATTCTCGGCGTTGCTGAGGCTTTAAGTTGAGCAGTAAATTAACCCCTGCTCGAAAATACATGTGCTGAGTAATCATGTTGGTGGGAAGAACCGAACTTTTGGAAAATAAAGCCATTCCAAGTTGTATCAGATTTTCTGCTATAAAATGAAACTGTATGCCTCTGTCTCCAATTTGTAATCCTATTCCAAGATTGCCATATCGATTATTTTTTAGTGTATAAGAAGTCGATATATTGATGGGAAGATTTTGTGTATTGAGAGAAAATGTTGCCGAAGGGTCATAGCGAATACCGGTATAACTGCTTAATCCAAATAGTGCTCCTATATTTAATTTTGATGTTAAACAATAACTTCCTCCAACATAAAGTCTTCCGGCAAGTCTCATAAAAGAACTTTGCTTTTCTTCCACTATCGGAATCTTTTGCAAATAACTATGCAGATAGTTTAAATTGAACGATGGATCTTTGTCTTGCAACTGCGAGGTTTCTCCAACAATGTAAGGAGTTTCTGTGATAATTTTTCGAGCATTGTTCCAATAAATAAACCCTAAATCCAAAAAACTGATACTGAATGTCAACTTTTTACTTTCTAATAGTGTTACAGAAGCTCCAAAATCTATGGCAAGACCGTGACCTTGTGTAGGAACAACAGAAAAAAGAGAAGTAAAATAAGCAAACGACTTTCCAAAATATTGATTTTTAAAATCCACATCCTCAAGTGTTGTATAAGTTGGCTCTACGGCTGAAGCAACTGTGCCTGTTACGGCAAATTGTCCTGCAATTTGATGGTTAGTACCTTCCCAGCGTGAAATAGGGTCAAATTGTACGGAAGCATGGTGCTGTCCTATCAAATACTTTAATTTTCCCCCAAGAGTTAAATTCCAATCCTTAAAGTACTTGGAAACTCCTACAGAAATTTCTTGGTAGTTATACTCTTGAATATGAGATTTTTCTAGATTTATAACAGGATCAGAGAGAAACGCACTATCGCCAATAAGCATTAGTTTTACGGCATCTTTGTAAACATTAATACCCCCGACAAATTTTGATTCTGCTCCAATAGTAAAATAAAAATCTTTGATTTGTAATCCAAGGTCTATATATCTGTGACTGGCTGAAACGCCGAAAATTTCATAATCACTCAATCTGTCGGCTATTTTTTTAATGTTACCGGCATTCATAATTCCTCGCGAGTATTCATAATTAACATGCCCGGAGGAAAGTAATGGCAATCCAATATAGAGAAAATTTTCGGAGGTTTGATAGGTTGGATTTACCGTGTGATTTAACGGTAATTGATTCATAAAATAAAGTGTTTGGTCGTTAATCGGAAATCCGACCAAACCACACAACATAAAAATAACTAAGAAATAGTATTTCACACTACCTGCAAAATTCACAATAAAGAATTAAAGCACAAAATTATAATTAAATGACTATAAATCATATTACTTCTCTTTCTTTAAACAATATTTTTTGACAATTCCATAAGCTTCACTCATTCCCAATTCTCCAGCCTTACTGATGTCCAAACACCCTTTTTCCATATCCTTTAAGTAAATTTGAATCAATCCTCGATTAAAATAGGCTTGTGCAAAATAAGGATAAAGATTAATTGCTTGACTATAAGCTTCAATCGCTTCTGTCATATGTTCTGATTTGCATAACAAATTACCGCGATTATAATGAGCATAGGTAAATGTAGGTAAAAGGGCTATTGATTTATCAAGGTCAGCAATTGCCGAACTGTAATCGTAGCGTTCTTTAGAAGAGGTAGATTGTGAAACCATTGATGTATTTCCCTGATTATCAACCATGATTGTTTTAAAATCATGTTCTACACCTGCAATAAATTCTATCATTTCACTTCTTGCCACACTGCGACTGAAATAATAAAACGGATTATCCGGCATTATTCTAATTGCTTGTGTATAGAAATTAATAGCATTGTTAAATTGATTTTGTTCTTCTAAAAGTGTTGCTTTGATAAAATAGAGATAGTCATTTTCCGGGTTATTATCTAATAAACTGTCTATCTGTCCAATCGACTCTCTAATCTGATCAATGTCTTTATTGGTAATTTTATTGGTTAAACGTACCTCAAAGTTTTCTCCTTGTTTATAAAATACTTCAAGTTCGGGATTAAAATAACTGCGAGATAGAGGAAGATTAGGTTTTATAATTTGTGTTGCAAATAAGAAAGAAGATTGTATTTCTATTTGTGTTGTTTGTATCAATTCGGCATTAAATTCTGTATTGCCAAAATCAGCATCAAAGGCGATTAATTTCTGATAGTTGAATGTACTGTCATTATATTGCGATAGAGCGCCGGAAGCCAACCGTTGTCGATATTCTTTAATTTTGTCTTGACCCACACGATAGTCTTCTTGAGCACCTTTAATGTCATTTCGTAATCGTTTGGCTTCTGAGCGATTAATATAAGCATTGGCAAAATCAGGATATAGTCGAATGGCATCACTATAATCTTTTATGGCTTGTAAATAAGAACCTTTTTCCATATAAATAGCGGCACGATTATAATATGCCAAAATATTTTCCGGATTAATTTCCAATACTTTCGTATAATCTATTAAGGCACTGTCTAAACTGCCAATTTGTGAGCGTATCAATGCTCGATTGTAGTAAGTTAATGCGTTATAAGGTTCAATTTCCAGAATCTTAGCCAAATCACTTAAAGCACCCGTAAAGTTTTGATTATTATAACGTTCTAATGCTCTAAAAAAGTAGGAAATTGTATTATTATTATCTAATCTTATGGCTTCATTAAAATCTTTTATGGCTAATTCGGTTTTTCCTTGCGTTGCATACAAACGACCGCGACGGCTATAAGATTCAGCATTATAGGGATTAAGTAATATGGCACTTTCATAATCTTTGTATGCAGATACAGTATCTTTCAAAAATAAATGACATGTTCCGCGAGCAACATAAGCTTCAACTGCTTTAGGTTCAAAACGTAAATAGCGGGAAAAACTTTCTAACGATTTATCAAATTGTTGAAGGTAAAAGTAACTAATCCCTCGCACGTAATGTACTCCACTGAACTGAGGACGTAAATCTATAGTGTTTTCTAAATCTGATAATGCAGCCATATATTGCCCCAAACTATTCTGAGTAATGGCTCTATAATAGTAAGCATAAGTAAATACAGGATTTTTAGCAATCGCTTTATTAAAATCACTCATGGCTCCTATATAATCCCGAAGATTATATTTACAAACTGCTCTGCGAAAATAAGCGTCATAACTATTACTATCGGCAGTAATGAGAATATTAAAATAGCGAATTCCCTCTGAAAAACGCCCTTCAATCAACTCTTGCGTACCACGTCGAAAAAAGTGTTCTTTATCAATCTGTCCAAAAACAGGAATTGATAAGAATAGTAGTAAAATAATCAATTGATAGCGCATGGGTTATAGGTGGTCATATGATGCTGTGTAATTATTTATTCAATCCTCTTTATTGAAAAACATCCATCTTATAAAACTTACAAATTACTATATATCAATACTATATTAATAAAATTATTGCTGCAACAATGCTTCATATTTTGTTGGATTTTCAGCATATTCAAGAGCACGTTGATACACTTTATCCAAAACCGGTAAAATAATTTGATAGTATGCCGTATTGCCAAATAAATCTTGTGCAAATCCTGCCTTCAGGCGCGATTTAATATCTGGCAAGGAACGTGAAAACTCAGTAGGATTAGGAGCAATACTGTCTTTTGTTGCATAAACCACTAACTGATCCAATATATTAGGTGTAATTTCAAATTTTTCTGCAAACTTTTGTAGAGTAGGATACTGCTTTTTAAGTGTTGAGCGATTTTGCTCCATATAACTTATGATATACTGAAAAAGAGTTCCTTTGCGAATTAAATTACCAAAATATGGACTATATGTACTTGTATCTATTGGTATAAAATCATCAGGCATAATTCCACCTCCGCCATAAACCGTACGCCCGGAAACCAATGTTTTGTAACGCAAGGTATCTTTAAACTTAATGCTATCTTTATGATAGTATTCTCCTTGAGCATAACGTTTGTAGAAATCTTGATAGTACTCATTAATTTTACCTTCTTGGTAAGGCGATTGAATCACCCTGCCTGTGGGTGTATGATAACGAGCAATGGTGATACGAAGTAATGAACCATCTGTAAGAGGTATCTGCTCTTGCACCAATCCCTTACCATAAGAGCGACGACCCAGAATAATTCCTCTATCCCAATCTTGTATTGCTCCGGCAACAATTTCACTTGCTGATGCTGATGTTTCGTCAATCAAAACAATCACCCTGCTTTTCTCTAATTTATTGTAAACTTCTGTAGCTACAATATCATTGCGAGGTATCACGCGTCCTTCGGTATAAGTAATAATCTTTCCCTGACCTAAAAATTCATCCGCAATGGCTGTTGACATTTGTAAAATTCCTCCGGAATTGCCTCGTAAATCTAAAATGATGGTTTCTGGTATTTTTTTAAATTTTTGAATAGCCTCCATAAATTCATCGTACGTTGTTGCCGAAAAACGATTAATTTTCACATACCCCACCTTTGGAGAAGGCATAAAAGAAGCATCTATACTATAGATTGGAATTTTATCGCGTGTAATTATAAATTCTATTGGAGTATTCACTCCACGTCTTAAAACTGTGATTTTTACTTTGGTTCCTTTCGCTCCTCTTAATTTTTTCATAATTAAATTAGTCTCCATCTTCACTCCGGCAATTACATCCCCATCTACCGAAATAATGCGGTCATTTGCCAATACTCCTACTTTTTGTGAAGGGCCTCCAACAATAGTCGAAATAACAAATAATGTATCTCGCAACATATTAAATTCTACGCCAATACCTTCAAAATTACCGGTAATTTCTTCTGTTGTTTTTTTGGCATTTTCAGCGGAAATATAGGCAGAATGAGGATCTAATTTATTTAACACGTGCACAATAGCATCTTCTGTAAATTGTTTGACGTTGACCGTATCTATATACAAACTTCCCAATATTCTAATAAAATCTCTGTATTTAATTGCCTGATCTGTAATATCGCTGTAAGATTGAGCTGAGGATAAATAACCATTAAAGAGCAATACAAATAATAAAACCTTACAAACTAACCATCGAAGATATTCCATAACTTTTACAAATTTACTTCAAAACTGAAATTGAAAATACAAATTTATAATGAAAAAATGAAAAATCCTATTGAGAGATAGTTTACAATTCAATGCACTGATTTTTGATGGTGATGAAAATATATAATATATATCTACCAAAAAATAGAAATTTATCCAAATACAATAAATTATTCACAATAAGAAGATTACGTTAAAAATTACACATCGCAGAAATGTTATCAAAGGTTAATTTTGTCGATTTAACCTTTTTTTTTTTTTGAAACGTTGCTTTTATTTGAAAATTTATTACCTTTGCTTCGTCTTTAAAATATTATTTTATGTATTACTTTAACTTAATTCATTATGGAGCACAAAGCAATTCTGTGGAAGAGGTATTTACTAACCTCAATGGTACTCATTATTTGTATTACAACATCTTTAGCCCAAATTTCCGGGACAGTCAAAGATGTTAATGGAGATCCGATGGTCGGGGCATCGGTTATCCAAAAAGGAACAACCAATGGTGTTGTTACTGATGTAAACGGTCTTTTTACAATGAACGTTCCGGTTGGAACGGCATTAAAATTTTCATCTGTGGGATACAATGACTTGGAAATGCCTGCGGAAAACAACATGATTGTAGTCATGTCTGAAGATGCTGAACAAATTGACGATGTTGTTATCACCGGTTATGGTGGAACAGTAAGCAAGGCTAAAGCCACTTCGTCAATTTCTTCTCTTAACAAACAAGTGTTGCAAACCGGAGTAAGGTCAAACCCGGCTCAGGCATTGGCGGGAACAATTCCGGGATTGCGGGTATCTACTACTTCGGGTCGTCCGGGTTCTATGCCT
>CAYVGO010000026.1:0-21985 GCA_964450725.1 uncultured Muribaculaceae bacterium
GGGAAAGTGTGTCGCAGCCGTGCAGGAGGTTTCCCCATGTTGGGAAAGTCTGTCGCAGCCGTGCAGGGCGTTTCCCCATGTTGGGACAGTATCAAATGGAGTAGAAATTAATAGGTAACGAAGTAGAAATGTTGCAGGCAACGTCTCTACCTTACCGGAAAACTTTCGTAAACCAATTTTGGTTGAGTACAATAAGATGTTTTGATGATTTTCTACTAAGCTCAATAAGGTTATCAACCCCATCTATTCCGTTTTTACACTTTCTGCAAAAAGTTTGATGATATTGATGACCGTTTCTTTCGACTTCTCCATGGATTCCAAAGGAATAAATTCATACTTCCCGTGAAAGTTATGTCCACCGGCAAAAATATTAGGACAAGGCAATCCCATATATGACAATCTTGCGCCGTCGGTTCCTCCGCGAATAGGTTTAATCTTAACTTTTACTCCCGCTTGTTGCATTGCTTGTGCTGCAATATCTATAATATGTTGATGAGGAGTTATTTTTTCGACCATGTTGTAGTATTGGTCTTTTAACGAAAGTACCATTGTGTTTTCACCATATTTTTGATTTAAAAAATCAACACACTGTTGCATGTAGTGCTTGCGGTATTCAAATGCTTTTTTTGAATGGTCTCTGATAATGTATTGCAATTCGGCATCTTCTACAGCACCTGAAAATCGGGTCAGTAAATAAAAACCTTCGTAATGACTTGTATGTTCAGGTCTTTCGTTGGAAGGTAACAGTTGGTGTAGTTCCATTCCTACAAGTTGAGCATTAATCATTTTATTTTTAGCGTAACCGGGATGTACATTACGTCCTTGTATTTTTATGGTTGCCGCCGCAGCGTTAAAGTTTTCGTACTCCAATTCGCCGATTTCTCCTCCGTCAACGGTATAAGCGTAAGTTGCTCCAAACTTTTCTACATCAAAAAAATCTACTCCTTTTCCAATTTCCTCATCGGGAGTAAATGCTATTTTTACAGTTCCGTGTTCAATTTCAGGATGTTGCAGCAGGTATTCAATAGCACTGACAATAACGGCTATTCCGGCTTTGTCATCGGCTCCAAGTAATGTTGTGCCGTCTGTTGTGATGAGTGTTTGTTGTTTGTAATGGTTAAGTTCAGGAAATTCCGCAACGCGCATCACAATGTTTTTGTCTGCATTGAGAATAATATCACCACCATCATAATTCTTGATGATTTGAGGTTTAATGTTGCATCCGCTCATGTCGGGAGAGGTGTCAACATGGGCTATAAAGCCTATCACAGGAATCTCCTTTTCACAATTTGCCGGCAGTGTTGCTGTTAAGTAACCTTTTTCGTCAAGTTGTACCTCTGAAAGTTTCATCTGTATTAATTCGGACTGCAATAACTTTAATAAGTCAAATTGCTTATGGGTACTTGGATATGTTTCACTTTCAGGATTAGATTGTGTGTCAATCGCAATGTATTGTAAAAAACGTGGAAGCATAATACTATATTTCAAATGTTTTGTAATTCTTGCAGGTACTTATTGATTGGGTTTTTTGGGGTTGATTGCCATTTTATATTTATTGTAGAAGTAGTATAAAATGACGGCTACGGCTACAATAGATAATAAGACAGATAAGAATGGCGGTTTTGATATTTGCTCTGTAGTCAAAAATTCTTGCTTTTCTTCTGCGGTAGCAAGATAGTGTGAAATAACAATGATAAAGTTATTGACAAAATGTGCTATAATGGGAATCCATAACTTTTTTGTCCAAAAAAAGAGATACCCAAACAACAATCCTAAAAACAAGCGTGGTATAAATGTTACAAACTGTAAATGGATAGCACTAAACAGTATTGCGATAAATAAAATAGCAACATGATGAGATACCACTTTTTGCAGGGTTGGTTGAAGATAACCTCTGAAAAACACCTCTTCACCAAAAGCCGGTAAAATCGCAATGATGAATATATTTAACAGTAAACCCCAAGTGGATTCAACGTCTAAAAATTGTAGAGACATTTCATTGACATCCTCTTCTTGAGTAATCATCCACTGTGGTAAGTCTAATAAACTGTTGAAGTAGGTTAGAAAATAAATGGTATTTAGACTTACAAATATTAATGCCACTGCATATAAAATACCTTGCAAAGAGACTCCTTTTGTCAAAGTTAATGATTGCAGCGGTTTTTCTTTCAGTATCCACAGGGCTATGAAAGGTGGTAATATAAAACAAAATGTTGTTTGAAGGGCTAACTGTAATTTTGTAATGATTACCTCTGACAGCGATAGCGATTCCACTGATTGTGATAGCGGAATGAGCAATAACATACTACCTAAAAAGACAAAAATCAACCAAAATAACAATCTGAAAAAAGACATAGTTGTACGAATTATTTTGTTTCCGGAGGTAATTGAGATTCAGAATGCTCTCCAGACATTTTTATCGGCTCATTATCTTTTCCGTTTCTTTGAAGAATTTGTGAGTACCATTGATTCGTTTTAGGAAATCTATTGGTAATTAATATCATTACAGATGTTGCAAATATGGAGAAAAGTACCACAGCATAAGTAATTTGTTTAATCTCTAATCCGTTGGGAAAGTTGGGGATAGTTTCAGGGATAGAGGCTAATACTGCGGCTGCAAGTCCTTTGGGAATCATAAATGATATGATGGTTTTTTCAAATGCCGAAGAAGTTTTTGGTGCTGTAAATCGTGTAACCAACACTCGAGTTGCAAATATAAAAGCAACAACAATAACTCCCCACAATAAAGCATTTACATTTTCAAATGAGATAGAAATACCGACAAAAACAAAAAAGAATGTTTTGAGAATAAATACTATTTCGTGTATAAAACTCAGTTCATTATCATTCAATTTTTTTGGTTTATAATTCCATCTTGAAAGGTTAATTTCTGTGCAATTTCCCATTATAATTCCAAATACTAATGCGGCAATAGCACCGCTAAATCCCATGACTTCCGTAATTCCAAAAATAATGAAAACAAAAGAAGGTGTAAGAAACATGGACGTTTGAATGGTTCTTACTTTATGTAAGACTGATGACCAAAGTAATCCTCCGATGGCTCCGATGATGGTAGCCATAATAAATGACGACAACATAGAACTGATAATTCTTACGACATTTGGGGTTGCATCAGAAGCTTTAAAACTTTCCATAAATGCCAATGCAACAACAATACATAATACATCGGTGACCGCAGATTCCAGAATTAAAATTGTAGAAACCTCTTTACTGACCTTCAATTGTTTTACTAACGGAATTACCACCGCAGAAGATGTTCCGCCTAAAATTGCCCCCAAAAGATAGGATGCCCAAGGATGTAACCCTAAAATTAGCCATCCCACAGTACCGATAACCAACACTAAGGCAACAAAGCATGTAAAAGTAATACTTATGGTTCCTTTCCAAGAGTCTCTGAGCGTTTTGAAACTCATATCTGCTCCGCCGTCAAAAAGCATGACGACTAAGGTAATGGATAAAAATACAGAACCGACATTCCCAAATTCTTTGGGGTTAGAGAGTCCAAAAATGGGACCTAAAAGTAATCCGATAAATAATAGTAAAAAAACATCGGGAATCTGTTTTTTACTAAAAATCATGGAAAAAAGATGCGCTAAAAAGATTAAAGTACCTACAGCAATGATTGTGTAGGCAACACTGGTTGTATCCATAATAAAAACTATGATAAAGGAGGTTGAACTTCTGATAATATGGCTTCTACTTCTCTCATATAGTTTCTTTTGTTTTTATGAGGAGCATAAACAAAGCCTTCTACAACAACAACTTTTTGTTGTTTTTGTAAGTAATATAATTTTGAAATAAAAGGTCCTCCCATGAAATCACCCTGAACATTCCACAAGCCTCGGAGTTCGGCAATCGGCATATTTTCTGACAGATTTGTATAAATTGGAGGAATTTCTAACGCGGTTTGCATGTAAGAACCGGCTATTGTTCCGGGTAAATTTAACTGTAGAATTAAATTGCGTTGCTCTATGGCTTCTTCTTTTGATGGTAATTGAGGTTTTGTCCAAGCATAACTATAAACCAAAATGGCTTGTGTTGTTGATGGCGTTTCCATGGTTGTCCAAACAAAATTATGACGCTGTGCCTTGAGTTGGTATCCGGCAGGAAAGTAAACTTGAATACTGTCAAAGGTTTTTTCCACAATGTCCCGCAGTTTTTTTTCTTCATATTTACGAATATTTTCTACAGCACGTTGACTGTCGGCCTTTTCATACTCCGTGGTTAACCTCTTGCCGAATTTATGAATAGTTTCCACCAATTCATCTGCCGTAGGTGCACTGAGACTAATCACTAACTGAGGAGATGCCCAAAGATTATTTTGTAATCCTACGCGTATGGTGTCTTGAGGTTGCATTTTTATAAATAAAATGTTACGGTGAGTTTGAAAAATGGAAGTAAAAGCATCCGGCGGAATATAGACCGGCGAAAAAATTGGTTCTATTTGATTCAATACTTCATATTCTTGTAATAATATGGAGTCTAAGGCTTGTTTGACGGCTGTTTGCTTGAGGTTATCGCTGATAACTACAATAATTTCTCCCGACTTCCCGGTGATAGAAGGCAATAGTGTACTTTTTTTAAAGTCACATGATATACAACATGATAGTAAAGATATAATCAATAACGCAGGTAAGAAATATCGATTCATAGTAGATTATTTAGACTTATTAAAGATTGTTTTATTTTCAGTGCCGGACAAAAGTCGTTTGATATTTTTTCTATGAGTAACACTTAGTAAAATAACAACAAATATCGAAAATATTTTTAATGTAATAGAAGGATGATGAATACTGCCAAACCATATTGGAAATGGAGTAAATATAGTATAAAGCATGAACAACAAACCTCCGAATAAAGAACCGAGTGAGACGTAATGTGTGATTAGTAAAATGACAACAAACAACAAGAAAGAGAGAATTAAACCTATCGGATGTAATGCTAACGCAATACCCACCAAAGTGGCTACTCCTTTACCGCCTTTAAACCCTGCAAATATTGGAAAAATATGTCCGACAACACAAAGAATTCCTAAAAAAATCTGTACTAACGTAAACCATTCTCCTACAAGATGAGGTAAAAAAATAACCAATCGGACAGCAAGATAACCCTTAAGAATATCTAATAAAAACACAGGAATTGCCGCCTTTTTTCCAAGAACCCGCAATACATTGGTTGCTCCGGCATTCTTGCTGCCGTGTTCTCTGACATCAATTTTGTAAAAACATTTTCCTATCCAAACAGCGTTAGGAATAGAGCCTAATAAATAAGCCGTTATAAAAATTATAGAGCAAGTAATCAATAATTGTGTATCCATTTTTTAATTATTTTTTTGTTCGTAATATTCCTATTTGATCATGCAAAACATGATATAACTTATAATATTTATCAAGAAACACATCAATATTTTTATGGTTTCTCTAAAAGAATAGGGAAAATTCTCCAATGAATTATTTCGCAAATACTCAATCACCTCTTTTTCTTCCACAGTTATATTTGCTGCTGAGTAGGATTGTAGGATTGTGTTCCGCGATGTATTTTATTTTTCTTGATAACTCTGTTTTTTACTTTATTGAATTTAACTCTAATGTATATTAAACGTTTTTCGGATATCCCATGTGTATTTCATGGTAATGGTTTTAAATATTCACAATGCAAAAGTAATATTTTTATTTATATCCCTTGACAACTTGAGAAAATAGAATAGTCAAACATTTTTGTCTTTTCAGAAATATTTTTTACTTTTGTTTTCGATTTTAAGATAACATTCACTTTATCAACAAATTTGTATGTATTGGACATTAGAATTAGCATCAAAATTAGAAGATGCACCTTGGCCTGCCACAAAAGAAGAATTGATTGATTATGCCGTTCGCACAGGAGCTCCGATGGAAGTTGTTGAAAACTTAGAAGAGATTGAAGATGAGGGAGAAGTATATGATTCTATAGAAGATTTGTGGCCTGATTATCCCAGTAAAGAAGATTTCTTTTTTAACGAGGATGAATATTGATATTTACCTATTTTACTCACTAAGAAAGCCGGTATAAGTATTCTTGTATCGGCTTTATCTTTTAATAATTATTGACGATGAAAAACATTATTTTTGATTTAGGAGGAGTTATTGTAGATATTGATTACTCTAAAACAATCGTAGAATTTCAGAAGTTAGGAGTGAAAAGTAATAATGCTTTTTTTACTCAAAAATCACAATCGTTGTTGTGTGATGACTTTGAAGAGGGCAAAATTTCTGCAGACGAATTTCGAAAAAAATTACAACAGGAACTTTGTTTTACTACAGATCAAGAAAGATTTGACAAAGCGTGGTCGGCATTGTTGTTAGATGTCAAGCCTGAAAAGTTACAATTCCTCAAAAAGTTACGAGAAAAGGGATATAAACTTTTTTTACTCAGTAATACAAATCAAATTCATATCACTTCATTTCACCATTACCTCCAACAAACTTTTGCAATACCTGATTTGCAATCTTATTTCGATAAGGTGTATTATTCTCATGAAATCAAACTCCGGAAACCTTCACCTGAGATTTTTAATTTTGTGATTACGGAAAATCAACTCTCTGTATCAGAAACTCTGTTTATTGACGATACATTACAACATATTGAAGGTGCAAAAGCCGTAGGGTTGCAGACAATGCTTCATCCTCAAAACAGTAACTTATCGTTAGACAAAATATTAAAAGTATGACACTCCATTCAGAAATAGCGGAAATTATAGAAAAAATAGATGCAGAGATTCCAATCACTGTTCATCAAGCCGTTACTTTATACGACAAAGCACCTGTCAGTTTATTGGGAAAAATTGCTCACGAAATCAAACTGAAAAGGCATGGAAAAAATGTTTACTATAATCGAAATATCCATCTTGAACCTACCAATATTTGTATTATGCAATGTGCATTTTGTACTTATTATCGTCAAAAAGAGAGTAGCGAAGCGTGGATACACGACAAAAAATCTATAGAACAGTTATTGACAAAATATCTGAATGCAAATATTACCGAAGTACATATTGTCAGTGGTGTACACCCTGATTACGGATTGAAGCAATATGCTGACATTATTGTCCAAGTGCGACAGTTTTTTCCTCACGTGCATATTAAAGCTTATACAGCAGTAGAAATTATTCACATTGCTAAGCGTGAAAAAATGTCGGTGAAGTCGGTCTTACAACATTTACAGGATAAGGGTTTAAACTCTTTACCCGGAGGAGGTGCAGAAATCTTTAATGAAAAAGTTCGTCAACAGATTTGCCCGAAGAAAGCGACAGCAACAGAATGGTTAGACGTTCACCAAACGGCTCATGAATTAGGGCTGAAAACAAATGCTACCATTCTTTACGGACATATCGAAACCATTCAGCAGCGTTTTGAACATTTAGATTTATTACGTCAACTACAGCAGAAAACTTCCGGATTTAATGCTTTTATTCCTTTGAAATATAAGATTGCCGGAAAATCAGGATTGGTCAATCAAGAAACGTCAATGATTGATGATTTAAAGATGGTTGCATTATCAAGAATATTCTTACACAATATTGACCACATTAAGTCATACTGGCCAATGTTTGGTAAAGATTTCAGTCAAATTACCTTACAGTATGGCGTCGATGATATGGACGGAACAATACAAGATACTACAAAAATTTACACTATGTCGGGAGTGAAAAGTGATAATGTAACTTTGACCGTAGAACAAATGCAAAGATTAATTACGGAAGCCAACAGTATTCCGGTGGAAAGAGATTCCCATTATCACATTGTGCAAAGAGAAGATTCCTGAATATTACATAGAATTTACCCGACATTGAAAGTAATTGTAAATAAAGGTTCTATATTGAACTGCCGAAAAACATTCCGATAATTTACTACCTTTGTACCCTAAATTTATTCAACATGGCTTCACAAGACGAAATTTTCAAAAAACTTATTGCACACTGCAAAGAATATGGATTTGTATTTCCTTCAAGCGAAATTTACGATGGGCTTGGAGCAGTGTATGATTACGGCCAAAACGGCGTAGAACTTAAAAACAACATTAAACGCTATTGGTGGGATTCTATGGTGTTGTTACACGAAAATGTAGTAGGCATTGATGCTGCGATTTTCATGCACCCAACAACATGGAAAGCATCCGGGCATGTGGATGCTTTCAATGACCCTTTAATTGATAATAAAGATTCTAAAAAACGCTATCGTGCCGACGTATTGATTGAAGAATTATTGGCCAAGTTTGATGAAAAAATTGAAAAAGAGTGTGAAAAAGCAGCCAAACGTTTTGGTGAAAAATTTGACAAAGCCATGTTCTTACAAACTAACGAAAGAGTGAAAGAATATGCTGATAAAAAAGAAGAAGTTCACCGTCGGTTTGTCAAGGCTTTAAATGATAGTAATTTAGAAGAGTTGAAGCAAATTATTATTGACTATGAGGTGGTTTGTCCGATTTCAGGAACAAAAAACTGGACAGATGTACGTCAGTTTAATTTGATGTTTTCTACAGAAATGGGTTCTACATCTGAGGGGGCTACAAAAATATATCTGCGACCCGAAACAGCACAAGGTATATTTGTCAACTTTCTCAACGTCCAAAAAACAGGTCGCATGAAGATTCCTTTTGGAATTGCGCAAATCGGTAAAGCATTTAGAAACGAAATTGTTGCCCGACAGTTTATTTTCCGTATGAGAGAATTTGAGCAGATGGAAATGCAGTTCTTTGTACGTCCGGGAGAAGAGATGCAATGGTTTGAACATTGGAAAAACTTTAGATTGCGTTGGCACAAAGCATTGGGTCTCGGAGATCACAAGTATCGTTTTCATGACCATGATAAGTTAGCTCATTATGCCAATGCAGCAACTGATATAGAGTTTGAAATGCCTTTTGGATTTAAAGAAGTGGAAGGGATTCATTCTCGTACAGATTTTGATTTGGGAAGCCATGAAAAGTACTCAGGTAAGAATATAAAATATTTTGACCCCGAACTCAATCAATCCTATACACCTTATGTTATTGAAACTTCGATAGGGGTAGACAGAACTTTCTTATCTATCATGGCTGCATCATATTGTGAAGAAGTGTTGGAAGACGGAGAAAGTCGAGTGGTCTTGAAGTTGCCGCCGGTGTTGGCTCCGATGAAGTGTTGTATTATGCCTTTAGTGAAAAAAGAGGGATTGCCTGAAAAAGCACGCGAAATTATGGATAATCTCAAGTTTAACTTCAAGTGTGGTTATGATGAAAAAGATTCTATCGGGAAGCGCTATCGTCGTCAAGATGCTATCGGAACTCCATTTTGTATCACCATTGACCATGATACGCTCAAAGATAATTGTGTAACCATTCGCTATCGAGACACAATGCTGCAAGATAGAATTGCGATTGACTCTTTGTCTGAAGTTATTGGGAAAGCTGTAGATATGAAGGAATTGTTTAAAAAATTGTAACCAATATTCTATTATCATCAACAAAAACGTTGTTTACCGACCCACTGTGTAAGCAACGTTTTTTCTTTTTTTACTCTAAGTACACTCTATTGCTGCAACTGATGAACCTCTTGTCTTTACAAAAGAAGATAGCCGTAAAGATGTTTAAAAGACAACGTCTTGATTTAAATTGGTGGAATGGCCATCACCTTTTCTTCAAATTGTTCACGGACTAAGGATTTGTTTTTAAGTTTTGAGCGATAGGTGTAAATAGTGGTAATGGAATAGCGCAGAAAACTGCTGATTTTGCTGCTGTCCGTAATTCCTAACCTGACTAAAGCAAAAATACGAAGTTCGGGTGTCAGTTTTTCATGCTTCTTCAAAAGAATTTGTTCGCTTTCCGGTAGAAGATTGTTGAGGTGAATCACAAAATTGGGGAAAAGATTTAAGAATGCGTTATCAAAGTTTCGATAAAAATTTTCCCACTCTTCTTCAATAAATTCTGTAGATTGAAGGGTTTTGTAAAGTTCTTCGCGCTTGTTGTGCGTTGCCATTCGATGTAAAATTCTTCGGTAACCTTCCAACTTGTCAATATAGTCTGAGCACATTAACATAAAGCGTGCAATATATTCTTCTTTAATTCTGTTTGTTTCTGTCAAAATATTATTGGTATTTCGTTGGTGCTCGTGAGCCAAAATCAATTTATTGTTTGACTCTTGCAAGAGGTTGTGGGCGGCTTGAATCTTACGTCGTGCCTTCGAAATTTTCTTCATTTGTCTTAAAATGTACCCTAAGGCAACCAAAAGCGTAATGACCAATAAACATACTAAAGTCAGCATAAATAGTAACTGTAGTCGTTGATTTTCTTTTCTTATCTGTGAAGATGTATCAATGATAGGCAATATTTGAGAAACTTGTATATTGCGTAGCCTTGAGCCAAAGAAATTGGCATCGGCAATGCTCTCTTTAATATATCTGTCTGCACTTTCAATGTCGCCTTCTTCAAATAAAAGATGTGCTAATAATCTGATGGACGTATTTTCACGGACAGAAGCCATTTCATCTGTCACAGCACTTAAAATCAAATAATATTTCTGTTGCTCTTTATCACCCGTCTTTTTATATAAGATGGCTATCAAAGAGGTCATGATGGCATAACTTCGGGTGCCAGGTTCTATGGTTAATAAGTAAGATAAAAGTAACTTTTCGGCGGAGGAATAGTCTTCCAAGTCAATCATCTGAGAGGCTAATGATGTTATATGACGATAAGTGCCCGATTCTACAACTTGCAATACAGAATCGCGATATTGGGTCATTTTTTGTTTATACATCAGAGCATATTCTGTGGTGAAGGCATACTCAGATAAATATCGGTAAGTATTTTCATAGGCAGAATAATAATTTTCGCGTTGCGGTTTCGATAATTGATAAGGTTGAAGGTGCGACAAAATCATTAAGGCTTCATAAAGTAACCCTGCCGATGCCAGCAAATTTCCTTTCTGTAAAGAACTTTCAAGGATTTTAGAATGATTGTTTTCTTCTGTTGCCACCTTTAAGCACTTGTCAATATAAAACAGTGCCGAGTCAACAATAAACGCCTGATAGGCAAAAGAGAGTTCTTTATAGGTGTTATATAAATCTTGTGTAGAGGATATCTGCGCTTTGATAGTGGTAATGTATTGATTTTTGTTTTCTGTGTATTGAGGTTGCATGGCAATGTGCTTGTCTAAGACTGCCAGCAGAGAGTCTATCGGCAAAGATTTTGCGGATACAGATACACTGTAAAGTCCAACAAGGAAAAGAAGCATTTGTTTTATCATAAAGCATAACGGTTAGTGGTGAACAATGAAATAGCGGTTATTTAAAACAAAAAATGTTTAGTAACAAAACAGTTGAAACTTGGAGTGTAATGATGTAAAGAGGTCATTGATTGACTCTGTGTAAATGAAACTTGCCTTACGTTTAAAGCAACACACAATATGTTTCATTCACTTTCTGCTTACCATTTACCCTTTTGCTCTCAACATTTTAGAGTATTCCAAACTACGTATTATCTCTTTTATCTTTACAAATTAATCACAGAGTATATATGTCAATATGGTTGGAGTGTACACCCTAATATCGTTATGTTGTACACTCCAATGTTATTAAGCTGTACACTCCAATAAGAAAAAGTATAGATAAATATATTAATATCTGGTGATGTTTTGGATAATTTCAAAAGACCAACAGGATAATTCGTCTCAATCAATGTTCAAATTTCTTGTGCAGATATTTTCAAACTACCGCTTGACGTAATATTTTCCCTGAAATAAATCTCTACTTTCCAACCGTTGTTCAAATCGCTGTATAAATTGCTCGTTGCGAAGATTTTCCCAGGGTTGACAGGCTAAAAAGCGTGGCGGTACCTCTCCCGCAAGCCGCTCTATCACCACCGTAGGGGGTAAAAGGGTAATAAAGTCGGCTAAAAAATCAATATACTCTTCTAACGTAAATCGGTGAAATATTGTAGGTTGCTCTTCAAAGATACGAGCCATTACTGTTCCCTTAATGATTTGCAACTGATGAAATTTAACGCTGTGAATAGGTTGAGAGGCTATGAAATGGGCATATTGCAGCATCTCTTCCTTACTTTCATTGGGCAGTCCGAAAATAAAGTGTGCTCCGGTCATGATATTGCGCTTTGCCAACCCTGCCATGGCTCGGCAGTTTTGTTCTATGGTATCACAACGATTAACAAATTGCAGCGTGTGGTTATAGATTGACTCTACTCCCAATTCAACAATAATCAGGTAACGGTGGCTCAACTCGGCAATGTAATCCAAAATTTCTTCTGTCAGACAGTCTGCCCTTGTTCCAATGACTAAGCCTGTTACTTCCGGGTATGATAATGCCTCTTCATAGCGTTCTTGAAGTGTAGGCAAGGGAGCATAAGTATTGGAATAAGGTTGAAAATAGACTAAATATTGTGTTGTTCCGGCATATCGCTTTCTGTGAAACAAAATACCTTCTTCAATCTGTTGCGTTATTGATAGTTTTGGAGTACAGTAAGACGGATTGAAAGATGCGTTATTGCAAAAGTAACACCCTTCGGTGGATAGTGTTCCGTCACGGTTAGGACAGGTGAAGCCCGCATCTACGGCAACTTTTTGTATCCTCTGTCCAAACCTGCTTTTATGGTAACGACTATAGGAATAGTACCGACGGCAGTCTCCCCAAGGATATTTAGATTGGTTATTCATGGGTTAGAAAGGATAGTTAATGGCAATATGAATGGCACTTTTATCTTTAAACCACTCTCTGGGTTGCACCACTTTTTGAGTGATGGGACTATATAACTGCAATCCCCAATCTACGCGAAAAACGACAAATAATACTAACAGTCTCACGCCAATCCCTGTATTGAGGGCTATTCCTTTAAAAAACTCTCCATTTTTAAAGGTTAGCAAAGCCCCCTCGCGCGGGTCACCTTTAAAGAGAGTCCAAATGTTGCCCGCATCTGCAAAAACTGCCCCCTCAATCATTGAAGAGGCAATTTTAAAGCGATATTCGGCATTGAATTCGAGTTTAAAGTCTGAAAGATTATTGAGTAAATAGTTATTCGTCGATACGTAAGTACCGGGACCTATGGTTCGTAATTGCCAACCTCTGAGACTGCTGGCTCCGCCGGAATAGTACATTTTTTCTATGGGCAAGGCAATTGAGTTGGCATAAGGTAAGCCTGTACCTAAGAAAAAGTTAAAGGCTACGGTAGTCAACTCATTAATAGGCTTGGCAAAAGAGTAGTTAATGTTTAATTGTACGTATTGAGCAAAGCGAGTACTGAAAATCTCATAATAATTTTGTCCCTCTTTGACTGTAGCACCAAAGAGTTTTGAACCCAAATAAAGCAGATTGCCTTTAATATCTAACCTTGTAACAAAATGTTGGTAATGACTTGACGTAGGGGTCTTGTTGCTGTAAGAGAATACATGATAAGAGCCAAACTCAATTTGATTCTGATAAGCATTACTTAAATAAGGATTACCTGAAATACTTTGTAAGAATAGAGAATCTATTTTTGTTACATTGGTTAAATTAAAATCGATGGGGTTGATACTGAAACTCATCATCTGACCTTTTCGCCAAGCATAACCAAAAGATGTTTTAAAGAGTAATCTTTGATAATCTACCCGGTTTTGATAATCAACAGAAAAGGAGAGTTGTGTTGTCGGAGCTTTTACTTTGGCATAATATCGCAAAGAGAGAGGAAGTAAAAATTGGGGAAAGGTGATTGAAGTAAACACAGAGTATTCAAAAGAGTTGTAAGCAGGGCCGTCTTTAATTAACCTTACTCTTCTGAATGCCGCATTACCTCCTAAAGAGAATAACTCTCCACCGCCAAAAAGATTTCTATGCTGGTATTCTCCGTAAAGACGTACACCAAAAAGTCCGTCTGAAGTTATGGAGACATCACCTCCTACTTTGCCTAACGAGTGTTTGTAATTATTGATTTTAATTTCTACATCTAAGGGAACTGCTTCTACTGAGTCAATGGTTTTATAGATTGTTGAATCAGGTTTTTTAAAATCAACTTTTATACTTCTGATAATGGCTAAAGAAGCAAAACTTGAGTAGGTTTGGTTTTCTAATTCTTCTCGGTACAACTTGTCTTGCTGTAAGAAGGTTTTTAAACGTAAGATAGAGGGACGCAGATAAGGCTTCTTGTTTGTATAGAGAATCTTGTAACTTTCATATTCTAAAACTTTATGAGTGGTATCGCCTTTGGGGTAATGTTCTTTGACGTTGTAATAAGGGTCAATGGTTACATGTCTGACGTAGTGTTTTTTGTAAAGGTCATGTTGGGTTGTATCATCAATAATTTTGACGGTGATGTCAGCATTAAAGTTTCCCATTGTTGTATCAATAAGAAACTTTACCATCGGCTTTCCAAAGGCAAAGTAAGATTTATTGCGGAGTGTAGAAACTATCCTGTCTGCCTCATCTTCACACTTTGCATGTTCTAATAAATTACCTGCTTTCAGTAATGATTTTTGAGACTCAATGGCTATAGTATCAATAACAGGATTCTCAAATTCATAATATACTTTTCTGATAATGTGAGGTTCGCCTAAAAAGACGCTATAAGTCGCCGTAGCCTTTTTTTTCTTTACAACAACCTCATAATCTACGATTGCGTGATTATAACCGCTGTATTGCGACCTTGCCAATAATCTTCGTTTTGAGACATCTAATAAAGTACTGTCGAGTAAAACGGGCGGCTCTCCGACTTTGCGTAACCATCGGTCAATTCCCCGACCTTTATCGGAACTCCAATTGTAGAGATATAAAAACAGGGGAGTAAAGAAAACTTTTTTGTTGGTTAACGGACGTATTTCATTTTCAAATTCAGCTTTATCTATTTTCGGAACAATGCTGTCTGTAAATTTTAATTTGTTTTTGACTAATAAATAATTTTCGTCATCAACATATTTAGTTACCGAACACCCGAAGCATAAAGTCGCAAAGCACGCCAATAAAAGATAATGAAAAAAGCAATACTTCATACGAAAAATATCCGTTATGTGTGAGGTGCTGTATTTAGTGAAGGATTTTTGTAAAAAGAACTACGTTTTCTCTACATTTATTAATATAGAGCCATTGTTCCAATATCGCAGTTTGTTGAAATTCGTGATGAGTAAAGAAATTGATTGCTCTTTGATTTTTTTGTAAAACATGGCTGTATAAAATATGAATCGGAAGATGTTGTTGAATCATCAATTCAAACTGATGGTAAACTTCTCTGCCATACCCTTTGTAACGATAGGCTTCCTCATAGATGATAATGCCCACTTCTGCCCGCTGGTGCTTCATGTCAATGTCAAATAACTCTACTGTTCCTATCGGCTTCCAACCATCATCTTGTTGCTTTATCTCTGCCATAAGACGTAATTGCTTACTTTCTTCTACGGGCAACAACATTTGCTCTATTATTTGTCGAATAAACTCTTTGGAAACGGGCTTGTCAAGATTACTGAATTCCCACAATTGTGATTGGTTTTCTTGGTAGTAAAGATATTCGACATCAGAATATTCCAACGCCCGTAATCGTATCATTGTAAAAGTTTATTCTTGATTTAAAAAGCGTTCAGCATCTATAGCAGCCATACAACCCGATGCTGCGGCAGTAACTGCTTGTCGATAAGTCGGGTCTTGTACATCTCCGCATGCAAAAAATCCGTCAATATTGGTTTTTGTACTTTTTGGTAACGTAATAATATATCCGTTTTCATCAACTTCTACCCAGTCTTTGACCAATTCAGAATTAGGATGATGTCCTATGGCTACAAAGAATCCGGAAACTGCAATTTTTACCTCTTCTCCATTTTTTTTACTCAGCAGCACACCATTCACTCCCATCATATCTCCCAAAACTTCTTTCGGTTGATGTTCAAAAAGTACTTCGATATTGGGAGTTTCCATTACACGTTTTTGCATGGCTTTCGAAGCTCTTAAAACATTTCGACGTACAATTAAATAGACTTTCTTACACAGACTTGCCAAATAAGCAGCCTCCTCACAAGCAGTATCTCCGCCGCCGACAACAGCAACATCCTGTCCTTTATAAAAAAAGCCGTCGCATGTAGCGCAGGCTGAAACTCCGGAACCTTTAAACTTCTCCTCTGAAGGTAATCCCAAGTATTTCGCCGTAGCACCGGTAGCAAAGATGACACTTTGAGCATGTATAGTCTCACTGTCGTCAATTTCAATAGCAAAAGGTCTCTTAGACAGGTCTAACTTAGTAATGGTTAATGAGTGTATTTCTGTACCGAATCGTAAGGCTTGTTGACGTAAATCTGCCATCATTGCCGTACCTGATATTCCTTTAGGATAACCGGGGAAGTTATCAATTTCTGTAGTAGTGGTTAATTGTCCTCCGGGCTGTAACCCTTCATATAATACAGGACTTAAATTGGCTCTTGCCGCATAAACTGCTGCCGTATAACCTGCAGGTCCACTACCGATAATCAAACATTTTACAGTTTTTGTCATATTGTGTTTTTGGTTAATTGTTCTTTTGTAACTTTATTTTCAACTATATACGATGGTCAACGTAGAAGGTGCTCTTTATATTTTATTTTGGCAGAACCATCACAATGATTTGAACTTTGTTCAAGTCAATCACTGCATAACGGATAATCTGAAGGATTCACAGCAATGAAGGTTAATTGATTAACTTCAATTTATTTTTGATAAGTTCCAATTCTTTTTTCAACTTATTTATCTTTTGCTCAAAATCTCTCAAAATAGATATTGAGTTTTCTGACTTGGCAAAAAATGATAAATTGTTTTCTAAGCGTTGTATTTGGTTTTCTATCATGCTGTGCTTTTTTTGGAGTTCTGCACGTGTTTGAAACTTTTGCTGGGGACTTGTAGCCATATTGGCTTTGAAAAGTAAAAGTTCTTTCTGCTTACCTTCAATATTGGCTTTCGAACAAAATTCAGTCAACGCTTCATCATATTGTTGCTGCAATTGCAGGAATACTGATTTGGGTAATCTTTGGTCGCTCTGCCACTGCTGTTGGTATTGTTTTAAGTTTTGCAGGTTTTCGGTTTCATTATCAGAGATGTCGAGATTTTTGATATTACGAATAATTTCTTCTTTTTTAGCAATCACTTCTGCAGTCAAAGCATCTTGCTCTTGTCGTTGATTCTTTGTTTGTTCATTCTTTTGATCAAAAAATGAATTACAAGCTGTTTGAAAGCGCTTCCATAAAAGGTCTCCAACTTTTTTATTCTGGACATATTCAATGGTTTTCCAACGTTTCTGAGCATCAATTACTCTCTGTAGTGCATCTTTGCTATGTTCTGCCTGTAGTTCGTTTTCAACGATTTCACACAACTGTTCACGCTCTTTGATAATGGTATTTTGATGTTCTTTGAGTTGCTTAAAGAATGCTCGCTTTTGGGTAAAGAACGCATTTGTCAATGTTCTAAAGCGTTCAAAAATATTGTTACTGGCTTTTCTATCTATAATGTGTCCAATTTTTCTCCACTCTTCTTGTATTTGCAAAACGCTGGTTGTTGCTTGTTGCCAATCTTTCAACGTAGCATATTCTTTCCCTATTAAGTTTTCCATTTGTGTACATAATTCCTGCTTAAGTTGCAAAAACTGTTCACTCTCTTTCTTTCGTATTTCAATATATTCCTGATAACGGTTATTCAACTCTGCCGTAACCGCTTTAAATCTTAACCAGAGTGGTTCTTTATGTTCTATGGCTACTGGTCCTATTTCTCTCCAACGGTCATGATAAAATTGCAATTGTCGAATAGCATCAACAATTTTACCATCACTTAACATTGCTTCCAACTGCTCACAAAGTTGTATCTTACTTTCTAAATTCTTCTGAAAATCAAGTTCTAAGAACTCTTTATGGAGTTTCATGTAGTAATTATAAAAAATTTCTACATGATGGTGGTAGGTGTCCCATAATTCTCTTGATTTAGCAGTAGCAACTTCTCCTATCTTTTTCCATTTATCTTGTAAATGACGGAATTCTTTTACAATAACATCTATACTTTCATTGCTGCTTGTGAGTTTTTTAATTTCTTCAATCACAGATTGTTTCATCTCATAATTTTTCTCACGTTCTGTCTCTAAAAGTAAGTTATGCTTTTGTTTTTTCTCTTTATAAGATTGTAATAGTTTTTTGAGTACTTCTTCTTGTTCTCTATACTGCTCTAACTCAGTGTTGATTTCTTCTTCCGATTTGTCGGATTGACGAAGTAAATCCATCATCTGATGCCATTTTTTATAAAACTGTGTTTTTATGGATTCTACATCACTACGAATTTCATCAATATCACTACGTTCGACTAAAGTATGTAACTCTTCTAATAACTTCTGCATAGAGAAGTTGACATATTTACGGTCATTATCCGACTCTATTGCTACTGCTTCTTCATTATGTTCTTGTTCTGAAAGGAATAACTCGCTATTTTCCATACTTGTTGAGATTTTATTGATAAGATGAAGTTATAATTGCCTTTTTGCGAAGGCAAATTTAGTGAAATATTAGGAATACTCCACTAATAATGATAAAAACATTGAGATTTACTTGAGATAAAAGATGTCAATAGTTTACTTATACAGTTGATAATAAAAAACTTACTATAAAGAATACATCGGATAACTCACACAGTCTGGGAGCATTGCATAATCGTTTATTGAACACAATAATGGCTGTATTTTAGACAGTGGTATTTCTATCGGTGTAATGAAAAAATGAGGATGTTCCTCAATAATAGTTTTGTAATCTGTTGCTGATTCAGAAAAAATTGACAATATATAATTGACTTTAGAAAGTTGCGAAGAGATGTTGTGGACTATAAGGCAATCTTTGTGTGATAATAAGAAAAACCTGTTGCTTTGCCTTTGGGCAATATAAGAATCAATCAATACTTCCTGACCGTCGTAGTAAACTTTCTGACGGGTACATCGGTAAAAGTCGATGGATAAAGTTTTGCCGATATAGTATGCTATTTGATAGTAAGGTAAAGAGGTTTGCAGCCCGATAACGTAATGAGAATCTTCGTCTAAAGGTGAATCGGCAATAATGATTTTTTTACTCATTGCAGAAAAGAACATAAGCATTCAACAAACTGATCTTGTTCTTCTATAAAGCCGATATGTCCGCTATGCTCTAATGTGTATATAACTGCTTTAGGAAATTGCCGTATTAATTCTTGTGCGACTGTATTGTAAGGTATAAAGTTATCTTCTTTGCCAAAAATAAAGGTATAGGGTTGATTACATTGAGATAAGAATGGTTTGTAATCTTTACGTTCCATCATTCCTTTTAATGTAGCAATAATTCCCTCCGGCTCTAAAAACTCGGTATGTACTTGTAACTTTAGTATTTGTTCTTCAAACTTTTTACGATGATGACTTGCAAAAAGCTGAGGAATAAACAAGTTTAGCAATGACTCGGTTTTTCCTTCTTTAATAATTCTAATTTGCTGTAATCTGTCTTCTTTTTTCTGCTCAGTATCAGGATTTGGAGTAGAATGTGCAAAGATTAAACTGCTGTAATGTTCCGGATATTGTTCGGCAAAGGCTAAAGAGACATAACCTCCTAAAGAGTGCCCTAAAAGGTGTACTTTGTCTATCTTATATTCGTCTGTCATCGCTTTGACGGCTTTTGCCATAAACTCCATCGTATTGACTTCTGTAACTGAAGAACCTGAAAATCCATGTCCGGGTAAATCACAGCGAAGAATACAAAAACTATCTGCCAGTACATCAGCCAAATCGTCAAAGACCTCTAAACTTTCTAAAAACCCATGTAACATGACAATGGCAGGCTTTTGAGAATCTCCTTGTTGGCTGATACGAAGAGGTGTACCTTCTATTTGAATAAACTTTTCCATATTACAATGTTAAGGCAAAAGAACTGCTTGATATTTTTCCAATAAATATACCGGGGAATAAGATAACTTTGCTTTGCGTAATCCCTCGTCGCCTGCGTCGTCTTCTCTGTTTATGTATTTACAAGACAAGGCATTTTGAATAGCAAACTGCTGATTGATGAAAGGGTATGCTCCCTGTATATCTCCAAAGGCTTTTTCTATGTAAACAATAAAAGTATCACTGTTGAGTTTCTCTCCGATAGTATAAGCTACAACTTTTCCTTGCAACCTTAATAATAACCCCTGTATCTCTAATGCTAAAAAAGAGTTTAAAGTAATCTTTGTAGCACAGGTTTCTGATAAAAGAGAAGAATTGTCTTTACAGTTATTGGCTTTACACCACTCTTCTGTCATGGCAATACATTCTTTGATATTATCTGCGGTAATTTCTTCAAGTTGCCATTCTGCATTATCTTTAAATCTTGCGATATGATTACGCTTTGATTGTAACTTTTTACCCGACAAAGTTGTCATCTTTTCTGTTTCATAGATATAATCAGAAAGATGTCGTTGAGACGTAAGGTTGAATTTAGAAAGAGTGTTCTGACTGAAAAGTTCTTTTTGAGCAGGAAGAATGCCGTGAATCTTTAAAGGTATTTTTTGCTCGTCAGCATATTCTATCATTTTTTGCAGCACTTGCTCAACATTGCATTTCCCTATAGGAAATAAAAAACTTACTTTTCCTTGAGATTCTGATTTTACTAATAAAGCATTATCAACTTCCGCAATTTCAATTTTGTACTCATTCTTCCAAACATAAATATTAGTAAAAGAGTATTCTGCACCTTGAAAATCAGACTCTTTAAGTTTTTGTTTAATCCATGCCTTATCTTCTAAGGTAACTTTTTTAAAATTCATGATAGTAGTTTTCTATATACTGTATTCAATGTTGCTTCTCTGATAATTGTAAGTGGACTTTATCATCTTGTTTCTATACTGATAAAAATCTCCACAGCGGATGTTTGGTTTCTAAAAACATAATATCCAATACAAAACAAATCAGTGCCACAATGAAAAAATAAAGATATTTATCTTTAAAATTATCAAACACAACCCCAGAAAGTTCTGTTTGTTCAATATTACGAACGGCATTAACAATGTCATTTAATCCAAAGTTGGCATTAGTTGCCCGAACATAACTTCCTCCTCCCTGCGTTGCAATATTTTGCAGCATCAATTCGTCTAACTTTGTTACAACAATAGTACCGGTGTTATCGGTCAACATCGTTCCGTCTTGCAGTTTTATGGGAGACCCTTCCGGCGAGCCTACTCCTATAGTAAAGACTTTAATACCATTTTTGGCTGCCTCTTTAATAAAGGGTAAAGGATCTTGTTCATGATCTTCTCCGTCTGAAATGATGACTAAGGCTCTGCTTTTTCCTGAGTTGTCTGAATATTGCTGTATGGCCAGCATCAATGCTTTGGCAATGTCTGTTCCTTGACGAGGAACACTGTTGGTATTAATGTTTTGTAAAAAAAGTTTGGCCGAAACAAAATCGCTGGTAACAGGCAGTTGGACAAAAGCATCTCCGGCAAATACAATAAGACCTATTCTGTCATTTTTTAGTCTGTCAACCAATCGGCTGATTGCCCGCTTCGCATTTTCAAGGCGGGTAGGGTACAAGTCTTGGGCAAGCATACTGTTAGAAACGTCTAACGCTATGATTATTTCTATCCCTTTCCGTTTACTTTCTGTTACTTCTGCTCCTACTTGCGGACGCGCCAAGCCAATAATTAAAAATAAGTAACCAATAAGCCATAACGCCAATTTAATCTTATCTCGATGTCGAGAATTCATTGGTGTCAGTTTTTCCAATGTCTTTAAGTCTCCGTAACGCTTTAAGGCTTTTTTACGAAAATGGCGATGAATGACATAGATTATGATGAAGAGAGGGATTGCCAATAAAAACAATAAATATTCACCATGGGCAAGAATCACTCCTTGTGCTACTTCTATTACAAAATGTTCCATAAAAGACAAAAAATAATTTACAATTTGACAAACGACTTTTTAAAACCTGAAAGAGTGAACAATGGGCTGTCAAAAATACAAGCTTACCAGTTTACAGAGACCAAACTTA
>CAYVGO010000026.1:22085-28033 GCA_964450725.1 uncultured Muribaculaceae bacterium
ATAAGAAAATACCTTCAGATTATCTCTCTGTATTAAAAAATTATCTTCTCGCATATTTTTCTGAGAATGTATTTTCATTAACCGTTACCCGTTTACCATTCACCCCTAATTTACGGTATTCTGCGTAAAACAACATAGCGTATCAAAAACTCCAGCAACAAGCACAATAATGCTATGTTTCCGTAAATGTAATATTCCTCCTTATAATTAGTCAAAAAGTCATGATCAAATTTTGTTTTCTCTAACTGATTAATTTGCGCATAAATTTCCTTCAACTTCGTATTGCTTGTGGCTCTGAAATACTCTCCGCCGGTTTTTTTAGAAATCTCTTTCAATACAGGTTCGTCAATTTCCACTTTCATATTTTGTATTTGAATACCAAATGGAGTAGGTACAGGGTAGGGAGCCATTCCCATAGTTCCGACACCAATAGTATAAACTCGAATACCGTAATTTACGGCTAAGTCGGCGGCCGTCAACGGAGAAACTTCTCCGGAATTGTTCACTCCGTCGGTCAACAAAATGATAACTTTACTTCTGACCGTACTCTCTTTCAATCGATTAACGGCGGTTGCTAATCCGTTCCCAATGGCTGTTCCGTCTTTAATCATTCCGGTTTTTATCTCTTTGACAAGATTAATGAGGGTTATTCTATCTGTAGTCAACGGACATTGCGTAAAACTTTCTCCTGCAAAAACCACTAATCCTAAACGGTCGTTGGGTCGTTCAGAGATGAATTGCATGGAAATATCTTTTGAGGCTTCAATTCTATCGGGCTTAAAGTCTTGTGCCAGCATACTGGTAGAAATATCTAAGGCTAACATAATATCAATACCCTCGACCTGAATGTTTTCTGTTTGAGATGTTGAGCGGGGACGTGCTAAGGCAACTACCACAAAAAAGATTGCCAAACAACGCAGTGCTACAGGAACATGCTTGAGATAATATCGAATGCCTTTATTGGCCTTCCCAAAAGGTAATGTTGTCGAAATGATGACAACATTGCGATGGCGTAACTTGTAAAAGATATACCACGCCAATACAATAGGAATCAAAAGGAGTAACCAAAAATATTGAGGAGCGGAAAAATCAATTTCCAATAAAGAGGTAAGCCACATACAATCAAAAATTAATGGGTTTGTTCACTTGAAGGTTTGACTTCATCATCTACAGGTTTTGTTTTCTCTACAAATTCAACAATGCTAAGGAAACTTTGTTCATTTTCATTAGGCAGTGGTGTGTATTTGGCAAACTTGGCCAGGTCTGAAAAGTAAAAACACTCCTTTAACTTTTCTACCAACTCTTTTTCAATACCTTCAATTCTTTGGAAAGACGTGATAATTTCATTACTGGTTTGTTCCATGGAAGGAATCTGGAAACGGCCTTCAATATAACGTCTTACAATGTCAGATAACAATGAATAGTATTCTTTGTCTCGACCACTTTCCCAAAGTTTTCTGCTTTTTAAGCCCTGTAATGCTTTAATGGCTTTTTCATAAGGCGGAATCTCAGGCTCTTTTCGAGCAAAGATGTTCTTCTTACCGTTTAACCTGAAAAATAACCATACGCCAAAAACGATGAGCAGCAAAATCAGTATCCCTAATAAAATGTAGGGTAAGAACTCATCTAAAGTATAGGGATATTCAATGATGGGCATAATCGGGTGGGGAGTAAACGTAGAGTCAAGTGTGGGATTTTTGACTACAAGTTTTAAAATGTTACTTCTCACGGTATCTATTCTATGACCGGAATTGACCAAAAACTGAATAGATGGAAATGAGTAAACTGTATTGCCTGTGAATGATGTAAGGAGGTAATTTCTTACAACTTTCATATTGTGAGGTGGGATAGACCGGTCATTCACCGTATCAAGCGCAGAGACTTCTAAAATTTCAATACCCTGCATTACAGAGTCTCTCAATATGGGAAGTTCTCCGGTTAATCGTTTGTCATGTTCTAAAAAGATTTTTAATGTTACCGTATCTCCAATAAATATACTGTCTTTGGAGAGTTGCATTTCTATTTTGGGTAAAGGGATTTGTCCGCCGGCAAAATAAAAAACCGACAATCCCATCCACAACAAAATACTCTTTTTCATCATACTGCTTACCGACATTTTATATAATCTATAGAAGTTCATAAGTTTGTTACAATTACCGTGCATGAAACAATTTAATCAACGGAAGTACAAAGTCATCCTGCGTATTAATTTCTACATTGTCAACATTGACTTTATTGAGTACGGTCAGCAATTCATTATCTGCCGATTGTTTCCATGCCGAAAATTGTTGACGAACACTTTTCAAAGCCGTATCAACCCACATAATCTTATTGGTTTCGGCATCACGAAACTCAATAATTCCAACATTCGGTAACTCTTTATCTCGCTTATCCACTACTTTAATCACACCAATATCATGCTTTGAAGAAGCAATCCGTAGTGCATTTTCAAACAAAGGTTTTCCCTGTAAATTTACATCAAGCATGTCCGACAAAATAAATGCCGAACATCTACGCTTGATAACATTAGTCAAATAACGTAAAGGAACACTGATGTTTGTACCTCTGTTTTTTGGAGTACAACTTAATATTTCACGGATAATTCTTAATGTGTGCGACCGTCCTTTTTTGGGAGGAATAAACAATTCTATTTCGTTACTGAACAAAATAATTCCTACTTTATCATTATTCATACCGGCAGAAAAAGAGAGAATCGCTGCTAACTCAGTTAATAAATCTCGCTTTATTTTAGAGGTCGTACCGAAATAATTGGAAGCACTGACATCTACCAGCAACATCACAGTCAATTCTCGCTCTTCTTCAAAAACCTTGACATGCGGTGCATTAAAACGAGCGGTTACATTCCAGTCAATATTTCGAATTTCATCTCCGTATTGATATTCTCTGACTTCGCTAAACGTCATTCCTCTACCCTTAAAAGCACTATGGTACTCTCCGGCGAAAATCTGACGTGAAAGTCCTTTGGTTGTAATCTCTATTTTACGAACCTTTTTTAATAACTCTTGTGTATCCATTTTTTAATCCATCTGTGGTAAAGATTTTACGATCTTTTTAAATTATTTACTTCAAAAATAGATTTTGCCCAACCATTGATTTCATTATACTGTTTTTCTAAAATACCATTGGTGGCTCTAAATAACAGTATTGCATTTTGGTTATCAATTGAGTTGTCATAAACAAACCTATCTACGATTTTACTTATTAGACAACAATTGATGATAGACTTTTGATAGCGACTAATAATTTTTCGTATTGGAACATCGTGTCCACCTTGCAAAACGCGATTTGCTACTCGTTGAGCATTAATGATTGGACTATTTGTACATACAAAGAAAAGACGAATAAAATATCCTTTTGCTTTGGCTCTTTTGATATAATCAAGTTTATCTACACTCGAAAAAACAGTTTCAAAAATCAAACTCTTACCTTCTTCTAAAAAACGCTCTCTTCGTTCTGTCGATTTTTTTGCTGCCGCAAATACCGCTTCAGGAGAGTTCCAATCGCCAAATTCTTTTTCGGCAATATCATCCGGATTAATATACTCACAATTTTCAGTCCACTCGTGCTTTAAAATCTGTGAAGTAACAGTTGTTTTTCCAGATCCATTCGGTCCTGCAATGATTAATAATTTAGACTTTTGCATTTTCAATTTGCTGTTTTTTCATGGCTATTTTTACAGCCTTGCGAATATTCAAAAAAAAGGCTTTGTGTGTCGCTTTATTTTTTTTGCGAACCTCTTTTCCTGCATCAGCTAAAACGGCTTTTATTTGTGCATAAGTTGGTTCTTCATCACTTAGAATCGAATATTTCTCTACTTTCATCTTTATAAGGTTGATGGGTTGAAATCGAATGTATTTTCATTAAACATTGATCACTAATCATTGGTTATGGTACTTCTACAACATTTAAAATCTGGGTAATAATGTCTTGAGTTGTTATATTTTCGGCTTCTGCTTCATAAGTTAAGCCTATTCTGTGGCGTAAAACATCATAACATACAGCTCTTACGTCTTCAGGAACAACATAGCCTCTGCGTTTGATAAATGCGTAAGCCTTTGAGGCTATAGCCAAACTGATACTTGCTCTTGGTGAACCGCCGTAATTAATCATCGGAATTAAATCTGCAACGCCGTAATCACCGGGATAACGTGTAGAGTGGACAATGTTGACAATATACTGTTCTATTTTTTCATCCATATAAACTTCTCTGACAACACCTCTAGCTCTGACAATATCTTCAGGCTTCAGTACTTTTGATGCTTTAGGGAAATCGCCGACAACATTTTGTCTGATAATGGATTTCTCTTCGTCTTTTTGAGGGTAAGAGATAATCACTTTCAACATAAAACGGTCTAACTGTGCTTCGGGTAAAGGGTAGGTTCCCTCTTGCTCTAATGGGTTTTGTGTTGCTAACACTAAAAAAGGTTCGGGAAGCTTATAGGTTTCGTCGCCTAAGGTTACTTGCCGTTCCTGCATGGCTTCCAATAAAGCACTTTGTACTTTTGCCGGGGAGCGGTTGATTTCATCGGCTAAAATAAAGTTGGCAAAAATAGGACCTTTCTTAATTTCAAATTGTTCTTTTTTGGGGCTGTAAATCAGGGTTCCCAGTAAGTCTGCCGGCAATAAGTCTGGTGTAAACTGTATTCTGCTGAATTTAGCGTCAATAATATTTGCCAAAGTTGTAATGGCAAGTGTTTTTGCCAAGCCCGGCAATCCTTCAAGCAGAACGTGTCCATTACTTAGAAGTCCGACCAAAAGGCTTTCGCCCAAATGTTTTTGACCCACAATAACTTTAGACATTTCCATATTTAAAATGTCGATGAAACTACTTTCCTGTTGAATTCTTTCATTCAACTCTTTGATATTTACACTTACACTCATAAAGCAATAAATTATGAATAATTAAAAATTAGTATCTTGAAATTGATATACCTGTCTTCAAGAGTAAAACAGTATTGCAAAAATAATACTATTGCCGAATTTACTAATGTTATTTTTTTTTAAACAAACGTATTTTCAAATAAAATACGACCGATTAACGAACGTGCCAGTGTAATTTCATCAGCATATTCTATCTCATCTCCCACTCCGATACCTCTGGCGATGGTGGTAATTTTTAAACCTTGATACTTACTTAAAAGTCGGTATAAATAATAGGCTGTAGTTTCTCCGTCAGTGGTTGTACTTAAAGCAATAATTACCTCCTTTAATTCACCCTCCGCTATTTTTTTCTCAATTCTATTTTGTAAATATCCAATAGATAAATCTCCCGGAGAAATCCCTTCGATAGGCGAAATAAGTCCACCCAAAACATGAAATACTCCTTGGTAGGCTCCCGTTGATTCAATGTTCATTACATCTTTTACATTTTCAACCACACAAATGACAGAATGGTCTCTGAGATTGTCAGAGCAAATATGACAGACAGAACTTTCTGTCAATAAAAAACACTCTTGGCAGTAATCAATATCTTCAAACAGTTGAGATAACGCTTCAACAAATTCCTGTTGTCGTTCTTTGGATAGTTTCAATAAATATAATAGGTATCGCAGTGCCGACTTTTTTCCTACGCCGGGTAATTGAGATACCTCTTCTACTGATTTGAGTAAAACCGATGGCAGTTGATATTTTTCCATACAAAGTAATAATATTCGACAAAAGTAGGTCTTTATTTTTATTCTCCCACTGCTCAATGTCAAATTAATGATTGATACAAGGAGGGTATTTTTTAGTCAAAACTCTCTTGTAAATTACAATTCACACTTTCTGAGAAATATTTCGCTTTCCTCTTAAAAATGGTTTTTGTCCATTTTCAGCATCATAAAAATAAAAAGAGTATGCTCACAATGAACATACTCTCTTTGTTTTTATTTTGTGGAGCATATCGGAATCGAACCGATGACCTTTTGACTGCCAGTCAAACGCTC
>CAYVGO010000027.1:0-27861 GCA_964450725.1 uncultured Muribaculaceae bacterium
TCACAGAAACTCTTCCGCACTCACAGAAACTCTTCCGCTACAGTTTCCTTTTGCATCTGTAAATTTTCAGAGAGAAAAATACTTATTGAATGAAGACTTCTAATACGGTTGTTTTTACTGAAGGTGTAAGTTGGATACTATCTTTAATCGCCGACGGAATTAAGATGGTTTCCCCAGTGGAGATTGTTTCGGTTGTGCCATTTTCACAAATAATTTTACATTCGCCTTCGGTGCAGATATAAATTACAAAACTGTCGATGGCAGAAAAATTACGTTCTACAGGCTGTGAGAATGTCAAAAAAGAGGTGGTAAAATAAGGACACTCTATAACTTTGTGTACTTGTTCCGGGGTTTGAGGATAATCGGTTTTATAACTTTCGTAACACTGAAAGTCAATAACGTCTAAGGCTAATTCCGTATGTAAAGGACGGTTGGGCAAATTGCGTTCCCAGTCATAAATCCGATAGGTAATGTCAGAAGTTTGTTGAATTTCGGCTAATACAATCCCTTTTCCGATAGCGTGAATGCGTCCGGCCGGAATAAAAAAGAGATCACCTTTTTTGACTGGAACCCTGTTGAGTACAGAAGGAAGCGCTTTATTTTCCAACAATTGACTGTATTGATTTTTATCAATCTGTTGATTAAAACCTACAATTAATTCGGCTTCCGGCGCAGCATCTATAATATACCACATTTCTGTTTTTCCGTACGCATGGTGTCTTTTCGATGCCACTTCGTCATCCGGGTGCACCTGTATTGAAAGATTGTCTGAAGAATCTATAAACTTGATGAGCAGAGGAAATTCTACTCCAAATTTTTCGTATAGGGTTTCTCCAACCAATTCACCCATAAATATCTCGGTTGCTTCCTGGATAGTGCTACCTTTTAATTTTCCATTAGCAATTTTAGAAATATTACCTTGTACTCCGGATAACTCCCATATTTCTCCAATGTTTTTATTGTTGGGCAGTTTTTTTTTTAGTACGGTTTCCAAGTTTCGTCCGCCCCAAACCATTTCCTTATGAATGGGGGTAAATTTTAAAGGATAAAGTTGCATGATAGTCTATAAAGTTATTGTTTTTTACGAACGTAAGTAAGTACCAGTTGGGTAGAATCGGTAATAAAAGCGGCACTTTTACAGGATTGTCCGTAACTTTGAGGAAGTAATAATAAAGAATCTTGCCAACTACCGGTACGAATAAGATTATTCATTGCATGGGTAATTTCAATGTTATAGGTACCTGTTGTGCGATTGAGAGCGCCGTCATAAGTACTTGATAAGCCTTGCGAAAGGGCTGATATATATTTATTGAAATCTAAAGTATAACTATAATAAGCCAGTTTGTCTTTATTCCACTCTTTGGTGTATGTACCAATCAAAGGGGTATAAAAACTGTCTAACCGTTCAATATCCAAAGGATGCTGAAGTTTTAACCGCAATTCGGCTCTGTTGATGGCTATCGACTCCAAATCAATACCAATATTTTGTTCAATGGCATCACGATTAAATTTCAAACTTCCGATATTGCCGTAAAGCCCTTGCGTATAAGAAATGGCGGGCGTAAGATTTTGATTTATCTCACCATAAGTTGGGTCGTGTTCCACAATTAAGAAACGTTTATCTTGTGTTTCTCTGGACTGACAAATATAGGTATAAGCATCCACTGTATCCCGTTGTGCTGTCGGGTGAAAATATTTATAGTGCAATCTTAGATAAGTGGAAGCGTAGTATGTTCCTTCTTGTGTTCTGTAAGTAAGTAAATCAACTCCTTTTATAGCACCGTCATCAGAACCTTCTACGGTCATGAAAATACCATTAAATACTCTTTTAAAAGAACTATCGGCTGAAAACGTTTGCAATTTGCTTAATAAACCGACCGTATCAACCTTCATTTTTACGGTTTTAGTATATTTGTTGAATATTCCGGCGCAAAGAAGTTTATCGTAATTAGGAATATGATTCAGAAAATTACGGTTAGCACCATAATAAACACTGTCGGTCAGATCGTCAATTACTTCATATACTTTTAGTGTTAAATCACCAGTTCCTCCGAATTTATCTGAGGTAAAAGCAACATACATAACCACAGAGTCAATGACAGCACCAGACGGAAGTTTAAATCCCGGACTGATTAAAGACAGTTGTGTCATTATAGATGCTTTGCTGAATCCAAATTCATCAGTAGTCATTTGTCCAAGAAAACCTACAGAAAAGTCGGATGTTGGAAATGAATCGGGACGGGGAGAACTTAAATATCCAAACTTGGATAACGACAATACGTTTCGCGAAACAATAAGGTCTTGTTCGTTAGGAATAAGATCATCTCCAAACTGCTGGTCAATCGTAATACAGGAAGATAGGAAGAAAATAATCAGAAAAAACAGATTATTGATTCGATAATATTTGTTCATAGAAATTAGAGTATTCTTGAAAATAATTCTCTGCACCTTGATAAGGCAAGATGGGTAAATTTAATGACTTGGCGTAATCTACAATATTTTGATTGACATTTTCTGCTCCGATGATTAATCCGTCGGCATAAGACAATGCAAACTTCATAACTCCTTCAAATGTATTTTCTTTCAAAAGTTCACAATTTTCAGGTTTTATTGTCAGCATCACTAATTTTTTGTAAAAATCGGGATCAAAGTTTTCAGAAAAGTCATCGTCATATAGATTAACGACCACTTTTGTATTACGGAAAAGAGGATCTTGTAAAAACCCTTTTTTAACCATAAGAGGTGTAATCATTGAAAACCATCCGGCACAATGTACTAAATCTGGCTGCCACCGTAATTTTTTGATTGTTTCCAATGTTCCGCGAGCAAAAAATATCATTCTTTCGTCATTGTCTTTAAAGAATGTATTATGAGCATCGCGTGTGATAAATTTACGTTGAAAGTAATCGTCATTATCAATAAAATAAATTTGCATTCTTGCCGATGGAATAGAGGTAACCTTGATGGTTAAAGAATGATCATCACTATTAATAATCATATTCATTCCGGATAAACGAATCACCTCATGCAATTGATTTCTTCGTTCGTTAATACATCCGTAAAGCGGCATAAATGTTCGTATTTCATGTCCTAATTCTTGTATTCCCTGGGGTAAGTATCTACCGATGTGCGAATAGGTGTTTTCTTCTACATAAGGAAGGATTTCTTGATGGACAAATAAAATTTTAGACATGGATATAGTCGATGATGTTAATAACATTAAAATCAAAACGGGTTACAAAGATAGTGATTTTTCTTCTAAATAACCTATTATCGTATCCCTTTGTTGTGTGGTAGCCATCGTTCCGTCAATCCAAACAATCGGTAAGTTTCGCCTTTCCATTCCTCTGAACCAAGTCATTTGTCGCTTGGCAAATTGGTGAATGGCAATGTTTAAATCTTCTTTCATACGCTCAAAAGAGAGTTGTCCTAATAAATGTTGTGTTACGAACTTGTATTCTAAGCCGTAGTAAATCAATCTTTCCGCCGGTATGCCATTGCTTAACAGCATTTCTACTTCTTCTACCAATCCGTGCTTTAAGCGTTCTTCTAATCGTAAAGTAATACGCCTTCTACGCTCTTCACGATCAATATCAATACCAAAAATCACAGTATTTCTTGCTTTGGCTGTAAAATGTTGCTTGTTGTCGGGGTTTTCGCCGATTTCAATTGCTCGTATCAATCTTTTTCTGGAAGTAATATCGGTGGTGTTGTGTAAAGATTTGACGCGTGAAAGTCTGGCGATTAATTCTTCTGTATTTAAAGTTGATAATTCTTCTCGAAGTGCAGCATTTGGCGGAACTTGGGGTAAATTGTAATTTTTTATGGCGGCTTCTACATACATTCCGCTTCCACCGCAAAGAATCGGTACTTTTGAACGTGAAATAATATCTTCATAGGCAATATTAAATGCTTCCAAATAATCAAAAAGTGTGTACTCCTCTCCTGCCTCTACAATGTCTATAAGGTGATAGGGAACAACATATTCATCAATATCTTTACCCGTTCCGATATTCATATTTCGATAAACTTGTCGAGAATCGGCAGAAATAATTTCGCCGTTAATATGTGTCGCCAACTTAACAGCCAAAGTGGTTTTGCCGCAAGCGGTGGGTCCAACAATGACAATCATCTGAAATAAATTTTTGTAATTTTGTGTGAAGATGGCAATTCGAGATTCATTTTATTGATTAAATCAAGGTCTTCTACTAAAAATTCCAATTCCTGTCTTGCGACAGAAGAGGTAAGTGCAACATAAAAGCAACCTCCTTGAAAGTGTACAGTTTTTATATACTTACTCACGGTTTTTCCGGCTATTTCCCGAAAAATCTTTTCCATATCGGCAATGTCAATCCCTATTTGTAATCCTTGACGGGCAACAAACAATTTGATAATTTCTGATAATTTGGCAGTTTCTTGAAGACGCATAAAGAGTGTAAAATGAAAGAATACAATACAATACAGCAATGACAGTTACTTGTAATTTTACATTTGAAACAAGGAGATATCCGGCATGGTGTCTAAGTGTAATTGGCGAATGCGGTCAATATTACTTTCGGTAATAAAGATTTGACTGTAAGGAAGAGTCAAAATAATGTTGAATAAATTTTTAGAGCGATGAATATCTAACTTGTCAAATAAATCGTCAAACAATAAGATTACTTTCTTATGAAAATGTTCTGACAAAACTACACTTTGTGCTAACCGTAATGCCAGTAAATATGTTTTTTGCTGCCCTTGAGAACCATAACGTCTGATAGGGGTTTCATTCAATAAAAAGTCAAGTTTATCTCGGTGAATACCTAAACTTGTATGCTTTAGCAGTATGTCTTTTTGTAATTGTTGGCGGTATTCTTCTTCAAAATTGTCTGACGCAAGATGAGAGTGGTAAAGAATATCTACACTTTCTTTGTCAGATTGCGCTATTTGATTATAATACTCCTGTAGTTTTACGGTCAACAATGCTATAAAATTTTTACGAACTTCATAGATTTTTTTTGCGTGATGCAATAACTTAAAATCAATAGCATCTATGACATGAACATCTACTCGGACATTGTTTCTTAAGTACACATTTCTATTGTTCAGCAAAAGATTGTAGTGCATGACACTTTCCAAATAACTTTTGTTTATCTGAGACAATGCTGTATTTAAAAATCGTCGATGTTCTTCACCTCCGTCTTCAATTAATTTATGATCTTGCGGCGAGGTCATTACAACCGGAATTAAACCGATATGGTCTGCAAGTTTGGAGTAATTTTTTCCGTTTAATTTAAACCTTTTTCCCTCTTGGGTATAACTGCAACTTAATTCCAGATGTTCTACGGCATTTTTTACTGATGCCTTAATTAAAAAAAAATCAGCTTGGTGATTAATATTTTGTTTGTCGCTATAGCCAAAACAACTTTTGGTCAATGACAAATAATTAATAGCTTCTAAAATATTAGTTTTACCAACACCGTTTATTCCGGAAAATATATTAATAGTATTAAAAGTATCAATACTGACCTCTGTAAGATTACGAAAATTGAGTATTTCTATCGTCTTAAAATACATAAACGGAATACCTTTGCAGGTCATTTAGAGATGTTACGTCTTTTCAATAAAATCCAGAGATAAGAAGCCAAACCGACAAGAAGGGTGAAAATAACCTGACTTGTATGAGATAGCGTTGCATACAATAACCCGTCTTCTCGACTGATGCCAAAAATGGTTAGCCCTAAAGAAATAATAAAATGGTAGGCTCCGATTCCTCCTTGTGTAGGAGCTAAAAGTCCTAAGGAACCCAATATCAAAATAAACAACCCGTCTGTAAGTGTCAACACCGAGGTTGCCGGTAAACAAAACAGTACAATCCAGCCCATAAACCAATATACTCCCCATAATAACAAAGTGTAAAAGATAAATAAAAAGGGAGATTGAAGATGCAATAAACTTTTCATGCCGTTTACAAAATCTTGCAGGAACTTTATTCTTTTACAGATAACGCGGCGAAAATAAATCACTCCGCCGACCAAAAGAATGATGACCGATAAGAGAATAACAGTGCTTGTGGTGTGAAGTTTAAAAAAAGGGAAAAAAATTGTTTCAACAAAAAAGTGCCCGAAAAGTTGAAAATTTATGACAACCACCACCAAAAGTAGAACAAAGAGGGTGATGGTGTCAATCAACCGTTCAACAACAATGGTTCCGAAAAGTTTACTGAAATTATGGTTCGTAAGTTTTGCTGCTGTACCGGGTCTGGCAATCTCTCCCAATCGAGGAAAGGCTAAATTACAAAGATAGCCGAACGAAATACTATGAAAAAGAGTAGTCGAATGGGTTTCTACCCCAATGGGTTTTAGTAATAAATTCCACCGTAAACTGCGAATATAGTATGCCAATAATGCTGCAACCATTGAAAGTATCAGATAGTAAAGTTTAGCGGTTTTTAATTTATTCCAAAATTGTACCCACTCTATTTCCTTGAATGAAATGTAAAGCAGTATAATCCCAAAAATTAAAAAGACAATATACCTGAGGGTTTTTCCCATCACAAACTCACACTAATAAATTACTTGTAGAGTCGGGAAAAACAACTTTTGGTTGGTGTCCCTTAACCTCGTCCGGAGAAAGATAGGTATATGCCATGATGATGACTAAATCCTCGGGTTGGCATTTTCTTGCTGCTGCACCGTTTAAACAAATTACGCCACTTTTTCTTTTGCCTTTAATAACATAAGTGGCAAGACGTTCTCCGTTATTAATATTGACAATACTCACTTTTTCATACTCTACAAGCCCCGCAGCATCCATTAAATCTTCGTCAATGGTAATGCTTCCTACGTAGTTTAAGTTTGCTTCCGTAATTTTAGCGCGATGAATCTTTGACTTCAAAACCTCTATCAATGCCATGAATTGTTTTCTTTTAAATTAGGAGACAAAAGTACTGATTTGTTTCCAAAAAACCATTGAGTTTTTTGATATAAATAAGGTTTGCCCTTAGAATATATAATCTTTAATCTATTAGATAATAGTTTATCAAGATTATTAATAAAGGTAAGTGGACTTATTAATAGTAGGTCAGGATTATTAATAAAGGTAAGTAGATTTATTAATAGTTTATCAAGATTATTAATAAAGGTAAGTGAGTTTATTAATAGTTCATCAGGATTATTAATAAAGGTAAGTAGATTTATTAATAGTTTATCAAGATTATTAATAAAGGCAAGTGAGTTTATTAATAGTTTATCAAGATTATTAATAAAGGTAAGTGGACTTATTAATAGTTCACTAGAATTATTAATAAAGACAAGTAGATTTATTAATAATTCATCAAGATTATTAATAAAGGCAAGTTAGTTTATTAATAGTTCATCAAGATTATCAATAAAGGTAAGTTGATTTATTAATATAAACCCTTGAAGGTGGTTCTGAGGTTTTGCCTTATTGAGCATGAACAAAACAATTACTTTGTTCACATTATTATTTTAAAGGGCTGATCCCACGTTGTGAAATCAGCCCTTTAAAAATGGTGAAAAATGGTGTTTACTTTTTTATAAACTTAGCCATATACTCTCCAGCTTTAAGATAATAAATTCCTTTTGGCAAAGGTGATATATCTATAACTTCTCCCGGCATAACCTGTAATACTTGTTTGCCCGTTAGGTCAAATATTTGAATGATTTCTGCTCCGGTTAATGCAATATTTTCAATTTTCAATTCGGTAGTGGCAGGATTAGGATAAAGTTTTAATAATTTTTCTTCCTTTGTAATGCTTGTAGGTGTAGCCCACTTAGCATATAGTGTTGTATTTTTTGAGACTTTGTCGCTGTTAAAGTTCCAAGGAGTTTGTAATGTATATTCTTTATACCAACCATCAAATGTATAACCACTTCTGGTCGGATTCTTAGGGCGATCGAAAGTAGAATTATAATCTACAGTTATAGTTTCTACAGCAGTTCCTTTGTTACTTGCAAATGCTACTTTAAATGTGAGAGTAATCCATTTTGCATATAGTGTAATGTGGTTTGTAACTTTATCTTTGCTAAAATTCCAAGGAGTAGTCAAAGATGGATCTTTATACCAAGAACCAAAAGTATAGCCTTCCTTGATTGGATTTGCCGGACGTCTGAGTATATTGTTGCCTTGCAAAGTAATGGAATTTATGTTAGAACCACCATTGGAGTTGAATGTTACAGTATAATGATTGACTACATTAATCGTCCATTTGGCGTACAGTGTCATACTTTCAGTTACTTTGTCTTGACCAAAATTCCAAACCGTAGTAAATTGTGCATCTTTATACCAACCTGCAAAAACATAACCAGTTTTTGTAGGTGGAGTTGGTGGAATGATGAGTTGTTCCGGGTTTGCTTTGACGGTCTGTGCGACAATCGCAGAACCTCCGTTACTCTCAAAGGTTACAGTATAAGTTGTTGCTGTGCTCCACTTAGCATATAGTGTAGTATTTCCTGTGATTTTTTCGGTATTAAAGTCCCAAGCGTTATTGAGTAATATATCTTTATACCAACCTTCGAATACAGAGCGTGCTTTTGTTGGTGGAGCAGGGCTTGTTATGAGTTGAAGGGCATTGATAGTTTGTGGAGCCACCGAAGATCCTCCGTTACTGTGAAAGCTTACCGTAAATTGTTCATTTATATTGATTCTTCTAAGGGTCAGGGTGGTCATATCTGTAACCCTGTCTTTATCAAAATTCCAAAAAACATTCCGATTAAAATCTATCCATTCAAAGACAGAAGAACCGTCGTTGTCAATTGGGTCTTCCGGACGCGAAAGCAAACTGTTGTAAGGTACATTAGTACTACTAATAAGAGTGTTGTCATGATTTAGAAATCCTACGTAAAACATAAGGTCTTTAGTTATCCACCGGGCATATAACGTCAGATTTTCCATTACTTTGTCTTTTTCAAAATCCCATCTATTGGTTGAGTATAGATTTGACGCTTTATACCAACCGCCGAAAACACGTTCGGCTTTAGTAGGAGGTGTTGGAGGAGTGAGCAGTGAACCGACAGTGATAGTTTGTGATGCGACAGGAGAACCTCCATCGCTGTTAAAACTTATGACAACCTCAGATGTTTCGCTGACCCACTTAGCGTATAATATCGTATTCGTTAAAACTTTATCAGTGCCAAATTCCCATTTGTTTGTACATGCCGCATCTTTATACCATCCAAAAAAGAGAAATCCTGTTTTGTGAGGAGAGATAGGCTGTTGTATTCCATGTCCGGGATTAACATTAATGGAGTTAACAGTGGAACCTCCATCTGTATCAAATGTTACTACATGATACCATTTCGCTTCAGCGGTTTTAGGTCTTTCATAAGTCCAAATTGTAGTGGGAGTAATTATTGTATCACCAATAGTCCAGTGCATGAAATGACTTCCTTCTTTTGTGGGAGTTGGAAGTTCTCCTATGGCAGAGCCATAAGTGATTGTTTTTGTAGAGGACCCTGAGATTACTCCACCATTGGGATTGAATATTAAATCATATGAAATTCTAAGTCTTGTTGTTGGAGTGCTTATATTGTCTGCCACATAAACGACTCCTGAGCCATTGTTAACTAATGCTTCATTCAGAATTGCAAGAGTATTGGCGTTATTCATTTCGGCAATGGTTTTAGTATTAACGTCATTTATGGTACCGTAGTTGTTAACCAATCCATTAGAAAGATTGATGTTAGAAGAGAAGTAGCAATGAGAAATCGCCCCATAGTTTTCACCCACAATCGCCCCACCTTGTTCATGTGCTGAAAAAGTGTTATTCACAGACAGACAAGCAATGATATGACCGCGTGAAAGACCGATGATACTTCCAAAGGGCATACTAGTAGCAACTGCCGTTTGAGTTTTGTAAGAGAACGAAACTCCTGACACTGTAGAGCCAATAATGTCAAAATAAATGCCACTTAAAGGGAAACAACCTCCGACAATTCCCCCTATGTTTGGTCTGAGAGCAGTTCCAATGACTTGTCCGCCGATGACATGTACTCCCTCAATTCGAGAATTGCCATCATAGGGTTTAATTGCCCCTACAACCCCGCCAATCAAATCCTCTCCCCTCACATAAAGATTAACAAGTGTAACTCTTTTGACCGTACTTGCTTCTATGCAGCCAAAAAGTCCGACATAATTCTGACCATTGGCATATAATCCACTGATGCTATGTCCTCCACCATTGAAATCTCCACAAAACGGTTGACCGTAATTTCCAATAGGAGTCCAGTTGGCGCTGACAGAACCGTTTGTTCCATCCCCACAAACAGTTTTAAGGTCAAGATCTGTTGTCAGCAAAAAGTAAGTGTTGCGATACCGATTACCGTTATTGACGGCAGAACTTAAGTATTGTAAATCTTCAACGGTGCTGATTTTGTATGGATTTAATTCTGTTCCATTACCTCCGCTATAATTTTGTCCTATAGCGTTAAATGGCAATTTTAGAATCCAAAAGATTAAGAGAATCGTAAAATAATTTTTGTGTTTCATGTTTTATTAGTTTAATGTATTAAGTGAATTTACGTTGTTATATGTTGTTGAATAGACTTTGGATAATTACAAATAAATATTCTCGCAAAAAAGCAATAAAGTGTAAACGTATTTTGAGATACTTTATTGTTGAAATAAATAATTAAAAAAGTTAATAAAGTACTATGTAAATATGCTTTTTGAAGTGCAATACTTTAAGTAATCTAAATTAATGTATGTTTTGGCATTCCTAAGTTAGAGGATATTTGATTGCTTATATTTGATTTTTTTGGAGAAGGCAAAATAAGTTAAGTTAAATATTAACTTATTTTGATTTTATGATAGAATTATCACAAGTATTTTATCGTGTTATATTGGAAACACTATACTTACAACACTCAATATATTTTAATTCAGTATTGTAAGGAACTCCTCTTAAGATTTGTTCTCGTTGAGAATAACCCTCTTATGCTATTTTGTACTTTTTTCCTGGCAAAGAGGTAATGATACCTTGCAACTCCAAATCTAATAATAATGTATTAGTTTGGGCAATGCTTAATGTTAGATGGCGGGCAATATTGTCAGAAAATTCTGTTTCATGGAGATTCAAAAGTTGCAAGATTTTTTGCTGCTCCGGAGAAAAATTGTCGAATAAATTAATATTCAACATCTTTTTTTCTTTAGGTTTGGCTTGGCTACTCCAATTCAAAATAGTTTCTACATCTTGGAACCCGGAAATCAATATTGCTCTTTGTGTTTTGATGAGATTATTACATCCTACGGACATTTTATCTTGTACTTTACCCGGAAATGCCATCACTTCACGATTATAGAGTTGTGCCAAACATGCCGTATTTAAAGCGCCACCTCGAAATGCCGACTCCACAATGATTACACCTTGAGATAATCCTGCAATAATTCTGTTCCGACTCAAAAAGTTAGTTCCTGTAATGCGGGTTTTACTCGGAAACTCTGTTAACAATCCCCCTTTTGCTATCATTTGCGTGGCGATGTTTTTATGTTGCGGCGGATAAATCATATCTAATCCGTGCCCCAAAACAGCAATTGTATCTAATTGTTGATGAATCGCGGTTGTATGTGCATATCCGTCAATTCCCATCGCCAGCCCACTTATAATATTAATATTGTACTGCTTTTGTGCAATTTCATTGACCAAATCTTCACATAGTTTTTTGCCGTAAGATGTGGCGTGCCGAGTACCAACAATACTTAAAGCCGGTTTGTTGAAATCCATTCTACCTAAGCCGTACAACAAAATGGGGGCATCTTCAATTTCTTGCAGCAGAGATGGATAATGGTCGTGATAATAATAATATGTTTGAATCTTGTTTTTCTCAATGAATAACAATTCCGCTTCAGCAGTAGCAAAAGTGGATTTGGAAAGAATGGCGGAACAAATTTCGTCAGTCATTCCTTTGACTGATGATAATTCTTTGAAAGGTTGAGCATAGACTTCTTCGATGGATTCAAACCTGTTGACTATAGATTGCAATAATTTGCAGGACACTTTCGGAATAAGAGAAAATGCTATGGCAGATAATAACTCTTGTGTCATGTTATGCGTGATGATAGGGTTCGTTATTCAAAATAGTAAAGGCTCGATAAAGTTGTTCCAGAAAAATAATGCGCACCATTTGATGAGAAAAGGTCATGGGTGATAAAGCCATTTTATGAGTTGCTCGTTGATAGACTTTTTCAGAAAACCCATAAGCACCGCCGATGACAAAAACAATAGAGCGATGGGTATTCATAGAGCGTTGTAAAAAAAGAGAGAAAGCTACAGAGGTGTAACTTTCTCCCGATTCATCTAATAAAATGACCGTATCTTTAGACTCCATCGCATTGATTAATAAATCTCCTTCCCGTTTTTTAATTTCCTCAACACTGACTGCTTGTACATTTTTTAAAGCCGGAATGACAGTTACTTTGCATGAACAGTATCGATGAATGCGTTTTAAATATTCTTCCGTAAGGTGTATAACCGAATTATCCGTAGTTTTTCCTACCACTAATAATTTAATCATTTACAGTCTCTGTTATTCTGCTTTCGGTTGCAAGTATTCTCTAAACCATCCTAACAACTCTTTTTGCCATAAAACAGCATTTTGAGGTTGGGCTACAAAATGAGTTTCTTCGGGAAAAAATAGCATTTTAGCCGGCAATCCTTTAAGTCGAGCAGCCGAAAAAGCTTGTAAACTTTGGTCGTAAGTTACTCGATAATCATGTTCTCCTACGGTAATTAAAATGGGTGTATCCCAATTCTGTACAAGTTTGTGGGGAGAATTGGCGTATGATCGTTGAGCGGTATAATTTTGTTTATCCCAATAAGCCCCTCCAATGTCATGGTTGGCAAAAAAGAGTTCTTCTGTCGTGCCGTAAAAACTTTCAAGATTAAACATTCCGCAGTGCGACATAAATGCTTTAAATCTTTTTTGATGTACACCGGCTAAATAATAAACAGAATATCCTCCGTAACTGGCACCTAATGCACCCATACGATTTTTATCAACATAAGGTAACTTTGCCGCCATATCTGCCGCCGTTAAATAATCCTGGATATTTTTACCAGAATAATCTCCTGAAATTTGTTTTAACCATTCAGAACCAAAAGTTGGTGTCCCTCGTCGGTTGGGCGCAATAATAATAAAACCTTGTGCTGCCAATAGTTGGAAATTCCAACGATTTCCCCAAGTCGGAGTAATGGCTTGTTGAGGTCCTCCTTGGCAATAAAGCAGTGCGGGGTAAGTTTTGGTAGAGTCAAAATCGGGCGGATAAATCATCCACACTTGCATATCTTTCCAATCTTGGGTTTTGATGATTTTAGATTCAATTTTACCGAAAACCAAAGATTCATAAAGATGTCGATTGATGCGTGTCAGTGGGGTTTCAGCACCGGTAGAGGTGTTGATTTTATATAATTCGGGCGCAGAGGTCATCGATGTTTTTTTACCGATTAATCCGTTTTCAGAAAGTGCAATATCGCTGTACGTATGCCAACCTTTAGTCAATTGTCGAATATTATTGTCTGATGAATTGTAATCAAAAATTTGGTGAGTACCGTCAATTCCTGAAATTAAAAACAATCCTTGACCGTCATTTTTCCAAACCATTTTAGTAACGCTGTTATCAATCGTAGATGATGCTTCAGCAACAGATTTTGTATTCAAATCCATAATCATCAATCTGTTTTTATCACTTTCATATCCGGGTGTTACCATGCTTAACCATGCTAATTTTTTACCGTCGGGAGAGGGTAGTGGATGAGTGTCATATCCTTTATTACTTTCTGTAAGATTAACAGTGGTTTCATTTTTCACATCATAACAATAAACATCACTGTTTGTATTGATAGCGGCAGCAATTCCTGTCAGTTTTTTTGATACATAGTATATTTTTTCATTTTGTGTATCCCATTGAATATCGCTATAATCAAAGTAGGGAGATAATGGAGTATGCCAAGCCTCACCGGCGGTGATGTCTTTATGGTTAATGATTTTACCGTAATTTCCGGCTGTGGCAACAAAAAGATGGGCATATTCGCCGTTGTCCCAAGTATCCCAGTGTCTGTACATTAAATCGGTAATAATGCGGACATTGGCTTTAGGTAAATCGGGATATGTTTCACTAACTTCGGGTTTGATTTTTACGCGTTGCACATATAGTACTTTACTATTGTCCGGAGAAAATTTAAAATGGTCTATATTTTTATCAGACTTGGTGAGTTGTGTTTCTTTCTTGCTGGCTAAATGATACTCATAAATCTGACTTACTTTCAGAGCATCTTTACTTAAAAAACGCAATCTTTTTCCGTCTTTTGACCACTCAACATTCCATACCGATTTGTCAAAATCGGTAATACGTACAGGATTTTGTTCCTGCTGTTGTAAATCTATAAGATAAATGGCTCCTAACCCTTGGTTGTCTTTTAGATTGTAATGTTGAACAACACAAACAGCAAAGCCTCCGACCGGAGAAATTGCATATTCTGTTATGATTCCGAATTTCCAAAGAATTTCAGGGGTAAGCGTTTGTTGACCAACAATGTCTAACTTGTTGTCAAGTACAAACATTGTTTGATTTTTTTTCTCCGTGCAACGAATGCTTATCAATAAAATAAGGATAAAAAATAATAATAAATTTGCTTTCATGATAAATAATAAATATGGACTTAAACATAATAAGCCGAGTGGAAGGACACTCGACTTATTCTATGTATTTCTGAAATAAATATTTTACTTACTAAACTTACGTCGATCTCGATCTCCACCTGTAGGTCTTGGTTTACGCTCCGGGGCCACCCAACCTTCCGGCGGAGTTGTCAATGCTCGTTTAGAGAGTCTTAATTTCCCTCCTTTCTCAAACTCAATTAATTTAACTTCTACCGTATCTCCAACTTTCAACACATCTTCCACTTTGTTGACACGTGCATAATCAATTTCTGAAATGTGTAATAAGCCTTCTTTTCCCGGTAAAATTTCTACAAATGCTCCAAAGTCAACAATACTTTTTACAGTGCCTTGATACACATTACCCACTTCAGGTAAAGTAACAATACCTTTTATTTGTTTCATTGCTTGGTCTATGGCTTCTTTGGTCGGGCCAAAAACATCAACAATTCCTTTGCTGTCTTTTTCAGTAATGGTAATAGTACAACCGGTTGTTTTCTGCATTTCCTGAATTATTTTTCCGCCGGGACCAATAATTGCACCGATAAAATCACCATCAACAATAATTTGTTCTATTCGTGGTACATGAGGTTTAAAATCTGCACGTGGCTCGGCAATAGTATCAGTTATTTTTCCAAGAATATGTAGTCTTCCTTGTTTGGCTTGTTCTAAAGCTTTGGCCAATACTTCATAACTTAAACCATCGATTTTTATATCCATTTGCGTTGCCGTAATACCGTCTTTTGTACCGCAAACTTTGAAATCCATGTCTCCCAAGTGGTCTTCATCTCCTAAAATGTCAGAAAGTACGGCATATTTTTTACTGGAATTGTCAGAAATTAATCCCATCGCAATTCCTGAAACAGGTTTTTTAATTTTTACTCCGGCATCCATTAATGCTAAGGTACCGGCGCAAACAGTTGCCATAGAAGACGAACCGTTACTTTCTAAAATATCTGACACAACTCTTACAGCATAAGGATTTTCTTCACCTACTGGAATCATCGATTTTAATGCTCTGAGGGCTAAGTTTCCGTGTCCAACTTCTCTGCGTCCTATGCCTCTTGCGGCTTTTGCTTCACCCGTTGAAAAGGGTGGAAAGTTATAATGTAATACAAATTGTTCTTCTCCTTGTACTAAAACTTCGTCTAATTGTTTTTGATCTAATTTAGTTCCTAAGGTTACAGTAGTAAGAGACTGCGTTTCTCCACGGGTAAAGATGGCTGATCCGTGGGGAGAAGGTAAATAACCAATTTCACACCAAATCGGACGTATTTCATCACAACGACGACCATCTAATCTTACTCCTTCATTCAAAATCATATTTCGCATCGCCTCTTTTTCTACATCGTGGAAATATCGGTCAATCATTGTTCCGTATTCTGTTAATTGCTCTTCAGTATAATTTGATTTAAACTCACCTTTTACCTTCTCAAAAGCATCAGAACGTTCGTGTTTACTTTGACCGGATTTGGCTACGGTATAACATTTTTCATAACAAAACTTATGAACTTGTTTACGTAATTCTTCATCATTGACTTCATGGCAATAATCACGCTTTACCGTTTTACCTACGGCTTCTGTCAGTTCATTTTGTACTAAACAGTGTTTTTTGATTTCTTCGTGAGCAATTTTTATTGCCTCTAACATATCGGCTTCCGATACTTCTTTCATTTCACCCTCTACCATGAGAATATTTTCATAGGTAGCACCGACCATAATATCAATATCGGCTAAAGGCATTTGTGAAAAGTTCGGATTGATGACATACTGTCCGTTAATTCTCACCACCCTGACTTCGGAGATAGGGCCATTAAAGGGAATATCACTTACGGCAAGTGCAGCCGAAGCTGCTAATCCTGCCAATGCGTCAGGCATAATATCATTATCTGCCGAAATTAAATTAATAGTTACATACACTTCTGCATGAAAATTATCGGGAAATAAAGGACGCAATGCTCGGTCAACCAATCGAGAGACTAATATTTCTGCATCTCCGGCTCTACCTTCGCGCTTTAAGAATCCACCGGGGAAACGTCCTGCAGCGGCAAATTTTTCCTTATATTCTACCTGCAACGGCATAAAATCGACATCGGGTTTAGCGTCTTTTGCACAAGTTACGGTAGCTAAAAGCATTGTGTTACCCATTTTAACAACAACAGCACCATCGGCTTGTTTGGCTAATTTTCCGGTTTCTATTTCTATCACTCGACCATCGGCAAGTGTAATCTTTTTTTGTATGGCATTATATAACATGAAAAGTAATTTTTAAGTGGTAATTACTGAATAATAATTGTAGGATTTGAGTAGGTTTTTAGATTCTCCTGTTACGTATGATATATCTAATAAAAAACCAATGGATATTTGTGATTTTGGAATTTGAAATTGCTCAATAAGTTTTATTGCAGCAAAAGCAGTACCTCCGGTTGCAATAATATCATCAATCAATAAAACATGATCGTCAGAAGTTAATGCGTCTGCGTGAATTTCAATAGTGTCTTTACCATATTCCAAATCATATTCTTCTGAGAAAGTTTTCCAAGGTAACTTTCCCTTTTTTCGGATCAAGACTAATCCGGCTGAAAGTTTATAGGCTAATGCCGATGCTAACAAAAATCCTCGAGATTCAATTCCCACGATTTTTGTAATCTTTTTATTTTGAAAATGTTCAGATAAATGGTCGATTAAAGCATGAAGTACTTCTCCATTGCTTAGTAGAGTAGTAATATCTTGATATATAACACCCGGCTGGGGACAGTCGGGTATTTGTCGCAAATAACTTGCAAAATCCATAAAAATAACTTGCTGTTTATGTAATTGTAAAAAATACAAAAGGCAAACTATTTGCCTTTTGTATTCTACTATCTACGTAAGCCTAACTCTTTTATAATTGCTCTATAACGTACAATATCAATCTTCTTAAGGTAATCAAGTTGACCTCTACGTTTACCAATAAGTTTTAACAAAGAGTGCTTGGTTCCAAAATCTTTTTTATTTTTTTCCAAGTGCTTAGTTAAATGATTGATACGGTATGAAAATAACGCTATTTGGCTCTCAGGAGAACCAGTATCGGTATTAGACTTTCCGTATTTACTGAAAATTTCAGTTTTTTGGGTTGACGTTAAATACATAATTTATCTTCTGTGATAATGAATAATGGCTGCAAAGGTAATATTTTTTTAGGAAAAAATGCCGATGATTTGCAAAAAGAGTATAAACTAAATTTTTCAAATGAAAAATCAGCATATCAAAGGAGGTTGTACCAATAAAATATTATTAGTATCTGCCTTTTTACAAATACTAATAATATTTGGAATATCGTTTTAGGTTATTCTTAGTATCTTCTACTGTTATATCCTCCACCGCGATTATTAGTAGAACTTCTATCCGCTTTGGGACGTGCTACATTAACGCTAATTGTTTTACCTTCAAAATTGGTTTCGTTCAATTCTTCAATGGCACTTTTTGCTTCTGTATCGTTGGGCATTTCTACAAATCCGAAACCTCTAGATCTTCCGGTTTCTCGGTCTGTGATAATGTTTGCCGAGGATACTTCTCCGTATTGCGAAAATAAATTTTGTAAGCTTTCGTTATTAGTATTCCAGCTTAAGTTTGAAACATAAATGTTCATTTTGTTTTTTTTGTTTAATTAATAATTATTTGTTTATGATTGATATGTGTACTGCGTTTACTCCGCGAGTTCCATGTTCAATTTCAAATGTTACCTTGTCTCCTTCTGCAATATTGGTAGGAGCCGATGATATATGAAAAAAGTATTGTTCGTTATTGTCTGAATCTTTGATGAAGCCGTAACCTTTAGAAACGTTGAAGTGTTCTACGCGGCCGTTGTGAATATTGTTGGTTATTTCTTCTTGTTTGGGAGTTGAAATTACGACGTCACTGATATCAATACTATCTTTAGATTTTTCTTGTGGTGTAGAATGTAAAATTCCGTTTTCATCTGTATATGCTAACATCTCTTCAAACGATCGTGTGCCGGAACTTTGACGTTCTTCTTTACGTTTCTGTTTTTCCACACGTTTTTGTTGTTTTAGTTTTTCCCTGTCTTTTTTTCCGGTCGTGATTCGTTTTGCCATTCTAAGATTTTTTAGCAGTAATGAATGTTGTAGTAATGAGTTTTATTTTATTTGTAAAATGTATTTAGATAAATGAAGAAACTATACTTAACCTTCATTGAGAGAATATTCTTCTTTCAGGCGCGCGATAACTTCTGGTACCGTACTGATTTTTTCAGCCAAATGAGCATTCGCTCCGGCAAATACATAACCTTTACTTAAATCCCCTTTGGCAGCATGATATAATGCTTTGATAATGCAATATTCACTTGTTTGATATTCGCAAGTTTTAATACAGTGGAACGGACAACTTTTAGGTTTGGTTAATCCTTCATTAATTTTGTTTATAAATTTTCCGGTAATGGCTCGTCCGGGCATTCCCACAGGGCTGTTAATTATAATAATATCTTCAGCCGTGGAGTTTATGTAAGATTGTTTGAATAATTCAGAAGCATCACACTCTGTAGTGGGAACGAATATACTGCCCATTTGTACACCTGATGCTCCAAGATTAATAAAACGTAAAATATCCTGACCTGTTGAAATACCTCCGGCTGCAATGACCGGAATATTTTTTTGTTCTTGATATTCAGCAGCAATGGTAACAACTTCAGGAATTAGGTTTTCAAGAGAATAATTGTCATCTCCAATTTGGTCACGTCGAAATCCAAGATGTCCACCAGCTTTAGGTCCTTCAACAACAATGGCATCTGGAAGATAATTATAAAGCGAATCCCATTTTTGACAAATAATTTTTGCGGCTCGTGCTGATGACACAATCGGTACAAGAAGTGTTTTATTGTCTTTTTCAAGATAAGAGGGAAGGTTTAGAGGAAGTCCGGCTCCCGAAAAAATAATATCTACTTTTTCAGAAATTGCCGTTTTTACCATATCAATATAATTAGACATGGCTACCATTATGTTAACTCCGATAATTCCTTTTGATTTTTCACGCACTTTGCGTAATTCTTCTTTTAGTCCAAAAATACAATCACTAAAATAATTACTTTTTTCTTGACGGTGTAAAAGTCCCATTCCAGCGCAGGAAATCACTCCGATTCCTCCTTCGTTGGCAACCGCGGCAGCTAATCCTGACAAGGATACTCCAACGCCCATCCCTCCCTGTATAATAGGAAGTTTAACTTCAAAACCACCAATAAAAAAAGATTTCATCATTATATTTTAATGTATGTCGCTTGTAATGCTTAATACAAAGCATCAAGCGACTGTTGATACTTCGAACAAAGGAATTGATAATGATGTCGAATTTGGGAATGGATACTTTACTCAAGAAGTAAGTAAAGTCAAACGGTACAAAGAAGATGTCAGTATAAACTCAGTTGTTTATGGCGACAAAGGTAAACTTATTATTCGGTAATTCCTAATATCGTTATGCTTTGTCTTATTTTTGAAAAGTATTTAAGGGACAATTTGAATAGAGAAAGATTTAAATATACTTTAAATTTGCTCAATGAAAGGCGTGAAGTTTGGTAAATAACAGAAACGTGACCTAAATGCCTCATATTATTATATAACTTTTTCACTATTTTCTTCCTTCGTAGTGATAAAAAAATAATATTTCTGTGAAGTAACCTCAATATTTTTTTTTACTTTTGTGTCATTTTAATTTGATATTAAGTAGTTAGATTTACAGTATGCAGCAAAAATATCGTTTAGGATTAGACGTAGGTTCAACAACGGCAAAAATAGTGTTGTTAAATAATGATAATACAATTGTGTATCATCATTACCAAAGACATAATACCAAGATAAAAGAAACGGTTTCTTTGTTTTTACACCAAATTACGGAAAAATTTGGTAATTTAGATGTAGAAATAGCAGTTACGGGTTCTGCCGGAATGGGGATTGCAGAAGCAGGTGAATTACCTTTTGTACAAGAAGTGGTGGCGGCTTCTGCTTTGATTTTCAAGCAATATAAAGATGTAAGAACGTTGATTGATTTGGGAGGTGAGGATTCCAAAATGATTTTCTTTCATCCGGACAGACAGCCTGACATTCGAATGAATGGTAATTGTGCCGGAGGTACAGGTGCTTTTATAGATCAAATGGCCGCTCTATTGAACATCAATATTTTGGATTTGGATAATCATTTAGAAGATAATGCTACAGTTTACCCCATTGCTTCACGTTGTGGTGTATTTGCCAAAACAGATGTGCAAAATTTAATCAGTAGAGAAGTGACAAAGTCTGATATTATTGCGTCAATTTATCATGCCATAGCCGTACAAACCGTCAATACTTTAGCACGTGCGGCTGATATTGTTCCTAAAATATTGTTTAGCGGAGGTCCGTTTTCTTTTCTACCCAAAATACAAGATTATTTTCTAAAAGTACTCAATATTTCACCCTTGGATGTGGTGAAAGCAGATCATCCTGCATTAATTTCTGCATTGGGAGCAGCATTAATAGAAATGGATGAAAATGAATTTTCTATACAGGAACTGATAGACAGAGTACAGAAAGAAAAAATAGAAATAGAAACTCGTACCCAAAGTTTACCTAAATTATTTGCAGATAAAGAAGAATATAATTTTTGGATAACCAAAGAAAAAGAGGTAGAGTTGGTGAAAAAAATAGAGGTCAAAGATTATCTTTCTCATAATGCTTTTTTAGGAATTGACAGTGGCTCTACAACTACAAAAATTGCGGTAATAGGAGATGATAATGAATTATTGTTCAGATACTATGCACACAACAATGGCAATCCTCTGAATACCGTAAAAGAAGGTTTGAGGAAGTTTCAGGAGGAAGTAAATGCTTCCGGAAAAAAAATAGACATTGTAAAAAGTACGGTTACGGGTTATGGTGAAGATTTGATTAAAGCCGCATTTGGAATAAATTACGGAGTGGTAGAGACTGTGGCACATTACACGGCGGCACATTTCTTGAATCCAAAATTGTCGTTTGTATTAGACATCGGAGGACAGGATATGAAAGCCATTTTTATCAAGAATGGTGAAATTAGTCGTATTGAGTTGAATGAAGCATGTTCTTCGGGGTGCGGTTCTTTTGTAGAAACATTTGCTAAATCTTTGGGGTACACCGCACCGGAATTTGCTGTATTGGCATGTGAGGCTGAACAACCTTACGATTTAGGTACGCGATGTACGGTGTTTATGAACTCTAAAGTAAAACAAGCATTACGAGAAAAGGCTACAGTTGCCGATATTGCAGCAGGACTGTCATATTCTATTATTAGAAATTGTTTGCACAAGGTTTTAAAGTTTAATGACTTGGAGGAAATGGGAGAACATATTGTTGTGCAAGGAGGTGCTTTTAAAAATGCTTCCATACAGCGAGCATTGGAAAAAATGGTGGGGAGAAAAGTAACTTGCAGTAAAATACCAGAGTTGATGGGAGCCTACGGAGCTGCATTGATTGCAAAAAATCAAAAGTAAAAATCATGAGACCAAAGCACAATATCATCAAACTAAAAAAAATGACCCTCAGTGGTTTTAAATCATTTAATCAGGATGATCATACCATTGAGTTTGGAGATATTACAGTACTTATTGGTGCTAATGGCTCAGGGAAAAGCAATGTAGTTTCATTTTTCAAGATGATAGGATACATGATGACAGGTGCTTTACAGCAATACATAGGACAATTGGGTGGTGCTAACTCTGTACTGCATTTTGGAGCAAAAACAACATCAAAGTTGTCGGCTAAACTTGAGTTTGGGAATGAATCTTATTATGATAAATATTATTTTTCTCTTGTTCATGCTGCACAAGACAGTTTAATTTTCACGCATGAGATTTTATCTTTTCAAGACAAGAAAAAGTATTCACAATTGCGAGATATTGAATTGCCAATATCTGGTACAAAAGAGAGTGGATTGAAATTAGACCTTCCTAAATTAAAAGACCTTACCCCAATAAAAATTATCTATACATTATTGAAAAAATGTATGGTTTATCAGTTTCATGATACTTCTGCTACATCAAAAATTAGAAGTTCAAGTTATATCAACCAAGACGATTTTTTGTACAGCGATGGCGGTAATCTTCCTGCTTTTCTTTATGGAATGAAGGAAAATTCAACAACATATCCTTACTATCAAAAAATTGTAAGGCATGTAAAACAGGTATTTCCTCATTTTCGAGATTTTTCATTACAGCCGTCATCAAGTAACAATAACTATATTTTGCTGGACTGGTTTGGCGACAATGTACCTGAATATAAATTTGGAGTACATCAATTATCAGATGGAACTTTGCGTTTCATTGCCTTAACTGCATTGTTGTTACAACCTCCTCAAAATTTACCCTCGGTTATTGTGTTAGATGAACCCGAACTTGGTTTACACCCATTTGCTATTACAGCATTGGCGAGTATGATAAAAATAGCAAGCCGTCATGCTCAAGTAATTTTAGCCACACAAAGTCCTGCATTGTTAGATGAGTTTATCCCAGAACAAATTACGGTAATAGAACACGATCCGAAATCAAACTCAAGTATTTTCAAAAAATTTACTACAGAAGATTTGAACTATTGGATGCAAGATTATACGTTGAGTGAGATTTGGAATAAAAATATATTGGGAGGTAACCCATGAGTAAATATATTCGACTCAATATAACAACAGAAGGAAAAACAGAACTTCAGTTTGTAAAAGATGTTTTATCTGAACATTTACAACAGTTTGGAATTTACTGCGATGTTAGAAGTGTATTGACCAGTAGAGAACATAAACAGAGAGGGGGAATGACCACTTATAGAAAAGCAAAGGAGGATATTGTACAATGGATGAAAGAGCAAAAGACACAAAATGTGAGATTTTCGACCATGTTTGATTTTTATGCTTTACCTAATGATTTTCCAGGATACTCCGATGCTCAAAAATTAAGCGACCCATACCAAAAAGTAAAATGTATTGAAGAGGCGTTTGCCAAAGATATAAATGACCACAGGTTTACTCCGTATATTCAACTACATGAGTTTGAAGCCTTACTTTTTACGGATATAGATATGTTGCTATTGGAGTATGAAGATAGAAAAATTGAAGTACAGAATCTAAAAAAACAACTGTTGGAACAGTGCAATAATAATCCGGAATTAGTAAATGATAAGAGAGAAACTTCGCCATCTCATAGAATTATTCAACAAATTCCAGAGTATCAAAAAGTAAGTTCTGGTTCTTTGATTGCGGAGTTGCTTTCCATTGAAAAGATAAGGGAGAAATGCTCTCATTTTCATGAGTGGGTAGAAAAACTTGAGAAATTGTAAACAAATCAATAAAATAAATAATTATGAGTACAAAAATTATTGAAAAGAAGTCGGTCGTAATCCGATTTACCGGAGATTCCGGTGATGGTATGCAACTTACGGGTACGCTTTTTTCAGACACCTCTGCTGCTTTGGGTAATAGCGTAGCAACATTTCCGGACTTTCCTTCGGAAATACGAGCTCCTCAAGGTACGATTGCCGGAGTATCCGGATTTCAAGTACACTTTGGAACAGACAGTGTCAATACCCCCGGAGACTATTGTGATGTTTTGGTCGCCATGAATCCTGCAGCATTTAAAGCGAACTTAAAATGGGCAAAACGTGACGCAACCATCATTTTAGACCAAGATGCTTTTACACCGCAAAATCTTGAAAAGGCAGGATTTAAAACAGATAATCCCGTCGCAGAATTAAAAGCCGAAGGGTATAACACTCTTTTTGCTCCGATTACAACGTTAACCAAAGCAGCATTAGAAGGAAGCGGATTAGATAATAAAGACATTTTACGTTGTAAAAACATGTTTGCTTTAGGAGTATGTTACTACTTGTTCAATTTTCCTGTTACAACTACAGAACATTATTACACTAAAAAATTTGCAAAAAAGCCACATTTGATAGATGCCAATAAAAAAGTATTGCAAGCAGGTGTGGACTATGGAGCCAATACCCATGCTTTTGCTAATACATACACCGTGCAAAGCGCTGCCGTGAAAAAAGGCAAATACAGAATGATTAGCGGAAATGTGGCCACTGCATGGGGCTTTATAGCCGCAGCCGAAAAAGCAGGACTTCCTTTATATTGCGGCTCTTACCCTATAACTCCGGCAACCGTTATTTTAGAAGAGTTAAGTCGTCATCGCAATTTGAACGTAACAACATTACAGTGTGAAGATGAAATTGCCGGTATTTGTACTTCCATTGGTGCTTCTTTTGCCGGAAGTTTGGCGGTAACTACAACTTCCGGCCCAGGATTGGCATTGAAATCGGAAGCAATAGGATTAGCCATCATGGCAGAATTACCATTAGTAATTGTCAATGTACAGAGAGGTGGCCCAAGTACCGGTTTACCGACAAAAACAGAACAAGCAGACCTCGTGCAGGCTTTGTATGGAAGAAACGGAGAATCTCCTTTAGTGGTTTTAGCCGCCAATTCTCCTTCTCAATGTTTTGATATGGCTTTTGAAGCCGCAAGAATAGCCTTGGAAAATATGACTCCCGTCATTTTATTAACAGATGGTTATATTGCCAATGGTGCAGAACCATGGTTAATTCCTTCTATGCAGAATTATCCGAAAATTAAAACGCAACTGGTCGGAGAAAATCTTGAAAAATATTTACCCTATCAACGTCAGGTAGAAACTTTGGCTCGGAATTGGGCAGTGCCGGGAATGAAAAATTATGAACATAGAATTGGTGGGTTGGAAAAAGATTCATTGAAGGGAAGTGTGTCGCACGACCCGGTAAATCACCAAGTAATGGTTAATACACGTGCCGAAAAAGTAAAAAGAGTTGCCGATTGTATTCCTCCATTAAACGTTATGGGAGCCCAAGAAGGTGATGTGTTGTTAGTGGGCTGGGGTGGAACTTACGGACATTTGTTATCTGCTTTTCAGGAGTTAACCGCTGATACAACATTAAAAATAGGTCTTGCACATTTCAATTATATCAATCCGTTACCAAAAAATACGGAAGCCGTGTTTAGTCTGTACAAAAAAATTATAGTATCGGAAATAAACAACGGACAATTTGCTACCTATTTACGCAGCCAATATCCCCAATTTGAGTATTTCGGTTGTACAAAAACCGAAGGGCTACCTTTTACGGTAGAGGAATTAGTTACAAAAATCAATAAAATAATAAAATAGTTATGTATTCAGCACAAGATTTTAAAAGCGACCAAGAGGTACGATGGTGCCCCGGTTGCGGCGACCATGCCATATTGGCAGCCGTACAACGTACGTTACCGACAGTGTGTGAAACATTGAAAATCGGAAAAGAAGATGTTGTATTTGTTTCGGGAATCGGTTGTTCATCACGATTTCCATATTATATGAATACGTATGGATTTCATACAATTCACGGGCGTGCAACCGCAATTTCTACGGGAGTAAAAATTGCTAATCCCAAATTATTTGTTTGGCAAGTTACCGGAGACGGAGATGCTTTAGCCATTGGTGGTAATCATTTTATTCATGCCATCAGAAGAAATGTAAATCTCAATGTTTTACTGTTTAATAATGAAATTTACGGGTTGACCAAAGGACAATATTCTCCGACCTCAAAGTTGGGATTAGTAACCAAAACATCACCTTACGGAACTGTTGAAGCACCCTTTAATCCGGGAGAATTAGTATTAGGTGCAAGGGGTACTTTTTTTGCCAGAACGTTAGATTTTGATGTCAAACTGTCGGGAGAATGTATTACTGCGGCTGGATTACATAAAGGTACTTCGGTGGTTGAGGTATTACAAAACTGTATTATTTTCAATGATGCTACCCACAAAAATTACACCGACAAAGAATTACGTTCAGAAAGAATAATTGTTCTTGAGCATGGTAAACCGATGGTTTTTGGTAAAGAAAATAATAAAGGATTATATCTCGACGGACTGAGTTTAAAAGTTGGAGAGATTGGTAAAGATATTACGATGGATAAAGTTTTGGTGCATGACATGACCATAGAAAATCCTACTTTACACAGTCTTTTGGCTTCGATGAAATATCCTGATTATCCTTTGGCTTTAGGGGTTATCCGTTCTGTCAATGCTCCGACATTAGAAGATGAATTGTTACGTCAACAGCAACTTATTTCTGAAAAAAGTAAAATTAAATCAGTACAAGATTTATTGAACAGCGGAGATACTTGGGAAGTGGCGTAAAGTGAATTGTGAATTGAAATACATTCGTCGCTATTGCCGGGTTCCGTCATTGCGAGGACGAAGCAATCTCCTGTTCGGCGAAAAATGTGTAGGAAAATTAGTAGAGAATGTTGAGCGGAATTAACAGCGTAGAGTTTGTAAACTCGGTTGTAATTCCGCTTGGAGCACATACGAATTTGTAATTCGGAAATAGAAAATACCAAATTACAAATTTGGAGATGTTGCAGAACGGCATCGTAAACGCCGCTCAACATTCTATGATACATTCGCCAAATAGGGAGAGTGTTATGATGCGGAAGTATAAAATATATCAAACATAGGATTATGAGAAACTTTAGAATGAGTTTCACGGCAATGTTATTGTTGTGCTTTAGTGTGGGTTGTGGATTAAAAGTAAAATTGGTACAGTTTAATTCCTTACCGGTAAATCCGATGGCAAAAGTAAAATTAATAGATGCTACGCAATTGCCAAAAGATGCAATTATGGTGGGAACTATTTTTGTTGGAGAGGCAGGGCTATCTGTGAAATGCTCTTACGAAGCTTGCTTAAATAAAATACTTCAGAAATCTAAAGAAGTTGGCGGAAATCGAATTGTAGTCAAGGAGCATACATTTCCAAATGCATGGAGTTCATGCCATCAGTTAACGGCAGACATCTATTATGTAGAAGATTGAGTTTATATTATTTTACCCCAGTTTGACGGTGTTGGAAAATTAGTAGAGAATGTTGAGCGGAATTAACTGCGTAGAGTTTGTAAACTCGGTTGTAATTCCGCTTGGAGCACATACGAATTTGTAATTCGGAAATAGAAAATACCAAATTACAAATTTGGAGATGTTGCAGAACGGCATCGTAAACGCCGCTCAACACTCTACGATATATTCCGCCGGATGGGGTTTCTGTGAATGCGGAAGAGTTTCTGTGAATGCGGAAGAGTTTCTGTGAAAGCGGAAGAATTTCCATGAATGGGGGTCATATACAGGAAAATAATTTATGAAAAAC
>CAYVGO010000028.1:0-11827 GCA_964450725.1 uncultured Muribaculaceae bacterium
GGTCGCCGCCTAACCCATAAGAGGTTGTTCAATGATTTGGACAACCTCTTTTTTTATATAGACTTCAAGGTGAAAATGGCAAACATTGATGGGAATCTATGGAAGGTCTTTTTTCTGTGAATAAGAGTTCAGGAGATGTAGACCTGAGTCTGTGTGGCCGATAAATGAATAAAAGGCAATATATCTCTTGGAGTTCCAATCTTGCCGTATTTCTTGTCGGTACTATGCCTTGAATACAACACTTAGCCTGTCAACAGTTGTAAATGACTTAGGAAAACAATTCATCTTCTTCGCATGGAGATCAGATTTATTGTCATTTGTGATGAGTGAAATTTGTTGAAATATTTTATTTTGGGATTATATATTGTATGTAATACCTTACCTACGAATACTCAACAGACTTTTCGAAAACAAATTATATTGGAGTTTGGGTACAACCAGAAGATTAAAAGTTATGTATCACCCATAAAAACTGAATACCTTTCTACATAAATAATCCAGAGATATTTTAGAGAAATTCCATTACCTTTGCCGTTACTATGGTAAAGATACTTATTATTGACGATGAGGTGCAGATACGCACCCTGCTTTCCAGAATTATTTCTCTTGAAGGTTATGAAGTTTTACAGGCCGACTCTATCAGAACCGGTATCAGGCAAATTAAAGCCGAACAGCCGGATATTGTGCTGTGCGATGTCTTTCTGCCCGACGGTAATGGTGTCAATGCTATTGCAGAACTCAAAGAACTGCTCTCGGAGGGTGAGATTATTATGCTCACTGCACACGGTAATATTCCTGACGGTGTGAAGGCAATTAAAAACGGAGCATACGATTACCTGACAAAAGGAGACGACAACAATCGGATTGTTCCCATGATTGCCAATGCCGCCGAAAAAGTTGCACTGAAAAAACGACTGATCAAACTTGAATCTTTAGTCAAAAAAGAGTACTCTTTCGATTCTATTGTCGGTAAGTCTAAATCTCTTCTGTCTGCCATTGAAATGGCTAAAAAAGTTGCGCCGACAGATGCAACGATCTTACTGACGGGCGAAACAGGAACAGGTAAAGAGATTTTTGCCACCGCCATTCACAGGGCAAGTCTCAGGGCAAAAGAAAATATTGTAGCCGTGAATTGCGGAGCCTTAAATCACGAGTTGCTCGAAAGTGAGATGTTTGGACATAAAGCCGGAGCATTTACAGGTGCATTGAAAGATAAAAAAGGACTTTTTGAGCAGGCCGACCGGGGTACGATGTTTCTTGACGAGGTGGGAGAAATGGCGCCGGCACTGCAGGTAAAGTTACTCCGTATTCTTGAAACCGGAGAGTTTATCTCTGTGGGTGATACCAAAACAAAGCGTGTAGATGTTCGTGTGATTGCGGCAACCAATCGTCATCTGAAAAACTGTGTTGAAAAGGGAGATTTCCGTGAAGACCTTTACTACCGGTTATCTGTTTTTTCTATTGAATTGCCCGCGCTCCGAGAACGTGGCGATGATATACTGTTGCTTGCCAAGTCGTTTATTCAAGGGTTTTCTGCTAAAATGAATCGCCCGATTACAGCGGTTGAAGACCACTTTTGGGAGGCGCTCAAGCACCACACGTGGAAAGGGAATATCCGTGAACTTCGTAACGCCATTGAGCGAAGTGTTATTCTTGCTTCAGGAGGTTATTTATCTGTCAAGGATTTACCTTTAGACATACGTTTTTCACAAGGAACACCGCTTGACTCCATGGAATTAGCGGAGGCAGAAAAAAATCACATCTGCCGTATTTTACAGCATACATCGGGAAATAAAACAGAAGCCGCACGGCTGATGAAAATCGGACTGACTACTCTTTATCGAAAAATTGAAGAGTACGGAATTACAACTTCGTAAACCCCTATTTGGAGGAATATATTCAGACAATTATCGGGCGGGTGTCAAGTGAATTACAAATTCAGCAGAACAAGGCATAAAACCGTAATCCTCTAACAAATCGAAGAGAAAATTTCAGGGATACTACTTCTTTTTTTGCTTCCTTCATTGGTACATTTTTCTCTACTCGGTTCGCTATGAAATTTGCGCACGGTCGCAGCAAAATTTACGCACTGCCCATATGCAACTTTCCCAGTGCGTAATGAAATTTACGTACGGTCGCAGCGAAACTTACGCACTGCGTAAATTTTGTTGCGACCGTGCGTAGCGAATGTTAGTTACTGCTTAATGGTCAACTTGATGCTATTTTGTAATCTTTAACTGTATTTTATTGTTTGAAGTGCAGCAATTAATGCGACTTTTCCTATCTTTTTTGCCAACTCTTGATAAGAAAAGGTTCAATTGTAAAGTTTCAAAGTAATCTTTTTTCTCTTCTTATATTCGGAATCCAACCTTTATCAGTCTATATGCTTATTCCTATTCATAGGTAGTTTTAGACATAATTTAGATGATTGAAATATCAGAAACGAGATAGAACTCGTAGGATATGGTTTCGGCTCTGCTCAATCACCGGGAAATAGGTAGAATTTATCGAACATCAATATATCAAAATGAAAAAAGACCTTACCAAAATGGTAGGGTCTTTTCTTTTGTGCAAAACTCAATAGCCACGCCTTTAGTGAGTTAGCACTTGTGGCACGCTTTTGTCATATATAGATACCGAAACAATCAAATTAAAACAATTATGAATGACATCCTGATGTTCTTTTTGCTCCTTGGTTTGGGGCTCGCCTGTTACGGGCTATTTTTCTTATTTATTAAATGGTTCGATAAAATCTAAATGCCATGTATGCAGTTCTCTTTATTATCGGCATAGCCCTGTTTGGCTACCTGATGTATGTATTAGTTAAACCTGAAAAATTTTAAACAATGATGATTCAAGAAACATTCGGTGTTGCCTTGCAAATAATCTTAATGGTTGCATTAAGTTATCCGCTGGGTCGATACATCGCAAAAGTCTATCGCGGCCAAAAAACTTTTATGGACTTTTTGGCACCTCTCGAAAACCGTCTTTACAAACTCTGCTCCATCAATCCCGATGAACAGATGAACTGGAAACGTTTCCTCAAGGTTCTTCTGACCATTAACCTCTTCTGGTTCGTTTGGGGAATGGTACTGTTGGTCTTGCAGGGTAAACTACCACTGAACCCCGATAACAATTTGGGTCAGGATATTTCGCAGGCATTCAATACCTGTATCAGTTTTATGGTTAATTGTAACCTGCAGCATTACAGTGGTGAAACCGGATTAACCTACTTTACTCAAGTGTTTGTTATTATGCTTTTCCAATTTGTTACGGCAGCTACCGGTATGGCGGCTTTTGCAGGGATGCTTAAAGGGATGGCAGAAAAAACCACCAAAACGCTGGGTAACTTCTGGGTATATTTAGTAAAAAGCGTAACGCGGATATTACTTCCGGTCTCTTTGGTTGCCGCTTTATTGCTTATCATTGATGGTACGCCGATGACCTTTTCGGGTAAACAAACCGTTTCTACGCTCGAAGGTTCAGAACAGGTTATCTCACAAGGTCCCGTAGCGGCCATCGTAGCCATTAAACAGTTGGGTACCAATGGCGGCGGATTCTTTGGTGTAAACTCTTCTCACCCACTGGAAAATCCTACCTATTTTACCAATATGGTAGAGAATATTGCCATTCTTTTGATTCCAATGTCATTGATATGGGCTTTGGGCTTCTATCTCAAACGTCGGAAATTTGCCTTGTGTATCTTTACCGTCATGTTTTTAGCCTATTTTGCCACAGTGGTCGTAACGGTCAATCAGGAACTGAAGGGTAATTCGGAGATTACTCACATGGGTATAGCACAACCGGGCGGAAGCATGGAAGGGAAAGAAATCAGGCTCGGTGCTGCGGCAACAGGGCTGTGGGCAATGACCACTACCGTAACCTCCAATGGCTCTGTCAATGGTATGCACGACAGTCTTACGCCGATTTCCGGCATGCTTGCCATGTTGAATATGCAGATCAACTGCTGGTTTGGCGGTGTGGGTGTAGGCTTTATGAATTACTACATCTTCATTATCATCGCCGTCTTTATCAGCGGACTGATGGTCGGGCGTACTCCGGAGTTTTTAGGTAAAAAGATTGAAGCAAAGGAGATGAAGATTGCCATTATCATCGCCCTTTTACATCCTTTTGTTATTTTAACGGGCACAGCCATCTCTTCATATTTGGCCGCTAACGATGCCGGATTAGCCTCCGCATGGCTCAACAATCCGTCGTTCCACGGTCTGAGTGAGATGCTCTATGAATATACTTCGTCGGCAGCCAACAATGGTTCGGGCTTCGAGGGGCTGAGTGATAATACGCCGTTTTGGAATATTACCACAGGTATTGTATTAATTCTCAGCAGATATTTACCCATCATTGGACAAATTGCCATTGTCGGTATTCTGGCACAAAAAAAATATGTTCCTCAAAGTGCAGGAACGCTTAAAACAGACACAACTACATTTTCGGTGATGACCTTTGCGGTGATATTTATTATCGCAGCCCTTTCGTTCTTCCCTGTACTGACGTTGGGACCTATTGCCGAATTTTTAACTATGAGATAAGATTATGAAACAGAATAAATTTATTACTCGCGAGCAAGTCGCTTGCGCTATCAAAGAGTCTTTTGTCAAACTAAATCCGGCAATACTCTATCGTAACCCGGTGATGTTTACCGTACTCATTGCCACAGCCATTATGGGAGTTGTATCCTTTGGCGTACTTTTTGACCAGAGTAGCATTCAAGGTTCATTTGGATATAACTTCACGGTGTTTATTATCCTTTTTGTAACGTTGCTCTTTGCCAATTTTGCAGAAGCCATAGCCGAAGCACGCGGAAAGGCACAAGCCGAATCGCTGCGCAAGACCCGTCAGGAAACTCCGGCAAAACGTATTGTCGGAGGTAAAGTAGAACTTGTCAGCAGTTCTCAATTGCGTAAGGGAGATGTTTTTGAATGTGAAGCGGGAGATATGATTCCTTCGGACGGAGAGATTATTGAAGGGCTGGCTTCCATTGACGAAAGTGCCATTACGGGAGAATCTGCTCCGGTAATTCGTGAAGCCGGCGGAGACAAAACCTCTGTTACCGGTGGTACAAAAGTACTGTCGGATAGAATTGTGGTACGCGTTACAGCTTCGGCAGGAGAGAGTTTTTTAGACAAGATGATAGCCCTTGTAGAAGGAGCATCACGTCAAAAAAGTCCCAATGAAATTGCACTGACCATTCTTTTGGCAGGTTTTACGCTCGTCTTTGTTATTGTTTGTATCACCCTCAAACCTTTTGCAGACTACACCTCTACGGTAGTTACCATAGCATCATTAGTCTCTTTGTTTGTTTGCCTTATACCTACCACTATCGGCGGACTGCTTTCTGCTATCGGTATTGCCGGTATGGACAGAGCTTTGCGTGCCAATGTGATTACAAAGTCAGGTAAAGCAGTAGAAACAGCCGGAGATATTGATACTTTACTACTTGATAAAACCGGTACGATTACTATCGGAAATCGACGTGCCACAGGTTTTTATGCCTTACATCCCGACGGAGAAAGAGAGCTGATAGATGCCTGTATGTGTGCCTCAGCCTCAGACCAAACACCTGAGGGTAAATCAATCATCGAACTTTGCCGACAAAAAGGTTTTGAGATGGAAAGTAACCGCTTTGCGGGTTGTCGCTGGATAGAGTTTTCGGCTCAAACCAAATGTTCTGGAGTCGAGTTTCGTAATGGTGTATCTTTTATTAAGGGTGCTTCGGAGCGAATTAAAGAAATTGTAGAAGCCGCAGGAAATAAATATCCTGAAACCGCTCAAGAGATGACTGCCCGCATTTCTAAAAACGGAGGTACACCGCTTGTTGTGGCTAAAAATAATGAAAAAGAGGAGACCATTGAAGTTATGGGAGTCATTGAACTCCAAGACATTATTAAGCCCGGTATTGCAGAACGTTTCGAACGACTAAGAAAGATGGGTGTGAAAACCGTGATGGTTACCGGAGACAACGAACTTACGGCAAAATATATTGCCGAAAAAGCTGGTGTTGATGATTACATTGCCGAGGCTAAGCCCGAAGATAAAATGGAATATATCAAAGCCGAACAGGCAGAAGGTAAATTGGTTGCCATGATGGGTGACGGTACAAATGATGCACCCGCTTTAGCGCAGGCAGATGTAGGAGTAGCGATGAACAGTGGTACGCAAGCGGCGAAAGAGGCCGGCAATATGGTAGATATGGACAATGACCCTACCAAACTTATTGAGATTGTAGAGATTGGAAAACAACTCTTGATGACACGCGGAACGCTTACCACATTCAGTATTGCCAATGACGTAGCAAAATATTTTGCGATTGTTCCGGCACTTTTTATGACCTCCATACCCGCTTTGGCAGCACTCAACATCATGGGGTTACACTCTCCTCACTCTGCCATACTTTCGGCAGTAATCTTCAATGCCTTGATTATTCCGGCATTGATTCCGCTGGCTCTCAAAGGGGTCAAGTATAAACCTATCGGAGCCTCTGCTCTGCTACGCCGTAACCTTTTTATCTACGGATTAGGAGGAGCAATAGTACCTTTTATCGGAATTAAATTAATAGATATGGCATTAGCCGCAATATTTTAAGAAAATGAAAACATTAATCACATCAATCAAAATAACCATCGCTTTTTGCGTCATACTTTTTGTGGGTTACGTACTTATTCTTTGGGGATTCGCTACAATAGCGACCCCAAACTCAGGAGAAGCAGAGGTATTAACAATGAATGGAAAAATTGTCGGGGCTGCCAATGTAGGACAACCGTTTACCGACACTATTTACTTCTGGGGTCGTCCGTCGGCAGTAGATTACGACGGTGGAGGTTCCGGAGGAAGCAACAAAGGACCGTCGAATCCTGAATACCTGAAGGAGGTAGAAGCCCGTATCGAGACATTCTTGGCGGCTCATCCCTATTTGCAGCGCAGTGAACTGCCCTCAGAACTTGTTACGGCAAGCGGTAGCGGTCTTGACCCTCACATTTCTCCCGAAGGAGCTGCCGTACAGATTCGCAGAGTAGCTGCGGCTCGAAATCTGTCGGAAAGTCGCGTTAAGGAAATTGTAGAGACAAAAACCGAAAAGCCACTTGTAGGAGAGCCTTATATCAACGTATTAGAACTTAATATCGCTTTAGACAATGAAAAAAGTAATTAGTATTGTTTTGATATTGACTACTCTCTGCAGCACAATCAATGCACAACACAAGGTAACCATTAATAGTGGTGCAGACATTGTAAGTTCTTATATATGGAGAGGAAGTTATAATGCCGGCGCAAGTTTTCAACCTAAGCTCGAAGGACAGATTATCGGCTTTGCACTCGGTGCATGGGGCTCGATTGACTTTGTGGGACAAGAGCGCAAAGAGGTTGACCTGTACCTTAATTATACTTACAAAGGCTTTACTGTCGGCATCACCGACTATTGGTGGGACGGCGAAGGGGCTTATAACTATTTTCGCTACGCCAACAATGCGACGGGACACCGCTGGGAAGGAAATCTTGCTTACCGTCTGCCGGTGAAGCAGTTTCCACTACGTATTTCGTGGAATACCATGTTTGCCGGTAACGACTACAATGCAGACGGAAAGAGAGTATATTCGACCTACATTGAATTGGATTATCCTTTCTCTATCGGCAGTGTTGATATGAATGCTACCCTTGGCGCCGCACCCTGGCACTCTCCTTCATTTTTACCGTCGGATAATAAAGGCTTTAGCGTTTGCAATGTAGGGTTGGGAGCCTCTAAAACATTCCAGTTATCTGACCATATCAGTTTGCCATTGTTTTCACGTTTGATATTTAATCCTGCTACGGAGGATATTCATATTGTATTTGGAGTATCTTTGTATTTCAGTAATTAAATACAAAGCATGGAACGTAGCGTACAGCACTTTTTAAACCTTATTCGTCATTCTCGACGAGGTAAGTTCAAGATTTATATCGGAATGATTGCCGGTGTGGGTAAATCTTACCGCATGCTGGCCGAGTTGCGACAACTTATTGACAACGGAATAGATGCCCGTATAGGGTACATCGAAACACACGGAAGAGAAGAAACCCTGAGGATGGCGGAAGGTCTTCCTCAGATTCCTCGCCGTAAGATTTTCTACAAGGGTAAAGAACTCGAAGAGATGGATTTGGAGACCATTATCCGTCTTCGTCCGGAGGTAGTGATTGTCGATGAGTTGGCTCACACCAATGTCGAGGGGAGTAAGAATGAAAAGCGATGGCAAGATGTACTTGATATTCTTGATACGGGGATTAATGTTATTACTGCCGTCAACATTCAGCATATAGAAAGCCTGAATCAGGAAGTAGAGAGCATTACCGGCGTAGAGGTGGCAGAGCGTATCCCGGACAGTGTGTTGGGTGCTGCCGATGAAGTAGTCAACATTGACCTGACTGCCGATGAGTTAATCACTCGCCTTGAACAGGGAAAAATATACAAGCCCGATAAAGTAGCGACAGCCTTAGTTAACTTTTTTAAGGCCGACAATATCCTGCAATTGCGAGAACTTGCCCTCAAAGAGGTGGCGCTCAGAGTAGAAAAGAAGGTCGAGTTACAGGTTAATCAGAATATCGGAGTTCGGCACGAGCGATTTTTAGCCTGCATTAGCAGTAAGGAGAAAAGTTCACGCCGCATTATCCGTAAAGTTGCCCGGCTTGCAACACGGAATAATGCTACCTTTGCCGTGCTCTATGTTCGTACACCTAAGGAGCAGAATGATAACATATCGCTTGCCGCACAGCGTCATTTAATCAATAATCTTAAGCTGGCGACACAACTCGGAGCCGAAGTGATTCAACACGATGCTAAACAAGTTGTCGAGGGAATTATAGATGTGTGCAGTGCACGTCCTGTCAGCACGGTTTGTATAGGAAGACCCAAGATAACATTCGGTAATATCATCTTTGCTGCTTTTCGTTATCGCCACTTGTTCAACTCTCTTGCCAAATCAAATATAGATCTGCTTATATTATCATAAATCAATGAAAATAAAGACTAAAATTGCGCTCACCATTGGGTTGTTACTTACGATTATAACCCTTTTGGGCTACTTCACGGCTCACACGACCGATCGAGTGAAAAAGAATACGGAAAATATCCTTGTGGATAATTACAATTCTGTCAAGTATGCTCAAAAGATGTTGTGGGCAGTACATAATTTCCAGAACGATTCTTTGGTTGCCGTTAATACGTTCATCGAGAATCTGACGTGCCAGAAAAATAATATTACCGAAAACAGCGAAAATCAAATCACAGCACTCATAGAGCATCAGTTTGAAACCTTTAAGGTAAATCCTTCTAAAGAGAATCTGATTACGTTAAGTTCAGCCATCAATACGATTATCCTGCTCAATGGAAATGCTATTGAAAAGAAATCACAAATCGCCACCGATGCGGCTCGAGAGGCTCTCATCTGGGTAATTGTTCTGGCAGTTCTCAGTGCAGTGATAGCCATTGTGATGCTTATCAGGCTTCCTCACGTGCTTACCAATCCTATAGCAAAACTTATTGAAGGAATTATTGAAATATCGAATCACAACTATGACAAGCGATTAAGTTTTAATGATGAATCGGAGTTTGGCAAAGTAGCCTCGTCGTTCAACAATATGGCAGAGGAACTGTCGCAGTTTCAGCGGAGCAGCATGGCACGTATTATCTCAACCAAGCAATACCTTGAGATTGTCATCAACTCTATTGATGAGCCTATCATAGGGCTTGACAACGAAAAACAAATTCTGTTTGCCAACAATGCCGCAACCGCTATTCTGCATATTCCTGCCGAGAAGATGATTAAAAAATCTGCACTCGATTTGGCACTCTCCAACGATCTTCTTCGTCGTTTAATCAAGGGATTGGAAGATGGCGACGTAAACCAAGACCCGCTTAAAATCTACTCCGACAACAAGGAGAGTTATTTTGAGGTAGAATACCTTAGCCTTGCCGAGAATTCGGGAACGGTCATAACCCTTAACAACATCACCAAGTTCAAAGAACTGGATAACGCAAAAACCAACTTTATCTCTGTTATTTCTCACGAGTTAAAAACACCAATTTCTGCGATTATGATGAGTCTCAAACTTCTTGAAGACCAGCGTGTAGGCACGATGAATGAGGAACAGCAGGCTTTAGCACAAAGTATTCACGAAAGCAGCGAACGATTGCTCAGCATATCAGGTGAACTGTTGAAAATGACACAGGTAGAGACGGGCATTTTACAACTTAGTCCCAAAATAACCAAACCCATTGAACTGATTAATTATGCTATCAGTGCCACCAAAGTACTGGCAGACAAGTTTGGCTGTAATATTGAGGTTGAATATCCCGAAAAGATTGACAAACTCTTTGTTGACAGTGAAAAAGTAGCATGGGTCGTAACCAATCTGCTTGCAAACGCCATTCATCACTCTACTGAAGATAACTCAAGAGTGATTATTGGGGCTCGCCAGGCAGATAAGAAAATAGAAATCTATATTCGGGACTTTGGTAAGGGAATTGACCCGCGTTATCATAAAACTATTTTTGACCGATACTTCCGCGTGCCGGGAACAAAAGTACAGGGAAGCGGATTGGGACTTGCCATCTCCAAAGATTTTGTTGAAGCACACGGCGGCACGATTTCTATCGAAAGTCAGGTAGGGCAGGGGAGTTGTTTTATTATTACGCTTGCAGCCTCTTGAGTAATGAAGGAATGAAAGAATGTAAAATGTAAAAAGCAATACACTTCAATAGTGATTAACGGTTAGTGATTAGTAAAAGAGACTCTGTCGGAGATGTATTACCGATTTAAATGGCAGTTATTACGGATTAAATTCGTTATGACTGCTATTTTTATTTCATCTTATGAAGAAATGAAAGAATCAAGGAATGAAAAAAGGAAGGGGCTTTACTATGACATCTTCGTAGGAAGGAAATAAAGAATGAAAAAAGGAATGAAGGAAATAGGGAATGGACTAAACTTTGTTCTGCAAAATTTATCGAAGAGTGTTAAGCGGAATTTATAATTCCGCTTGGAACATGACCAAATTTTAAATTTGGTAGTTTGTATTTCTGAATTACAAATTCAGTTGTATTCCAAGCGGAATTATAAATTCCGCTTAACACCCTAAGCCAATTTCTCAGCACAAATTCTGCTGAATAAGGTTCTTAGGTTAAAAATATACGTAGAAAGGTTAAAGATACAGGTTCGTTCGTTAAACGTCGGGGTTCGTTTGCTAAAAATCCTAAGTGAATTGCTATATGTCGAGGTTCTTAGGTTAAAAATATACGTAGAAAGGTTAAAGATACAGGTTCGTTCGTTAAACGTCGGGGTTCGTTTGCTAAAAATCCTAAGTGAATTGCTATATGTCGAGGTTCTTAGGTTAAAAATATACATAGAAAAACTAAATGTCGAACTTCATCTGTTAAACGTCGAACTTCATTTGCTAAAAATCCTAAGTAATTTGCTAAATCTCGACCTTTTTCTGTTAAAAATACACGTAAAAGAGTTAAACGTCGACCTTCATCTGTTAAACGTCGGGGTTCGTTTGCTAAAAATCCTAAGAAAAAGGTTCGAAATTTACCTTCAGAACCTCGACGTTGATGTTTTTTACCTCGAAATTTACCTTCAGAACCTCGATGTTGATGTTTTTTACCTCAAGATTTACCTTCAGAACCTCGACGTTGATGTTTTTTACCTCAAGATTTACCTTCAGAACCTCGACGTTGATGTTTTTTACCTCGATAATTAGTTTGTGAACTTAGGTATTTAGTTTATGAAGCAGCGGGTAGCACTTTTAAATGACAGTCTTAGATTGTTTCCCTTTCATT
>CAYVGO010000028.1:11927-27565 GCA_964450725.1 uncultured Muribaculaceae bacterium
ATGAAGCAGCGGGTAGCACTTTTAAATGACAGTCTTAGATTGTTTCCCTTTCATTTTGTAATCGGTAACTCTTATTTCCGTCAAAGATTTTTATCCAACAAAGGGCAAACGTCTCATTTGTCGATATATTTGTAATCCATTGAACAATGTCAGGCAAATTACAATCATAACGCCAAACAGGAGGGTGGTAAACAGGAAGTCTGAAGTTGAAGTTATGCCTAAAGCGGCAAGTTTGGGCAGGTAAAGTTGTCTGGCATAAAGGGCTATAAAAATACTTAATCCGACAACCAATATATTTAATATAAAAATCCAAAGGAGATAAGGTTTTACCAAGTCTCTCTTTTGAAATCCCTGTAAAATAAGATTTTTTAATGTCTTTTGATTTTTATGAATCAGCAGATTGATGCTCAGGCCTAATAAGCCTATAGAAGGTAGCAGTATCAATAGTCCAAACAACATGACAACCGTAATGGTTATTTTCAAAAAATAAGACAAGTTGCCCTCTCCTTTGTTGCTAAGGTCATAGTTGGGTTTGTTGGCAAAGAAGGTTGTGATTTGAGGGTCTGCACTGTTGGCGGTTTCAATAATCAATCTTGATATTTTTTGGGTTTCCTGTTGATGGGAGAAGTTTTTATTAGCCCATTCCATAAAACTTATAGGAACAAGAATGGTATTGAGATAATCTGAAAATCCTGCGATGTATCCATGGAACACTTCCTGTTTTCCGTTACCATAAATAATCACCCTGAAAGTTACTTGCTGTATAATGCTTTCCGATATTTGCGGCAATCCCTGACTCCCCGCAAATCCGAAGTTGTAAAGACTGAGATAGTCGCGGGGAATAACTATCGGAATGGTGTTATCTCCCACTTTCCATTGCCACTTTTTATCAACATTGTCTAACAAATGGTCAGGAACAGCTTCAAAAAATAAATCGGAAGCAAAGTATGGAATTTGCTCAGACTCAATGTAGGCTTTGACTTTGTACTGACAAGGGGTGAAAAAGGTTAATGAGCGTACGAAGGGCTGTTTTTTTATTTCCTCAATTTCATTTGCAGAAAAAACGGTATGATCACTGTTTAAGGTTGAGAGTAGTGAAACTTTTTTGTTGGCAATAATATATTGGGGTTTAAACAGACTTTCTTTGGATGAAAACAGAGGTCGGATGTCAGTGGAAAAAGAAAAGGCGATGAGTAAAACGGTCATGCCTGTCAAGGCCGAAAGTACATAGCCAACCCATTGAAAGATACTGATATTTTTACGTAATAGTTTGTAGAGCATTTTTTGTTAAAGTTTCCGGATATAGTGATAAGATAATTCAGAAGATTCTTCTAAAGCGCAGAGTAATAATCCGGCTTGTTGCCGTTGCAGTTCCTGATGTATTATCGACATTAAAATATCCTTGTTTTTAGTATCTAAATGGCTGAAGGGTTCATCGGCAAGCAAGAAATCAAAAGGCTGACACAATGCTCTGAGGGCAGCGACTCTTTGCTGCTGTCCAAAGGAAAGTTTTGCGACTTTTTCGTGTTGCTTGTCAATCAGTTTGACGGTTTCTAACCATTCAACAATTTCTTCTGTAGTTTTATGATGGGTGAGGTTGTTTTTGAGTTGAATATTTTCCATCACGGTTAAATCATTAAAGAGTCTCAACCCTTGAAAAATACAACTGATATGATGTTTTCGAATATTACTCCACGCCGATGAAGATAATTTTTTGTTTGATTCACCATCAAATAAAATCTCACCGATATAGTCTTTACGTTCTCCGAAAAGATAACTCATCAAAGATGTTTTTCCTGTTCCGGAACTTGCGACCATTAAATGGTATTCTCCTTTCTGAAAGGTTACTTCTTTATGCCAAATTTCCGATACACATTGCTGTGCATCGGAAATAAAGCAAGGTAAAACCGATTTTACCTCTATTGTTGTCATAGAATATTAATTATATTGACTACTGATATTATCAATACATTTCAATAGTTGTCTGAGGGAGTTTTCACTGCTACTTTTGAATCGTAAAGAACATTCCATTTCATTTTTATCTGTTATTTTCATGGTCAAGTCTTTGTATATTTTCAACTCAGATAATGTTGTCTCTCCAATTTTCAACAAAAAGTTTTTGATGTCTTCAGGATAAGAATCAATGTCTAAGTTTATATAGAATAAATAAGGCGATTTTTTAAGATCGCTGCCTAAAGCATGGCTACTTAATTTAGAGTCAAAACCTTTACCGGTGAAATTTGTAATAGCATCAACATCGTTAGTAACATATACTCTATTTTCTTTATATGCAAAATAAATTGAAACCATTCCACCCACGGGTACAACATAATAATTTCCATTTTGTCTTGTCATTCCTTCAGGTAACAGGGTCATTAAATCCTTAAAGGCATCTTCACTTTTCACAGTAAATGAAAGTCCGGCTAATGGAATAGGTAATCCACCACGAGCAAAGTCATAAATACTCAACACTGCATCGCCACCCAAAGCGTTTATTATGATTTTTGCGTTAGGGTGCTCAAGTGTTTCAAGTAACATTTTATTATTGTAATTATCTTCTGTACTGTCAGCAAACATCTTTTGCATTAGTTTTATGTATTCATCAAAATTGAAAGAAAACTTGTACGTGAAGTAAGATGTTTTAGGAAAGTCTTCCAACAATGCTTGGTTAAAGTCTTTTTTGATAATCGGATATTTAGCCAGGTACTCTTCCACTTTAGCAGCAGGAGACATACGTCCGGTTACTTTAATTTCATTATCTTTAAACTCAGCATATAAATGAATGTATATATCTTTTACATCCTCCAATAAGTATTTTGGATAATTAAGAGTGTTGGCTACAGACAAAAAGTAACTTGCAACTTTATCTTGTGCTACCCAAACTGCAATGTCTGTTGATTGTTTTTGAAATTCTTGAAAATCAGGAACACCGGTAACGCTTTGTTCCGGAGTCAAAGTAAAGAATTTGTCATAGTCTGTGCTATCCGGAGTACTGCTAAAAATCAAACATAACTCTTTATTCCATAAAACCGTCAAGTCATTATCTTTGATAATTTTGTAATTGGGTTTTTCTTCAATGGGTAATTTGTTATACTTTTCTTTCCACATTTCTCCAAGAAAAGTTTCCAATTTACTATCATCACTTACCAAAAATGAACATCCAAACATCATACCCGGTTTGTCTTGTTCTTTCTCTACAATAATAGGTTTGTCTTCTCCTTCTTCATAATTCAGATGACTTTCTACTGTTGTATAAGTATAAGGTATTCCAAAGATATAAAAACTCTCGTTTTTCAGTCCGGTTTCTTTGGGGTTTTCAATATACTTTGACAATATCTGATTTTCATTCTCCCCCATAATTTTTTGAAAGACATTATATTGTTTAGGATTGTCAAGTCCACTTTTTTGAGCAATTTGTTTGGCTTGAATGCTGGCAACAAAAGCCGCATTGGAGGGAATGACTTTTAGGTGAGAATTGCTTTCCTGACTACAGGCATTAAATAACAATAATCCAACGAACAGTAGTAATAACTGTTGGTACATTTTTTTCATAAACAGAAATATTAAAAATAAAGTGATTAAAAGAGCGGGCAAAGGTACATTTTTTTTATGATACAACAATTCATTTTACCATAGTATTTTGTTCATACAAAATAAATGTAGTACTTTTGCTTACCATGTACTAAATAAAAGATTGTCTGATACGTTAGTGCTTATTATATAGCACTTGAGTATTTCAAAATCTTCAATCATCAAAACTACCTACCTATGAAATTGCAAAATATCAATCGTCAAGAGCCATTCTCTGTGCCGGAAGGTTACTTTGATAATCTCACGGAAAAGATGAAAGCACAAATAGAACATCAACAAGTTCAACCCGGTAAGTTTAAAGTATTTTCTTCTGCAATTCAATTTGCAGCCGCATTTTTATTATTGGTGGGTATGGGATATATTATGGTACTATTTTTACAAACGACGCAGACTAAAAATGCAGAAATCGTACAAGCAGATACTGCCGTCGGTAAATATTTTGACGAATATGTTTTTAGTGGATTTGATGATGATATTATTGACTACTTGCTTGAAGAAGAAGTATCAACGAATTTACTTACCTCATATTAAGACAAAGAGAGATTAGATACTATGAACATTACGGTTGTAGGGACAGGATATGTTGGTTTGGTCAGCGGCACATGTTTTGCCGAAATGGGAGCAGAAGTTACTTGTATTGATACAGACAAAACAAAAATTGACCAGTTGAAAAACGGCATTATCCCTATTTGGGAAAAAGGGCTCGCCGAATTAGTCATCAAAAACTATCAGAAAAAGAAGTTGTTCTTTTCTACAGACATTTCCGAAAACTTTCACAAAGCAGATATTATTTTTATTGCCGTGGGAACGCCTTCTAATGAAGATGGTAGTGCCGATTTGTCACATGTTTTATCTGTTGCAGAAAATATCGGAACCATTCTTGAGAACTATAAGGTAATTGTCATTAAAAGTACTGTTCCCGTAGGAACTTGCTACAAAGTCAAGGAAAAAATTGCCGAGGTTTTACGTCAACACCATAAAACTGTTGACTTTGATGTGGCTTCAAATCCTGAATTCTTAAAAGAAGGTACGGCAATTAATGATGCTTTATATCCTGACAGAATTGTGATTGGTACTGAGAGTGAAAACGCACAAAAGAAATTGGCACAACTCTATCATCCTTTTGTACTTAACAATCACCCGATTATTTTTATGGATATTTTGTCCTCAGAAATGACAAAGTATGTTGCCAACGCAATGCTTGCGACTAAAATAAGTTTTATTAATGAAATGGCTAATATCTGTGACAGAGTGGGGGCAGATATTAATTTTGTACGTAAAGGAATTGGTGCAGACCCGCGTATAGGGAATAAGTTTATCTATCCGGGAGTAGGATTTGGCGGAAGTTGTTTTCCTAAAGATTTGCGGGCATTGTTGCAAACAGCAAAAGAATACGAATGTTCGGCTACACTCATTGACGCAGTGCAACAAGTCAATACTTTACAGAAAGGTGTAGCCTTTCAAAAAATAGCCGATTACTTCAATCACACCCTATCCGGAAAGAAAATTGCGATTTGGGGGTTGTCCTTTAAGCCGGAAACGGATGATATTCGTGAAGCAACATCACTCACCCTTATTCAACAACTATTACGAGAGCAAGCCAAGGTTTGCGTCTATGACCCGGTGGCAACAGATAATGTCCGTAAGGTTTTTGGAGATAAGATTCAGTATTCATCATCAGCAGTCGAAGCACTTCATGATGCTGATGTGTTGGCTTTGATTACGGAGTGGAATGAATTTAGGAACCCGGACTTTACTCAAATAGCAAAGTTGATGAGGGGGAAACTCATTTTTGACGGACGTAATATCTTTCTTCCGGAGGAGGTAAAGTCCGCCGGATTAGATTACATCGGTATTGGCAGAAAATAACCCCCACCACACTCGTTAGAGTTTAAATAACCAAGCGTCCGGTATTTTATCAAGAATTTTTTTACGCTCCTTTTCAGCAGTCCGGAAATCACTATAACGACCGATGAAAATACGAAACTTTCCGTGATGTTCAACAATATCCGGTTGATAACCTAATGCCGCAAATTCTTTTAACTTTTCTATCGCTTTTTCTTTTGAACTTTCACTACTAACGACCACATGGTAACGCTGTAGATTGAGAACATCGGGTTGAATCTCTGTGCTTGCTGAGTTGTGCTGAGTGGTCACAGTGTCGTCAGACTTTATTTCTGTCACTCCTACTTCAGTCACTTGTAAACTGTCGGGAGAAGGTGTTGTCTGAAAGTATTTACCCACTTTTGTAACAAACATTAGTGATGCGATGGTTATGCAAGCAGCAGCAAGAACTACAATGACGGATACCCATATTTTGAAATTCCGCTTTGCTTTAAGATGATCATTGGACTGGTTCGAATGTAACATAGTATAAGATTGAGAGGGTGATGGATTAGGAACATTAAGATTACTTAATTGATTGGAAAACTCTAACTTGTTTTGAGAATTGACGTACAAAAATCCGAAGTTTGCAAATAGATACCTTTTAGATTGTTGCAGTGTTTTCGTAATTTGTTCGACCAATATCTCTATATCCTCTTGAGCATTTAACAGGGGAACATTGTATGTTTTGGAATAATGGTTTTCTAATTTGCCATCGTTCCACTTTTCATTTTCGTCAAAGGTGATTATGTTGTTTTTTTTAATGAAAGCACCTAAGGTAGGAAGGGATACATGGTCATATTTCTTTGTTAAGTCTGTAAGTAAAATAGCAATGTCTTTCATAGGCAAATAAGTTAATGGTTAATTGTCAACTATTCTTTTGTCGCAAATATCCAAGCATCGGGAACTTCAACCTTAATCTTTACAAGTTGTTTTTCTGCATCATCTTTTGTCGCATGACTACCAACAGAAATACGAAACTTATTGTTGGAGTTTATTATTTTACACTCATATCCTTTTTCTTTCCAACTGTTTTGAAACTCTTCTGCTAATTTATTAGATGTTCTACTTCCTACAATAACATAGAACCTGTCTTGCTTTTGTATGTTTGTCTTCTTGGCAGGTTTAGTAGTGTTGGTTGGTGTTTGTTCAGTGTTATTGTCTGTAACTTGAAGGTCATTAGAATCAATACTTGGAACATCAATAGGATAGTTGTCGAAGTTCTCTTTTAAGGTAGATTTATCATCTTCCGGAACAATAGATTGTGCACTGTCGGGAACCTTCAGTTGTATCTGATAAATTAAGATGATAAATACTCCGATAAGAATAAACAGCGACAGAATAATCCATCGGTGAATCGGGTGACTTCTTTTATTGTTGGTCATAGGTGGATATTGAAAGTTATTCTCAATAGGAGAGGGTATAGGTTGATTTTTAGGTGATTGGTTGACGGTTGATTTATCTTTCTCAAGAGCAAAAAAATCAACATCTTTATTGGGGGTGAAAATAGTTTGTTCTTGTTGTACGGTTTGCTCTTCTTCCGGCACGGCAATATCAACCAAATCAATAGAGCCTTCGGTAGGGTTGATGGCTAATCTGCCGATTGACGGAAGTTCTACGAATGATTTCTGCTGAAGTTCTGCACGTAATATGGCGACGAACTTTGCAATTTCTTCTTTTGCAGTAACAAAAGGTACATTGTATTCAGAGCAATATGCGTACTCAAATCTTTCGTCGTTCCAAGAATCAAACTTATTAAAACGAATTTCGCCGGTGGCTTTGTTGTGATAAAACGCTCCTAACTGAGGTAGGGCAACACGTTCATGCTTTTGAATTAAGCCGGATAGAATGTTACACAGTACTAAATCCATGTCTATTTCTTTTTAGGTGAAGTTTTATTGGGGGTTGCTTTTTTTGCGGGAGCCTTTGTTGCCGCTTTTTCATCTTCTTCAGACTTGAAGAATGACTTTGTTTGTACTCCTTTTACAAAGTAGACAACAAAAGAAGGATACCCTAAGTTTGTAAATATTTTAATGTACTTATCTGCCTCTGCTCGTGTGGCAAAAGAGCCGTATGTGAATTTGGTATATCCGTCAGATTTTGCATACTGCAGGTTAAACTGCGGATACTCTCTACGGATTTTATCAAAGTAAGACCAGTCGGTTTCTATACGCGAAGCCAAAATCTGGATTCTGAATTCCGTAGGCTTCTCTACCACCGGATATTTCTTAGAGTAGTCGTCAATAACATCTTCTGCTCTCTTCTTGGTCTTTTTCGCCAGTTTGAGAATAAATGTTTCCGGTGTCCATACCAAGGGCATACTCGGCGGTGCTTCATATCCCTCTTTAAATCCGCTGATTCTGTATTCTCTTCCTTTATTCAGTTTCAGAGAAAACTGTCCTAAAGCATCGGTAGTTTCACAAGATACATCTCCCAAGTCACTGATGATACAAACTTTTACATCGCGTAAGCGTTCATTATTCCCTATATCTTCTACAGCACCGAGTAATGTAAATACATCTACTACTGGCGGCGGTGGTAGTTCTTTGACTGTGTCTATAGGGACAACCTCTTTTTTGACAGGGGGAACCGGAGTCTCTAACGATTTTACTAATGTAAAGTGATAGATGTCGTCGCTATTATCTTTTCCGTTGTATCGGTTAGAGGCAAAGTATCCTGTTTTTTGGTCGGGGTAGATGATAAGTCCAAAGTCATCTGCGGGTGTATTAAGAGGGTATCCCAAGTTTTGTGCCGTAGTCCAAGAACCTTTACTTCCTTTGCTGCGGTAAATATCTAATCCCCCAAACCCTACATGTCCGTCAGAGGCAAAATAGATATATTCTCCTTCTACATAAGGAAACATTTCATTGCCTTCTGTATTCACTTGAGGACCTAAGTTCTTCGGAACGCTCCAGCCGGAGGCAGTCATTTCTGAGTAATAAATATCTGTACCTCCGTATCCTCCGGGCATATCAGAAATAAAGTAGAGTGTTCTTCCGTTTTTACTTAAGGTAGCATGACCCATATTATAGTTTCTTGTCCCTCTTTCAAAGGGTTCTACTTCATGAACTTCACTATTTCTGAAACGTCCGTAGTAGAGTTTCATATTGCGCTTTTTATTGTTTTGTCCAAAGTAGAAGAAGCCTAACTTTTCATTACTTGTAATAAAGGCATTACCGCCGTTGGTTGTAAATCCACCTACATGATAAGAGCCTTTAAATTCTTTGAGATAAGGTGTAATATCTTTCCATGCTGCCGGAGGTGTTAGTACTCCTGAGTATAGTGTGTAGCGCAAGTCTGTCGTCTTTTTTACGTCAGATCGGTTAGAAGAAAAAATAATACCACGGTCTTGAAAAGAGACAGGATATTCGCTGTAGGGAGTATTAAGCATAACATCATTACGAACCACAAAGTTAGGACTTTTTTTCATCCAAGCCATTGCACTATCACAAGATTCTAACAATATTTTTACTTCTTTTGTACTCCATGTCTTTTTAGAAAACTCATTAATCTTTTGCTTGGCCTTTTCATACTGTCCTCTTTGCATGAGCAATCTTGCATAAGTCAAAATACATTGAGGGTCGTCTTTTCTTTTTTCTACCACTTGAGCATAAGTACTCTCTGCTTTTTCATAGAGTCCCATTTTCTTATAACAATCTGCCAGTAATTCAATTTCATCTACATCTAATTTAGCCTTCTTGTCTGAAAGTATCTCAGATGCTAATAGAAACTCACTCTTTTCATAGAAGTTGAATGCCATGCGGTATAATTCTGTTTTACCCAAAGCAACCAAAGAGAAACTTAATAAGAGAATAAGTAATTTATATTTCATACGTATAATAATTATTGGTTGACAATTAATTGTTAGTATTGATTTATTTTTGACATAATCCGCAATGAATTTTCTTCTTATATATTTTTAGAATAAATATATAAGAATATTATTTGTGAAGTACTCACTACTACAGTTGTGAGCACTTCACAACTATAGTAGTGAACATTACACAACAGTAGTTGTGAACACCCTACAACGGTGCTTGTGAAGTATTCACAAATACTTACTGAATTTACATAACACGTAGAGATTTATTTAGCCTACCAATTCGTGGTTCTTTTAAAAGGTTACCTCCTTGTGTACTCTGTGATCTTATCTCTATGTTATATGTTCCTTGTATTAGTGTCGGTATCTGTGCAATAATTCTTGCCGGCTTGTTCTCGGCTATAATTGTTACCTTATACTCTATTCCATCATCCTCATTAATAAAGAATAATCCTGTTTTTTCTTCTTCTCCTTCAATCTTTAATCTTTTACCAACAATTTCAATAATCCCATTAGGGGTAATGATGTTGTTTTTGCTTTGCGTTGTCTTGTCTCTTGCTTCAATAAGGTGAGGAATACTCTCTGCAATATCTATCTTTTCAGTCTTAATCTTTGCTACGGCATCTCTTAGTACTTTTCCTGCCGTAGCATTTACATTAATAGTATGCAACTTAGGGTCAAATATATCCGTAGAACTATTAAATACTCCAGATATTGATAGTGTTGTTCTAAATATATTAATATTAAAAGTTTCACCATCTGCAGTAATATCTGTCAATGTTTCTGTCAATAGATTTAATACTGCTACAATATCTGTCTTTGTAAGCATTGTTCCTTTGTTAAGCATTCTTTCAATAATGCTGTTTGTGTCATGACTTTTCACTTGTAAAATGTGAGCAAGGTAGTCGTCTTTTGCTGTGGAGAATTGATTGTTTAATAATCCGAATTTTAGTGTCATAATAATGAGTAATTAAGTAAATAAAAATGAACCATGGACTATGAACTGTGGACTATGAACTATGCGTTGTGAATAATGACGTATTTAAGTATAAGTTATAAACTATGAGTATGAGTTCAATACACTCTTTGCTATCTCTCAGTTGTCTGTGCTATTTTTTGACTGTTTCTGCTTTCTCCCGGCCGAGACGTATTCAATACGTCTCTACCATTTTCCCTTGCTGCTTTCTCCCGTCTGAGACGTATTCAATACGTCTCTACCATTTGCCCTTGCTGCTTTCTCCCGTCTGAGACGTATTCAATACGTCTCTACCATTTGCCCTTGCTGCTTTCTCCCGGCCGTCCTTGCGAGGAGGAACGACGAAGCAATCTCATTCTGTTTCAGATTGCTTCGGGCATAGCCCTCGCAATAATGGTTACCGGTAGTCTTCAATGACGGTTACCTTCTTTTCATAGAATGTATTTCACTAATCACTAATCACTAATCTCTAACCACTAATCACTAAAAATACCTTGGGCTTACGAACTTAGAGGGCTTAATAAAGTTTACTCCTAAGGTAATTTCATGTGAGCCGTAATGTACACCGTAGTTTAATGAGTTAAGCGGTATTTCATAAGCATATCCTATATTGATGTTGGGTGTTATATCTACTCTTGCTAAAACTCCGGCAGCCAAAGACTGAAAGTTGGGTCGATAAGATTTTGTACTTAACGACATTCTATAAAGGGCACCAAACCAGATTCTGTCAATAAAAATACCCATGGCATTAATATCAATCATGGAAGGGTTTTTATTAAAGTCTTCACGGTAGTGTATCATTGTTCTGAGTTTAATGGTAGGATTAAAGTCAAACAAGTATCCTCCGGAAATGTGCATCACAGGTACTCGGCTTGTGGTTGTAGGGTCATTAAACAAGTCTGTAATGGCAATGCTTGCAAAGTAAAAGTGATAGTGATATAAGGCTCCGAATCTAAAGTTGGGTCGCCATACGTTTTTGTCAATCAGGTTAATTCCTAAGGCTTGAGCAAAGGCAATATCATCAGAAGAGAATATTCCGTTGTAAATACCATATTGAAAGAAGCCGACACTGACGCCAAGATTCAGAATATCTCCCCGATTATGGAGTTTAATACTGTAAGCATAATTGGCAATCAGCGAGTTGTTATACATCGGACCAAAGGTCTCAAAGTCAAACTGTACACCTACTCCGGAGTTGATAGACCCGATAAAGTCATCAATATACATACTGGCCACTTGAGGATTGTTGATATTAACACCCGATGTTGAATGCAGTCCCGTAAACTGATTACGGTAAAACAAACGCCCGTTGAAACCACCCAAGTATCCTGAAAATGCAGGGTTATGTGCCAAGCCCGAATACATAACCTGTGTAAACTTAGGATCATATTGTGAATATACTCCCTGCGATAGCAGCAGAAGTATGCTTATTGTCAGCAGAAGAAATAGAGTTCTCATAAACAATCAGATTAGTAGGTTAGCAATTACTTGGAGCGTAAAATGGTGATATAGCTGCAATAGGGTTGTGACTTGTTGCCGTCAACAAAGAGGACACACAAGTATACTCCGTCGGGCAGTTTCTGTATCTCCTGCAGACAGGTTTCATCAGCCCTTTTGGCAGAGGTGTTCATCACATTGGTACCATATCGGTTATAAATAGCAATGTCAACATAAGTATAATCATCAACATAATGCTTCTTCAGTTCGGCATTGACATCAAAGCAATCTTTACCCGGATACTCGGGCAGAATGAGCGACGGGTCTTGTTTGTCACCTATAATTAAGATGTTTTTGACATAAGGCTGAGACTCATAGTAGAGGCTGTCTTCCTTAGCCCTGACGGTTAATCTGACAGGTACTCCGACAGGTTTATAGAATCTGAACAGAAGACTATCAAGTATTGGGTCTCCATTCCGATTGGGGAATTCTTGAATAACCCGTCCGTTGATAGGCACTGCAGACATTTCTACATGGAGTTTAGCCTCATTTGTTCTATCTGCCCGGCTTAGCGAATCTTTGACATGGAAGAGTTCTTTCAACACAAAGTTATACTCCTCTCCTTCCGGTGGAGCTTTAACAGTAGTACTGGAGATAAAGCATTCAGGTTTCTCAGGAGATTCAACCACTATCTGCTTTTTCTTGATAAATCGAACCCAGATATAGAGCAATGCACTGTCCGGACGATAGAATACAGACCCGGCATAAGATGCTTTGATGGTTATATCACCAATCGTACCCTGTAGTTTGAGTCTGTTTCCTGATCTGATATGTCCAAAGTCAAAGCCGTCAGTAATTTCATATCTGACGGGGGCATTGGGTAACTGTCGTACAATGGCTTTCAATTCAAACTCATCGCGGAAGAGTGTACTCATCACCGTATCAGCAGAAGGGGTTATCCAGTCAACATTGGAGTTGCTGATAGCTTGCTGACATGCTATGACTCTGAAACGAAGTAACTGTTCTAATGCCGGCAAGTCGGCCGCAGGGTCATCATTAACATAAGCCCGTATTACAACCTGTCCTGTATCAAGCATCTTAATATTTCTGGCTTCCGGGTTATTGGCAATAGCAGGAACAGCGGCTATAAGTTGGATAATATGACGGTATTCCGGTAGAACTTCAAGCTTTACATTCCTTCCGGCAATGGTCGTACCTTGCAGTATTGTTTTCGGAGTATTCGCCGTAACTCTGTGAATAGAATCAGTTAGAGATTGCGTACACCACTCAAGTACAGAACCGTTAAGAAGTATATTATCCAGAATGTTGTCCCGAATAGAGTCAAACTTACGAACCTTTATGATTAAATTACGTTCTGTCTTTTTGAAGAAGGTAATAGAGTCTCCTTTGAATTTGACCGTTCCGTAAGCAGTACCTGAACTCATACCATTAGGGTATTTAATCCTAAGTCTTCTTGGTGTTGCAACATCAATAGAAGTAAGTCTACTTCCCGGATCAGGATCGCTAAAGCGCGGTACCTCTCCTTGGTGAATATCATTATCTCTGTATAAGTACTTCTTCTGGTCGCCATGAAAGTCCTTACTGAAGGTAAAGTCTATCGAAAGTTCAGTATTTCCTGTAGTAAGTGTACTTCTTTTCAAGATGCTAATAGTATCGGCTACAATACCATAGCGGTCTATACTTGAAGGTGTAAAGATAGGATTGCCGTCTTTTACTACCTTGTAGTCATAGATTTGTTTGGGAATAATATAGAGTGGTACCTTACGCCTTATTTGAGTTCTGCCAACATCTTCAATTGTTTCAATCCATATAGAATCCCGATGGATATAACTTATTGTATACGGTGAGGTATGTGCAAAAACGGTATTAACATCATTCATTGTTATACTATTGCCACTCATGGTATATCTGTTACTTATAGGTTCTGTTTGTAAAGAGGAGAACTGTATTCGTTTAGGAACAGTAGTACTTATGATACCTCCGTCAGAAGTGCTGCGAGTAGTGGTAACAGAAACATTTCTTGTTGATAGAAAGTATGGATTGTTTTGATTTTGAAAGAATATTCTCACACCATCAGTAGGAAATCCTGTAATTTGTACAGTATCTATACTTCCGTCAGGATTCGGTACAACTACCGTAACCTCATCATCATCAATACCCGGAGGAGTCGGAAGGCTATCGGTATTAATAAGAGCACGAGTGATAATCCTTACAAAAATCTCATCTCTCAGTGTTTTAAAGAAGGCATTACCGCTATTTTCGACAAAGATTCTAAACGTAGTATCTCTCGGTAGATACTTTAAATTCCGTAAACCATCAATTTCAAACCGGCCACTTCTATTTCCGTCGGGCATGCGATAAGTTGTGAGATTTTGAGGAATAGCATCAATATAACTTGTATCTACAGTCGGAAAGAAGGCTTTAATAACTTTATATGTGCTTGATACTGCCGGAAAACTATCTAAGGCAATCGATTTTTGTCGATTAGGAATACTGGCAGGGTCTAATAGAATAGTAAGCGTATCAACTCTTACGGCAGACATTCTATCATCCGTAGGAACTCTATCGCTTCCTTTTCGCAATATCACGGTATCCCTATTAAAGGTACGTTTTTTAGATGCCAAATGCTGTTGTAATCTATACTTCGGAAAGATTATTAAATTCTTCCTTGGATTGCCACTAACATCATATCCTCGTGCCGTAACAGGAATCATTAACCCTGTCATGTCAAGTATAAAGTTATTGTTACTATAATGGTGTGGGAGTACCTTTTTTGTTATCAAAACAACGCTGTCATCATTTTGAACACGGAAGGTTTTATTGCCTTTGATATAATTAGTATCCGGAGGAGTATATAAGTTTTCTATCTCCTTAAAATCCAATCGAACAGGTCTTGACTCAGAATTCACTTGAATACGGTCATTCACCATCTGATAAGGATACCCTTGCTGAAAACGTTTATAGAAAATAGGTACATCATCAGACTGTAATTCCGGTAATGGTCTTGTAATATCTATCTCGCCGTCACCGTCACTATCTTCTTCTATTCCGGGTAAAGTGTCAGTATCCGGCGGAGTAGGAGGAGTGATAGTTCCTTGAGGCCTTAGAATAAATGTTTTTATATTGTTGCTATTAGAAAGTGTCGGACCATGAGTATTTTGAGCAAAAGCACGGACATAGTAGGTTATGGCAGTGCTAAGGGGGATTTGTGATTGAATATTGTTAATTATAGTGTCCATATTAGAAACGATTCTACCCGCATTTCCAAAATCTACTCTATATAGTCTTTCAGAAGTGTTTTGAACAGGTAATGTTCTCATATCACGTCCAAAGTTTAAATTCTCTATAGTATCACGATTAGCTGAAATGTAGAATCCGGCATTAGTCAGTGAACTCCAGCCTGTAGAGGTCAATGTTCCTTTTAATGTTACATCAAAATTAACATTAGGAGAATCGTTTCTCCTTGAAGTTGCACTTGCCATTCTTACCCTCGGACGGCGATAGATACCATTTTCGGTAGTATCGTTAGGACAGTCAGGACAAATACTGTCTGTTGGTGGAAGTGGAGGAGGAGTTGGAGTATTTGGTGGAAGAACAATACTGATGGTTGCCGAATCTGTAGAGCGTCTGTAAGCCCCGTCAATACTCCATATAGATATTGTTGCTATACCATTTGGATAACTCGTATAAACATCTTGAGGTACAAAGAACTTGGCTTTTTTAGTGTCAGTGATATTGCTACCCTCAATATTTCCATTCCCTAAATTACCGTGAATGGCTAAAGGAATAGATTTGTGTAGCAATACCTTACTGCGACTTCCATCAGCAGATACAACTTTCATATATCCGTCATAACTCACAGCCTTGTCAACTTTACTCCAAGTAACTGTGATGTCTTGCCCGATGGTT
>CAYVGO010000029.1:0-12410 GCA_964450725.1 uncultured Muribaculaceae bacterium
GCGACGAATATCGACCAGCCGTTTGTTGCCGAGACGTATGCAATACGTCTCTACCAATACCACCACGTAAAAATTTGTCATCAATAGTTCGCGGTATCAAATCCGCCGTTACCAGGTTTACCAATGAACACCATATATTATTTGGGTGGCAAACCCGATTTCACGATCATATTATCCGCCATTCTGACGAATTAAACCGTATTGCTGATTATATCACAAACAACCCCTCTAATTGGAAAACCGATGAATTATCACAACCATATAATAAACAATAACTGCCGCACAGACGTATGCAATACGTAACCACAACAAACCATCATTACAATAACCATTTAAATAATTAATTTATGACTACCATTACCAACATCCGCCGCACAGACGCAATGAATCGTGTCTCTACATTCCGCCGCAGGTGTATTTCCATTCTACATTCTCCATTTTACATTTTACATTTGTTTTTGCTTTTCCCCCTTGGGTTGTGGGCACAAACCGATACAAATCCCCACCGCGTGTCGCTCTATGTCGAGCCGATGTGGAGCAGTCTTAGATATGGTATAAAGCAAGACTTTTCGCCCATCAGCGTTGGTGTTGGGGCAGATTACAGTTACTTCTTTACGCCAATGTGGGGAGTGAGTGGCGGTTTGAGGTATGCTTCCTACACCGGCATCTATACCTTCGACAATGTTATCCGACAAACAGAACTGATGTCGGACGGAGAACCTTATACGCTTATTCAGCGTAACAGCCAGACTGAAAAGCAGCGTTACCACAGTTTGGAAATCCCTATCCTTGCACGCTTTCAGTACAATATCCACAAACAGTGGAGCATTACGGCTGGTTTGGGCGTGGTAGCAGGTTTCCGACTGGCAGAGAGTGTGAAGATCAATAAGGGCAACTACAGTCGTACGGCCAATTTTACTAATTTGGGGATTGTGATTGATGATTTCCCTGAAAAGGGGTTAGGGCAGTACAACGACTTTCTCAACCCTGAGGCTACATCAAGTATCAAAGGAGCTTTCGGACTGATGGCAGAAGTGGGAGCAGACTATCGTATTAATTCGAACTGGTCGGCGTTTGCTGCCGTGAACTTTGGCTACGGCTTTGCCGCTTTCGGACGTAATACTACCGCTTTTGTTGAGGACAATCGCTATAATCCGGCAGCCGTAACCGATTACTTTCCGACTATCAACCCCATCTCCTGCGGCTTGAAAATCGGGGTAACATATCACTTTGGAGTAAAGAAAAAGAACGTCGTAGCCGTTGCTGCTCCTGTGACTCCTGTGGAAGCACCTAAACCCGATGAAACTGCGCCTAAGGTAGAAGTAACCATCGACAGCACTGCTGCCCCCGTTCGGCGAAATATGTGAAAGAACGTTGAGCGGTATTTAACTTCGTTGAGCTCGTAAACTCGGTTGTAATGCTGTTCTGCAACATAACCAAATTTGTAATTCTTGCCTGATTATTTTCCATAAATTATTTTTTCTATTTCCGAATTGCAAATTCCGCTTAACATTCTCCGCTCATTTTCTTGTACATATTCCGCCCAACTGCGACAAATATCGATGAATATCGACGAATGTTGTTGTAGAGACGTATTGCATACGCCTCAGACCCAAATCGCGGCGTCTCAGACCCAAACCACAACAACCTGCGACAAATATCAACCGGCCGTTTGTTGCCGAGACGTATGCAATACGTCTCTACAGCAGTCGGAAACCGCGACAAATATCGACCAGCCGTTTATCACCGAGACGTATGTAATATATCCCTATATGGTTACCTGAAATTTTTACAAACCATTTATTTTTTGATATAATCCAAAAAAAATCACTAACTTTGAACCTTAATAAACCTATAAATCATTCATAACCTTATGAACCTTTACCAATAATAATTAATCTTATGAACAGACGGAACTTTTTAAAGAAATCGACTCTGGCAAGTGTTGTCGGAGCCACAGGAATCGGCTCTATAGCCACAGGTATTTTGAACAGTTGCAATAGCAGTAAAACCAGTTTTACCCCGCTAAAAGAGTTAGGAACTTATTATATTCCCGAATTGCCGGATAAGGCTGTTGACGGAAAACCCTTGAAAATTGGAATTGTCGGATGCGGAGGACGTGGCTCCGGGGCTATTCAAGATTTTTTACGAGCTGCAGATAATCTTACCATTACAGCATTGGGAGATGTATTTAAAGAGAGAGTAGAAAGTACGGCTTCAAGATTAAAAAATGATAAAAATATTGACGTGCCGGCAGAAAACCAATTTGTAGGTTTAGGTGCTTATAAAAAAGTAATTGACAGTGATGTTGATGTTATTATAGACACAACACCCCCTGTATTCAGACCACTGCATTTTCAGTATGCCGTAGAAAAAAATAAACATCTTTTTTTAGAAAAACCTATTTGTGTAGATGCTGTAGGTTATAGAACCATTATGGCCGCAGCAAAACAGGCAACCGCCAAAGGATTATCAGTCATTACGGGTACGCAGCGTCATCACCAACGCAGTTATGTTGAATCTTACAAAAAGGTGATGGAGGGTTATATCGGAGAAATTACCGGCGGTACGGTGTATTGGAATCAAAACATGCTTTGGTACAGAGAACGTCAAAAAGGATGGAGTGATGTAGAGTATATGATTAAAGATTGGGTAAACTGGAAATGGTTGTCGGGTGATCATATTGTGGAACAACATTGTCATAATATTGACGTATTTATGTGGTTTAGCGGATTAAAACCGGTGAAAGCCGTAGGTTTTGGATCGCGTCAAAGACGTGTTACCGGAGACCAATATGATAATTTCAGTATTGATTTTACGATGGAAAACGGCATACATCTTCACAGCATGTCAAGACAAATTGACGGTTGTGCTAATAATGTCAGTGAATATATACAGGGAACCAAAGGCTGTTGGAACAGTGCCGATATGACCATTAAAGATTTACAGGGTAATTTAATTTGGCAATATGACTTTGAAGCAGAAAAATCACAATATCAACAAACCAATCCCTACACATTAGAAATTGTAAACTTAATTAATTCTATCCGAAAACAAACACCGATAGAACAAGCAACAGAAACAGCACGTTCAAGTATGGCCTCCATTATGGGTAGAGAATCTGCGTACACCGGAAGCGAAATTACTTGGGATGCTATGACTGCTGCACCATTAGACTACATGCCCAAAGATTTAACGATGGGTAATTTGGACATGAAGCAGTTTACTGTACCTGTACCCGGAAGTCCCCAGAAATAAGCGAACTGAAAATGTACTTGTGAAAATAATCACAAGTCGTTGTAACTTCTAAAACAATAAATCATGATTACCAGACGTAATTTTTTAAAAACCGCCGCTACCGCAAGTGCACTAACGGCTATAGGTATTCCATCGTTATCGGCATCTCAGAAAAAAAATACTCCCAAAACAGACTTAAAACTTTCCTTCCAAGAGAGTACCCCGCCGGGTAAAACTTTACAGGAAAAGTTTGATTATATGGAAAAACTTGGCATTGTTGGTTTTGAGCCTTGGGGTAAAGGTTTAGCGGGTAGAGTTTCTGAATTGAAAAATGCTTTGAAAGGACGTAACATTAAAATCAGTGCTATTTGCGCCGGCTTTGAAGGATTTATTTTATCGGAAAATCCCGAAGTTCGACAAAAATGTATCACAACCATGAAAGAGATTCTTGTAGCCGCAGGAGAATTAGAATCTACGGGTGTTATTATTGTTCCTGCTTTTAACGGACAGGTTCCTGCTTTACCTCACAATATGGCCACCAGGGATTTTTTGTGCGAACAATTTAATGAATTGGGAACTTTTGCCAAACAGCATGGTACAACCGTGATTTTAGAACCTTTAAACCGTAAAGAATGTTTTTATTTACGATTGGTTGCAGATGCTGCGGCATTATGCAGAGATATGAATAATGACGGTGTACGTTGTTTGGGTGATTTTTGGCACATGACTTGGGAAGAAACTTCAGATATGGGAGCATTTTTATCCGGAGGAAAATATCTCCAGCACGTACATATTGCCAGCCGAAAAACACGTAATATGCCCGGTGAAGACGGAGATGCAGATACATATATTGACGGATTTAAGGGTTTGAAAATGATTGGCTACGATAAATATGTAAGTTTTGAATGTGGTTGCAAGGGGGATAGAAATATAATTGTACCTGCTGCCGTACAACTGCTACGACAACAGTGGCAAAAAGCCTGATAAATGTAAAAGTAATTAGTCTTGATTTAGATTTAAAATGATTTACGTATGAAAACACATATTTTAGTTATTAATCCCGGCTCTACTTCTACAAAAGTTGCCGTATATCAAGAAAAAAAACAATTGTTTGTTGTCAATATTGAGCATAGTACCGAAGATTTAGAGAAAAATACAGGAACAAATGCACAATTACAGTTTCGTAAAAAAATGATTATAGATACTTTGGACAATAATGGTTTTGATATATCTCAATTAGCCATTGTCATTGGTAGAGGTGGTTTGATAAGACCTTTGTTGTCGGGAGTATATGGGGTGAACGAAAGTATGAAATCTGATTTATTGTCGGAAAAATATGGTTATCATGCCAGTAACTTGGGAGGATTACTTGCCGACACTATCGCAAAATCTATCAATATTGATGCATACATCGTAGATCCTGTGGTTACAGATGAGTTAGACGATGTTGCACGTATTACAGGATTACCCAATCTGAAGCGTAAGTCAATTTTTCATGCCTTAAATCAAAAAAGTGTCGCTAAAATTTATGCGGAAAATATTGGAAAGGCTTACGAAAATATCAATCTTATTGTAGCCCATCTTGGTGGAGGAGTATCTGTTGGTGCTCACTGTCAAGGAAAGGTTATTGACGTAAATGATGCTCTGTCCGGAGAAGGTCCTTTTTCTCCGGAACGTAGTGGAACATTGCCTGCCGGAGATTTAGTCAAGCTTTGTTTTAGTGGTCAATACAGTGAATCTGAAATTAATAAAATGATTGTTGGGAAAGGTGGATTTGTAGCCCATTTAGGAACCAATAAAGTAAAGGAGATTGTACAAAATGCTGAACATGGAGATACTAAAGCACAAAATCTCTTATCTGCTTTCACTTATCAGGTGGCTAAATATATTGGCATGATGAGTACGGTTTTGAAAGGGCAGGTAGATCAAATTATCTTGACCGGAGGGATTGCTTATAATACTCCCTTGATGCAAAAAATTATTGACCGTGTAAATTTTATTACTGATGTTACCATTATGCCCGGCGAAGATGAAATGGCGGCTATGGCAAAGGCGGCTATGGATGTTTTGACCAATAAAGTAAAAATTTTGGAATACTAAATAATTATCTATTTTATCTTTACTCCCTGAATGAAACGAATCACTTTACTTACATTTATTTTTATTATTACAACATTTTCTGTATCTGCAAAATTTCAAAAAGAGAGACTGGTTTATGGTGGAAACTTAGGATTGTCTTACTATGACGGGTTATTTCAAATAGGTTTGAGACCCAATGCAGGTTATAAAATTACAAACTTTTGGACACTTGGTGCATTAGGCACATACTATTATACTAACTATTATAATGTAAATTTATCTATTCATACCGTAGGGGTAGGGGCTTATACACGATTTTTTTTAAGTGGTTTGATGAAAAAGAAAATCAGCACAGATTTCTTTTTGCAGGCAGATTATGAAAGATTATGGCATTTTACAAGTAGAGATGTATTAGGTGATGAAACCTTGGCCACTTATAATTCCGATATTTTATTGATTGGAGTAGGATTAACACAGCCAATTTCAGAAAGATTGCGATTTGTACTTTCTCTCTCTTTTGATGTATTGGAGACTGTGAAAAACAATCATTTTATTCCGGTGTTACGTGTAGGGTTGGAGTTTTAAAATATGAGTAAAATTACGGTAGCTATTCTTAATTGGAACGGAACGGAATTTTTATCAAAGTTTTTACCCTCTGTGGTCAATAACTCCACTTTAACCGATTATTCTGTAGAGATTGTTGTCATTGATAATGGTTCTACGGATTCTTCCATAACATTTCTTCATCAAAACTTTCCATCAGTAAAAATCATACCTTTAGATCAAAACTACGGTTTTACCGGTGGTTATAATCGGGGTATTGCACAAATCACCTCTGAATATACAGTACTTTTAAATTCAGACGTAGAAACTCCGGAGAATTGGTTACTTCCGCTTGTTAAATTGATGGATAGTGATCCAAAAATTGGAGCATGTATGCCAAAGGTTTTGTCATATCAACAGAAACAGCAATTTGAATATGCCGGAGGATGTGGAGGGTGGATTGACAAACTGGGTTATCCTTTTTGTCGCGGAAGAATACTTACAACAATAGAGAATGATGTTGGACAATATGACAATCAACAATCTGTATTCTGGGCAACAGGAGCTTGTTGTTTGGTCAGAACCGAAATCTACAAAACATTAGGTGGGCTTGACGAGCAGTTTTATCTGCACATGGAAGAGATTGACTTATGCTGGAGAATGCAGTTGTCAGGTTATAAAATTGTGGTAGAACCTAAGAGTAAAGTATTTCATCTCGGCGGAGGAACGCTTCCTAAAACTAATCCTCGAAAGTTATATTACAACTATAGAAATACACTGTATATGCTCTATAAGAATTTAGATAAATCTTCGCGTTATTTGATATTGCTAAGAATATTTTTAGACTGGATTGCTGCAAGTGTCTATTTGATAACCGGTGAGTTTCGCAATCTTTTTGCGGTGTTACAAGCCCACCGTGATTTTTGTAAAAACTACAAAAAATTGAAAAAGTCAAATGCCCAAAAACGATTGATTGATTTAGATGGAGTGCGTAACAAATTAATACTATATGACTACAAAATTGGCCGTAAAAAATATTACAGCCAACTCAAGTAGATTGAAATATAGCAAAAATATGTTTGAAAAAACTTCATTTTCAAACGAATAAAAATAAGTTGCTTGGAAAACTAAGTATCCAACAAGGTGAATAAAACAAAAAATGGTCTTAATTTATTGATGGCATGGAGGTAAAAATAGAAAATTCGTGGAAGGAGCTGTTGCAACCCGAATTTGAGAAAAAGTATTTTGAAAATCTTGTTCTCTTTTTAAAGCAGGAAAAGCAGAATAAAAAAGTTATTTATCCTCAGGGACAACATATTTTTCATGCTTTTGAGAAAACACCTTTTGATCAAGTAAAAGTAGTTATTTTAGGACAAGATCCTTATCACGGAGCAGGTCAAGCGCATGGATTATGTTTTTCTGTTCCCGAAAACATAACTCCCCCACCGTCGTTAAAGAATATTTTTAAAGAATTATATAATGATTTGAAAATACCTCCACCCAATCATGGAAATCTTGAAAAGTGGGCAGAACAAGGTGTATTACTTTTAAATGCTACACTTACGGTTGAAGACGGTAAAGCGGCAAGTCATTCCAATATCGGATGGCAAACTTTTACAGACAAGGTTATTGAAATCATTAACCTTCAGAAAGAAAAAATAGTATTTATACTGTGGGGTAATTTTGCAAAACAGAAAATGGCACTCATAGATACTCAGAAGCATTATGTTCTCACAGCCGCTCATCCTTCTCCGCTATCGGCACATAGCGGATTTTTTGGTTGTAAACATTTTTCTCAAACCAATGATTATTTGGTAAGTATCAATACAACTCCGATTCAATGGCAGTTGTAAATAGTTTTTATCTTCTTTTTCAATATAATATTTGGAGATGTTTTGGTCGATAATATGGCTAACTTAATTTCAGAGTGAAGTAAGATTAAATGTTGTTAGGGAAGAAAGGTAGTATGTTTTTTAGCAATTCTTGTGTAAGGATAACTTTGTCAAAACCATTATTTTTTATTCCGTAATACAATTTTTTATTACCAGTCCATAAATAACCATTTAATGAAATTGTTAAAGCAACAAATAAAACATCATCAAAATCGACATGCTGAGTTAATTTTTTTGCTTCTAAGAAACAATCGTTTGATATAAAATCGGCGCTAAAAAATTCTATTTTACTATAAATCTTTTCACGTGAGATACTAAGTTTATTTGCATCTATTTTTGATAGTGATTGTAACTTTTCCCAATGTAAATCAATCTCATTTTTTAAAAAATCGGCACTTACAAATTGTACATTAAAGTTACTGCTCAACATTATTTTGGCAATAGTACTTTCTACGTTGAGCAAAGCACTGAACACAATATTTGTATCTACGATAATGACCATTTTTAAAACCGATACTGATTGTCGTTCCACCATTTCTTATTGATTGCTCTTGCCAGTTCATCAATATCGTCTTGATTTGCGATAGTTTTTGATGTGGCTTCCAGATACTCTAAATAATCAATGATATTTTTCAAATGTTTAGAATTAAACTGATTTGCTTGCAATCTTATAACAAGTTCTTCTTGCGTACGTTCTATTATCATAACCCTATATTTTATTATTTTGACAAATGTACAATCTTTTCTACGATTACTAAAGAACAAAACTTGATAAAACTCCGATTCAATGGCAGTTGTAACTATTCTTTGACTACAACATGCTCGGAGTTTTCCATACGTATATCTTTAGATTTGTCAAAAGGTTTGGAGTAATGGTTATTCTCAAGCAGGACATTGTTTACACGTTCAAAAAAGAAAGTATGTTTATTCCAATGAAAGGGCTTGAAGTCTTGATTGTAAATAATTTTATTGTTTTTAAACGTCAAGCCGTCGATTGATTTGGCATATAAGATAGGAATGTCAAATGTTTCAAATGTATTGTTTTCAATAATAACTCCGGAGTGAAAATACTTTTTTTGTTCTTTTAGATTGTGTATCTCAGGATAAATGGAAATGACGGCATTCGTAAACTGATAATTTGCGGTTAAAGCATTCAGAAATCGATTGTTTCTAATGATTACTTTTCTACAAGCTCCGGTTTCAAACCAGCCTCTGCAATCTCCGCAAAGTAAAATGGCTGTACCATGTGTGTGATCAAAAAAATTATTTTCGCAAATTACTTCTTTCGGTGTACTGAATAATGCTCCGCGTGCCCGATTGTTTCTCACCGTATTGTTACTGAAAATAACCTTTGGAGTCCAAGTCAAATTCTCAATCCCAAATTCGCCATTGTCTGTAAATTCTTCAGGTAAAGGATTCGTAAACTCAATTTCAAAAGTTTTTGCTCCGAGTGTTGTAGGTTTATCAATAGCCCGAATGCTTTTGATAGTATTTTGTTGCGACAGATGTTCCATTTTTGTTGACTCAATGAATTGTACTGTATCTCCGGCAAATCCCCAAGTGAATCCATACGTTTGACTGTGCATATAACTTGCGTGTATTGTATTGGGATTGATACGCTGGTTGATTTTTAAGTAAGTACCATGTACGTTAATAGCATCATCTGCCATACCTTCATAAAGACCGTTGGTAGATTTTATTGTTCCTCTGCATCCTGAAAAATGGGTTGCATCTGCTTGGGCTGTAAAGTATCGGTCATCTTTTTTCCCTTTTAAACAAACTCCGAATTTATCTAAAGTAATGTTTGTACTCATTTGCGCCAACAGTCCCATGCCATTGGCATAATGTATTTTTACATTGTAGAGTTGTGTGTTTTCTGCCAAACTGATAAAAACAGAAGGTGTAGGTCTGTGCCACGAACGCAGTACAAATCTTTCTCCCGGCTTTGTTTCTTTATTCTGAAACTGATAAACCCGAATTACATTGTCTGATACTTTTTCTATTTTTGAAGGGTTAAAACTAAGATCTTGACGATTATAAGACAATCGGTGATTTTCATCAAAAGCCATTGCCATTGTTGGTGTGTAGAGAAAATTTTCTCCGATAAAAGTAATTTTATTATTCTTTATTTCGTAATCACCTTTCGGGACAATTTCTGCATCAAAGTATTGTTGATCTTTATTGACGGATAAAACATTCAGTTGTCGTAAATGCGGCAATGGAAAGTCAACCGAAAGATTTTTTATGGCTATGTTTTTTGTTTCTACTAACGCAAAAGGTATCATGGTTCCATGAAACATTAAGGTAGAACCACTGCCATCAAAAATTATATTTTTCAAACTTTCTATCGGAAAAACTACCTTCTTGGGATTGTTTTGGTCGTGGTTAGAAATGTAATACTCTTTTTCAAAAGTTCCCTCTTCATAAAAATCATAACGACCTTTCGGAAATTTGATAGTTACTGCCGTTGTATCTTTACGCTCGCTTAAAAACCGTACTAACTTTGCGGCGGCTTGTGATGCATTGTTTGAAATGTCGTTTTTCTTTGCTCCAAAATTTTCAAAATTGATAGTTTCTGCTTGTAATACAGTAAATAATGAAGAAAGAAAGTACAGTAAATAATATTTTTTGTTCATAGTAAAGCAATATATAATGTTAATACTTCTGACAAATGTAAATATTTTTTAGGGAGATTCAAAAGAAATCAAAAATGTAGATCATTACAAATGTGACATCATAAAGAGGTAATTGTCTGCCAATATATGCAAAAAAAAGAGATTGTATTTTCATACAACCTCTTTTGAAAAATAATAATCGACTTAATATGCCGTATTTTGCGGGTCAAAGTTTGTCCATCCGCTCATCCAGTTATTATCAACAGTTTCTGTAGGACTAAAAGCTCCGCGATAGGTTGTTTTGGTAAAAAAAGCATCACTGACATTAGCATGTGTCCACACTGCGCCTGTGGCTAACGGACTTGTTAATTGCGGTATCATGTTGGGAGATGTAAGATTTTGCGGATTTCCGACAAGTTGCAATTCTGCAATGGTTGTTAACGGTGTAAGGTTAGATAATGCTTCTGTTTCCCAATAATTTTTCACAAAAGTATCCGGCACGGTCATGTCCACTACATCTTCCCGATTTTTAGGATTCTTTGCTTTGTCTTGAAATGCTCTGCGACTTCCGGCAATAACACAACCCGACACATTTAAGTTTCCGGCTGTTGCCGATTCTTGTGTATTAGCTCCGGTTTTGTCATTTTCGATAATTAAACCGACAGGAAATCCGGCAATGACAGAATTAAACAAATTACATTGTGAACTGCGTCGAATTTGTACACCTGCTTGAAATATTCCGACCGTGCTTCCTTCTTCATTTCCTTGGTCATTATAGGATGTGGGGTCGCTAACCGGTCCAAATAAAGATATATTGGCAAATATTGGCTTTGTGGTAGGCTCGGCAGGAGTTCCGGCACTGTGATTGTCTGATTCAAAACCATTGGAAGAAGATTTATCTGCAATTTTAGGATTACGAAGAGCCACGGCAAATTGTATTTTCCCATTAAATCCGTTATCAGTGTCAAAATCATCGTCCCAAGTGGCTAATGCTACCAAATGCGTGGCATTGACTGTGCCGCCAAACCATTCAAAACTGTCATCGCCGGAATAGGATACCTGTACATGGTCAACTTTTGTTCCCGTACCCACAGAACCAAAAGTAATACCATTAATTTCGTTATCTACAGAATATTCAATCCCTGCAAATTCACAGCGAACATAACTCAATATTCCCGAATTATCAGCAGCCTCTGTTCCGCCGTGCTTAGACCTTACACCACCCTCAATCGCCATTTCACCTTGATTATTCGGAGCATTTCCAAGAATAATAATACCTCCCCAGTCTCCCGGTTTTCTATTTCCCGGTGCTTGAGCCGATGTAAATACAATCGGACGATCTTTAGTGCCTTGTGCAACAATTTTTCCTCCGCGTTCTACAATCAGCGTGCCCTTGCTTGATTTTTCACCTTTAATAATTACACCCGGTTGAATGGTCAGTGTTGCACCGGAAGTAACATATACAAATCCTTTGAGATTATAAGTATTGGGATATTCTAAAGTTATGTCTGTTTTGATTTCATAAGCCGTAGAACCGTCTCCCAAATCTAAGGTTTGCGGTGGTGGAGTGTTGTCATCTTTTGAAGATTCACAAGATGTGATTAATCCTATGGTCAGGATAGAAATGGCTGCACAGGCAGCGAGTCGAAAATGTTTTTTCATCATTAATTTTTTTAAAATGTTTACAACTGATTTCATTATTAATAAATAATATTTTTACATTATATTTCACTACAGAGGAGCACCGATTATACTATAGAACTTGTTCTTTTATTTGTCGGAAAGTTCAATATTCACTATAGTTTTAACCTTTTTACTACAATGAAGTGATATTTTATACTCTAAAATTCACTTTTATATCAAAAGAGTGATATTTCATACTCTAAAATGCACTTTTATATTGAGAGAGTGATATCTTATACTCTAAAATGCACTTTTATATTAAGAAAGTGATATCTTATACTCTAAAATACACTTTTATATTAAAAGAGTGATATTTCATACTCTAAAATGCACTTTTATATTAAAAGAGTGATATCTTATA
>CAYVGO010000029.1:12510-27137 GCA_964450725.1 uncultured Muribaculaceae bacterium
AATGCACTTTTATATCAAAAGAGTGATGTCTTGCACTCTAAAATGCACTTTTATATCAAAAAAGTACTTTTGTTATGTGACGAAATGATTTTAGACCTCTAAACTTGCTATTCCGTCGCTCAACACTCTTTATCCAAAACTAATCAAACAAGAGGTGTGGATTTTACCCTTTATTTTTCACCTTTTATCTTGCTCCCTTTAAAACTTGACCGTTAACCCTAATGAAAATGTTTGACCATTACGATAACTTCGGGTTATCTGTTCTCGTTCCCGGTTGATATTGTTGACAGTTGTTGTAGGGAACTGTTTAAAAACAACGGCTTGGTTCAATATATCTTTAATTCCCAATTTTAATTCAATATACTTTCCAAACTTTTTGGCAACTGTAAAGTCAATGACATTACGCGGCATTTCGTAAGCATCAGGAATATCAAAATTGGTATTACCGTCAATAGAGGTAGTTTTTCCAACGCCGACAATCCGTTTGCCGATAATGTTATAGAGTAAACTTGCCGAAAGTCCTAACTTTTGATTTGATGTATAATATAACCCGACATTAAGAATATAGGGAGACTGCCCTTGTAACGGACGGTCTTTTTCTTTGATTAATCCTTTGTCTGAAAATTGTACTTTACTGAAAACTAAGGCTCCGTTAAATACTAAAGAGAGTTGGGGCAGATGAATAAAGTCCAAAGATTTACGAATGTCAATTTCCATACCTGCCGTATAGGCACTCTTGGCATTTTCATAACTGTATCGGTACGAACCTCCCATATCTATAAAGTTCCACTCAATAGGATGAATAAAATATTTATAAAAGGCTCCAACGGTAATTATTTCACCGCCGGCAGGGTAAAATTCGTAACGCAAATCAAAATTGTCGATGGTTGCCATCGTCAATTCCGGATTTCCCTGTACTTCTGCAAATAAATCAAAGTCATAGTAAACAGCAGGAGAAACTTCTCTAAACTCAGGTCTGTTGACTGTTCTGCCGTAAGATAATCGCAACAGGTGTTTGGCGTTGAAATGATATGCTGCATTGATTGCCGGTAACCATGATATTTTGTTATATTGGTGTGTAGTTTTCAATACTGTAGAAGGACTTGCCGAGCGGTCATAAGAAACAGCCATATTCCACATTTCAACCCGACTGCCAACATCTACAGTCAGTTTGCCGACAGGTAAATTGGCTGTAACATATCCTGCCGCTACCGTATAATTACCGTCATAAGCATTGGATTTTCGACCGGTTTCATCAATATATACTTTGTCTGCTCCCAGCCATTTTGTATTCATCATTTCCTGATAGGGTAAATAAATATATTCGTTACGTTCCTGATAAGGTAACCTGTCATAGCGATAAAGAAATTCACGCGGAGTATAATTGCGGTTACGGTATTCTCCGTAAAGACCAACTTTTATTGAAGGTTTCCATTTTCCTTCATCAAATTTTTTATGATAATTGGCGGCAGCAGAGACAATATGATCATCTAAATTTTGGTAATAACGCATAATTTGGTCGTTGTAGGCAGGAAGGTTGGGTTTTGCTATACCGTCAGAAGGCATGTTGCCGATATTTTTAATAATGCGTCGGTCGGGTTCGTCTTTAAAAGCGTAAGAATAAGTAGTATTCCAATCTAAGGTATTGGACAGGCTTTTACCGAAAATATGATTTCCTGCAAATTGTCCGGTGTAGGTTAATCGTGAAGAATAGAGCATTTCTGTTTGATTTTCATAATATTCTCCGCTGACTGTACTTAACCCATATCGCTCTGTCAAACGGTTACGCCCTATTAAATTGAAAAGATTTCGAAATTCTACCCTGTTTTCATCAGATAATTTCCATATCCAGTTGTTCATTAAATTGACTTTAACATCGTTGCTGTGTTGCGTGTCATAATAACTTTTTTCTACCGTAGGTATATCCTCTTCTGCATTATAGATTCCATAACGCTTGTTGATAATGTCAATGGTTTTATAGGTATTATTATAACCTAATGCTAATATCATTCCCAGTTGCCGATTGATTCGACTGTTCCATAGTAAATTTAATTTTATATCGGGAAAAGGATTGAATGTATTGACTTTCCAGTCATTATTAAATCCGTTTTTGATAATAGGGTCTAAAAGATTATTGTTGCTTACCACTCCCAAGTTTGATGGAAAAGTTTTTTTAAGCGGACGTTTAGCGATGTCAAATCCTAACCAGTCTGTAGTGGACCCATTTCCTAATCTTGTTTCAGAAAAATGAGTTTGGGTATTTACTCCGGTCCCTATTCCTATCTGGAAGGTACTTTTTTCGGGCATTCCTTTGGTAGAAATTTTAATAAACCCGCCGCAGAAATCTCCGGGCAAATCGGCCGAATATGATTTTGTAATCATCATATTCTCAATATTTCCACTGGGTATGATATCAAAAGAAAACGCACGGCCGTCTGCTTCAGAACTCGGTACACCTCCGTTATTGATCCATACGTTATTGTATCGTTGTGATAAACCTCGAATAATAATAAATCGGTTTTCAATCAATGATATTCCGGGAATTCTTTTGACTACTTCTGCCGCATCACTGTCGAGTGTCTTGGCTATTTGTGCCGACGATACACCAACAACTACCGCTTGTGATTGCTTGATACCGGCAATAACACTTGCTTCGTTATTCAATTGTCTTGTTTTGACGACCGTTACGCTTTCTAAATCTAAAGCGTCTGTTGGTAATAAAATGGTGTAGATTGAATCACTTTGTTGAGCAATAAGTAATTCTTGGGTTTGATACCCGATATAACTGATGATTAAACGAACAGGGTATTGACCGGTATAGGTTAATTCAAACTTTCCTTCAATATCTGTAGTTGTCCCTTGGGTAGGTTTATCTTTATAAATTATTGCCGCTCCGATAATTTCTTCTCCGCTCAGGGTCTCTTTGACAATTCCTTTGATACTTTGCGCCGATAATACTTCAAAAGAAAGGGCTAAAAATAGTGTTGTTAACAAGTTCCGCATTCAGTCAATCCTAAAATTTTCAGCAAAGGTATTGACCTAATATTAAGAACCGGTTACATTTTTATGAAGGAATGATGACGTTTTGAGAATGAGTGTTGAATCGAGGAGGGTGGTGTAAGTTGGTTGATTACAAAGTTTCAAAAGACGAACTTTAAGAAATAACTATAATTTATTATCGCACCGACAGGTTGATTTTAATTTCAGATAGATAGTTCCTTTGATTCCTATCATCATTGAATTTGCGTAGTTTTTGGAATTTAGTGTACTCTGTAATGCACTGTTGAAATGTATATCTAAGGGATTTTCCTGACTATATACGAATAAATCCTTACCGTATGATTTTTTTTTTATCAGATTTAGAATCCCGTAATCACAGAATATACCGATTCTTAAGGCTGTTTTATTGTCAGGAGCAATAAAGTTATATCCGATTTCGGCAGTAATTATTCCGTTAATCGTAGATAAATCGGCAGGAGTTGTTTGCTTTATGTTGACATCCGTGAGATAATGATTGGGCATCTTTTCAAATGGGTCAATGAACTTTTCGTAGATTCCTTTTGTGGTCATTGGACGAACCGTTGTGTGATAAAAAGAATTGAAAATGAATGAAATCTTAATTCCCAAATTTGCGTAAAAGCCTTGTTGCGCAAATATCTTTTGTACAAAAAATCCCGGAATATATTGAACGTTAGAGATGTATCCAAAGGTGATAGGGATATTAATACTGTTGGAGAATTGATACTCTTTGTAATTCTTGAAATAATATTGCATCGTAAATTCATCTCCTTGTGTGTCTATCATTGCTCGTTCTGTAGCAAAGGGCTTAATTTTGAGTGAAGAATTTAAAGATGAATACTCTGCTCCGCAACTGAAATTCCAGTTTTGAGCGAATGTCAATTCGTATGCCGCGCCTATATTGATTCCGATAAACCCTAAATTTGAAGAATTTTTTGTTGAATTGATAAACGTTGAATATCCGGGAGCAATCCATGCTGTAGCACCGTGAATTGGATATGATATGATTTGTCCTGTGATGTTATTTATACAGAATATGATTAATAACAAAACCACAGAGTAATTCCGAGTGATCATTGAACAATGATTTTTACGACTTTTTTCTTCTGTTGGTCTGTAGTGATTTCAAGAAAATAATGACCCGGCGTTTTAGGTAAAACTAAATTACTCATGCTTGGGAGTAAAGTCTGTTGACTTACACATACTCCTAAACTATTCCAAATCATGACAGAGCATGGATTTTCAGAAATTACCGATACTGTTCTCCCTCTTGTGCCAATGGTTGGATAAACTAAAATGTCTTCTGTTGGTTGTGGCTTGATTGGACAGGTCGATATGGATACCTGATCTCGTTTTCTTGTAAGCAATACACTGTAAGATGCGGTATAATCAAGATTGGGAAGAAGATAGATATATGATTGAGTAGCACCTTCTATGGGTTCGTTGTTTTTATACCACTGATATTTTGAGAAAGTATATCCGCCATTATACTTATCATTGAAGAGAGTAATGACATCATTCCACTTTTGTGTGGTTATCCATGAAGGATAATGAATGGCTATAGATAAAGGTACAGGCTTGGAGTAACAATATTCATCTTTAACATTAAGGGTTGCCTTGTAATAGTTGGGCTCTATGTATTTTGTGTTGTCTTCGGTGTCATTGTCTTGTGGTATTTTTACTATTATAGGAGATGCCGGTAATGGTTTTTCTATAATGTCTTCAAAGTTTTTTGATTTGGCAAAGTTGTCAAAAAGAATGGAATAAATCATAGGATTTCCTTTTGATTGTGTATAATTTACTTCTACGGTTTTATTGTCTGCGCATGCTGTAATCGCAGATTGTGATATAATATCCGGTAACGCTCTGATGGTTAAGTCTAAAACCACTAAACTGTCGCAACCAGCGGCTGATTTTAACATTTCTGTAAATTGATGTTTCCCGGAAGATAGTTCTGCCGTCGAAAGTTCTTTAAACTTATTGCCATTATAATTATTTCCTACACAAATACTATCAACTACTGTCGTGGTAGTTGATGAAGGGAGAATCGCAATCTCTACGCTTCCGTTCAATTCACAGTTTAATCCTTGAATGTCCACTTTATATTCTCCGGCCATAGCAAAAGTTGCAGGATTAATCGTTACCACTCTTTTTCTCGCCGTAAAGTCATTCGGTCCTGTCCAATGGTATGTTACCAAAGATTCTGTACCTATGGGCATTCCTTGTAATTCAATCACTTTTCCTTCACATACATTTTTTTCTTTTGCTATTGCCGCATCAGACATATTGGCACCAATCGACATAATTTCAATATTTTGGATAAAACTTGTTCTGCAATCATCTTCAATTTTTACAGATATCATCTTTCCTTTTTCTGAAAGACAATTAAAAGTCGCCGATGCACCGCTTTTTCTGTCAACAACACTTCCTTCTCCGTCTTTTTCGGAGTAGAGTGTATGGTTATAGGGTGCTACACCGGTTTCAGGGTCAACTCTAACTTCTATCATTGCATTTGTACTATTTTTATCTACGCAGATATAGCCAATAAAATCTTTTAATCGCAAATTGTTAATATTTACAGTAATGGTTTTATTTCCGTGTTCGCAAGGAACCGGAGGGCTTAGTTCAGGTACTCCGTATGCCAAATAACACATTGTAATTTTATAAACACCATTACGATTAAACACCATTCTTTTTCCGGCCGCTCCATCGTCATATATACTATAACCTCCGGCTTGACCATCTTGCGGTGTTATTCTAAATTCTGTAACATCTTTTGTAGCACCTGTTCCGTTGTGAGTTTGTGTGATTTTTCCTTTTGCCTGATATTCAACTCCCGAACATGTATTCTTACTATGAATTAATGAAAATGGTTCATCAATGGTGTAAGTATGAAAATAGGTGTTCATAGTATAAGTCATGACGGTGTTTTTACAACCGATGGTAGTTTCCCATTCATAATTGCCCGACATAAGTTGATCATCATGCAGACGTACAATTCCCTTATTTAAATGGATCGTATGTGTTCCCGTATGGTCTTGTACGGCAGTCCATACATTTTTTGATTTATCGTAGGTGGCCGTAAAGTTATAGTAGTTTGGAATGCTGTTGAACGTAGGACTTTGGATAAGTTTAATCTGTGTTCCATCAGGAATAACTTCTGCTTGTTGATAATACATGGTCAATTGATTTCTCCCGCAAAGAGTATCTGAGTAACTCCAACTCCAATAAGCAACAATTAAGTCTGGCGTATATACAGCATCAATAATTTCACAATTATTTTTGTCTGTTATTTTTAGAGAAACATCTTCACCCATCAACGGAAGTGCCGGAGAGATTCTTTTGAAAATAGACCAGTAATTGTCAATGGAATAAATTCCTTTATTGATGGTAGTGTCCCATATTGTTGATACTGGAGTTGTTAAACTTTGGGCTGTGAGATTAATAGGAAAGGTAAAATATCCGGAACTGTAAGCATGAACAAAAGTATCTTGCTCACACCCCGTAATGGGATCATATTTGATGGAATAATAAAAATTGTGTGTAGGTTTTGGAACGGTTATTTTTTTTGTACATGTTTCCGCAGTACAGCCTTTCACTCTGATGTGAAAAGTATAATCCTTCTTCCAAATATCACAATAACCGACAGCTGATTTTACCGTGTCATACACTATACCATCTGCAGGAATGTCTTTCCAACTGCTCATACTTCCACCGTCATAAATATAAGCATATTCCCACCATACAGCAATTTCGTTGGCATGCTCGTTCCAATATTTATAATTTTCGGCTTCATAACCTTTGTATGGATACGTATTATAATCATATAACAAGTTAAATCTGATTACGTTATCCGGATTCTTAGGAGCAGAAGGCAATATGAATAAGTTTTTATCACAGTCAAAATCTACATTTACTTGCTTGACCGTTTCTTCCATTTGAGGCAATGTGTGATTACAACCGTCTTTAACAATAAATTTGTAAGTTCCGGCGGCAAGATCCTCAAATGTGTAATAATCCTTATAATCTGGTTCGGCGCTGTTTAATCCTTCATTTTGGGGAGCATCAAAAGTGTAAGTCTCATTTCTTGTTCCGCTCATAACAACGGTATATGGAAAATTTCCGCCTTGAATAAGCAGTTGAATTTTTCCTGTTTCTTGACATGAAAAAGTAGGACGCGTGCCGATAATAGACCTACTATTACTCAAAACTACCCTTGCACTCATTGTGATATAATCACTTTCTACAATGGCAGTGGTTGTTCTGGTCAAAAAATTACCATCTAAGATGGCTGTTAGCGTGATGGTGTAAATTCCCTTAGGAAGATTTTGAAAGCTTGCCTCTTCTGTTGGTAATGCCTCTGAACTTCTCGGGCTTGTGAGGTTGGAACCACTTAGGGAGTAAGTTACTAATCCCGATAATTGGGAGACTTCATTACCCGATAATGTGATACTTAGCGATCCGTCGGCATAACATTCCGAAGGAATACTTTTGACATTAATAGTAATATCTGCAAAAGTATTACCTGATAAAATCGTAAGTAATAAAAGAGATAAAAAGATTCTTGTATTCACATTCATAAAATAACATTAACCTTATATGTGCAAAGTTAGTGTTATTTTTGATTAAAAAAAACTTCTTACTTTATTTTATCGGTTAATTTCTGGACTAATCTATATTGATGGAAAAATTCTTTGGCAAGTACTCTTAAAACGGTATATGATGGTATTGCTACTAACATCGCCACAATTCCTCCGATACTTCCTGCCGCAAAAATGACTAAAAATATTTCTAACGGATGTGCTTGCACGCTGTTGGAGTATATAAAAGGTTGTAAAACTCCCATGTCAATTATTTGAGTAATAATAAATACCAGCAAAATAAGTAACAGAGTATTGACAATGGCGGCATGAGATAAGATGGCTGTTAACCCAACAGCTATTGCGGTTGCCATTCCTAACAATGGCCCAACATAAGGAATAATGTTTAACACTCCGGTGATAACACCCATAACAATAGCCGTTTGCCATGAAATGTTGGCTATAAAAATTAATCCTAAGGTATTAAGACCAAAAACCGTTGAAATATCGAGACAGATACCTATAAAATAACGAACCAATAGGTGGTAAATTGATTGTAATGCCCGTGTGATATTGCTTTCTAACCGTTCAGGGAAAAGAAATATAATAATCTTAAAAAAAAGACCTTCTTCTTTTAAAAAGAAAAAAGTGAGAAATGTAGTGGCAAAAAGTCCAATGAGTAAATCTTTGATTAAAAGTGTCAGAGAACCAAATATGTCAGTAATGATGTCGATGGAAATAAGTTCTTGAATGTGATTTTGAATGTGATTTTTTAGAGAGAAGTTTTGTTGGTTTGGAATATATTGTTGTATCAGATGTTCTATTGATGCAATAGGTTTTGAAACTGTTTCTAAAAAATGGTTGATGTCCACATTATATAATAGTCGTACTTGTTCAACAATAATTGGTATGATAATGACAAATATAAACGTAAAGGTTGAATAGAGTATTAACAGCGTGATAATTGCAGAAAGTGTATGTGGAATATGGAACTTTTTGTAACGGATTCTTTTTAAAAAACTCATTATGGGATATGCCAATAGTGATAAAATTCCGGCAATGAAAAAATAGATGACAATGGTTCTGAAAAACCAAACAAGAAGACAAATCGCAAGAGTAGCAAGGCCGATAATGATGTAACGAGTAAGTTTTTTCATGGAAAATAAATTGTTAAATCAATGTTATATGATTTTCAACATGATTAGTGTTTTTTCAATTTTCTCAAATTTATTGAGAAAAATAGTCAACATGTTTTCTTCATGCCAATAATTTTACAAATGTAGAGTTTTATTTCCTTACGGTCAAAATCAATATTTATTTAATTTGAAGGAAGAAATAAGGGTGTATTTTTGGTTTAGGACACTATTTCCTATAGACAAATAGATGTAGTTAATCACCAAATTTATGGGTAAAAATAAAAACAGGAGAAAAACCTATACAATTCTCGAAAGCAAAAGATAACTGAAATCGAAGATATATAACTCAAATTAGCCATAATAGAATTAATGAACGTTTACGTATACATACAAACGTTAATGCTAAATAAATTAACATTTTTTTTTTTTGAAACGTTGCTATTTGCGTAAATGTTATTACCTTTGATTCGTATTTCTTTAAAATTGTTGTTTTACTATTTTTCTTGCTCATTGGGTTTGGTGTTATTTTCTTAATCAAAATTTCATTCCTTAATTCCAACCTAATTCACTTTCAATACACACAGAAATTTTGATTAAGAAATTTATTTTGGATTTATCATATATAAAGTTGAAGATGAAAACATTTCTTACTTTACAATCGTTGTTTTTTTTACTATTGTTATCTCCCTTTCTTCAAGGACAGGTAATGTCTAATGCTTCTGAAAACACAAGAGTTGATTTGTTACAAGGGTTGGTAATTGATAAAGTTACCGGTGAACCGGTGGTTGGTGCTTCTATATTGATTAAAGGAGAGATAAAAGGTGTCATTTCGGATGCAAATGGACATTTTTCGCTGGCAGTATCTCCGAACACTCTACTTAAAGTAAGTTGTATTGGTTATGCAGACCAAGAAGTAACCTCAGCACCTAATATGACAATTGTATTGTCTGAAAGTTCCGAAAATATTGATGAAGTAGTAGTCACGGCAATGGGTATTGCTCGTCAATCTAAAACGTTGACTTATGCGGCTCAAACGATTGGTGGCGGAGAATTGACAAAAGTCAAAGAGGTCAATTTTGTTAATTCTTTACAAGGAAAATCTGCCGGATTAACAATAGTTCCAAATGCTACCGGAGCCGGAGGTTCAACTAAAATCTTACTTCGTGGAGTTTCTTCATTCGGTAACAATACTCCACTGATTGTGGTGGACGGAATTCCGATGGTCAATAAAGACAAGGGACAGCAGGGTTTTGGTAATGTTGAGTATGAAGGTTCTCGAGACGGTGGAGATGCAATGAGTAATATTAATTCAGATGATATTGCTAGTATTACTGTATTGAAGGGCGCTAATGCAGCGGCTCTTTACGGAAGCGCTGCCGGTAATGGGGTTTTACTGATTACTACCAAAAAGGGACATGCGGGTTCTTTACGTATAGATATTAGCAGTAATACAGTGGTAGAAACTCCTTTAGTACTACCTAAGTTGCAAAAAAAATATACGGTGAAAGAGTTTAATGATAAAGGACAGATTATAGATTATTGGGGAGATACTTATGAAAATAGTACAGTGAATTATCCCGCAGGGTTTACGAATCATTACAATGACAATCTCAAAGTTTTTTATACTCCCGGTGTTACCTCTACCAACTCTTTTTCCATTAATGCGGGAAGTACTAATGCTCAAAGTTACTTTTCTTACAGTAACACTGCCTCTAAGGGAATAACTCCTGATAATAAGTTTTTGCGTCATAATTTCAACTATAAACAGAATTATAGCGCTTTTAATAACCATTTGCAATTAACTTTTCAGGGTGGTTATATGTATCAAAAGGTTGACAATACTCCGACCAGTGGACGGAGTAGTACAACATACAATGTTTACACTTCACCGGGGTCATTAGATTTGCCGTACTACAAAAAAAACTTTGAACGCGACCCCAATGATTCACAACGGGATTCTCTTTATCGAGCCGAAAATGTAAAAGTGATGAATTGGCCGATTGTCAATGACTTTTCTCGTAATCCTTACTTTATGACAAATCGGATGAAACCTGAGTCAAAAAGAACCCGATATAATTTAGGTTTACAATTGACTTACAATATTATTGAAGGTTTATCAATTTCAGCTCGAGGTGCCTACGAAAGAACTGACGATCTTTTTCAACAAAATTTTTATGCTTCATGGGATAATAAAAACTGGGGAACAAAAGATATCGGACGGTTTATTCACGATTTGTCTTGGGATGATCAGTTGTTTGCAGATGCAATCATCAATTTCACAAAAAAAATAGGAGATTTTGATTTGATAGTGCTTGCCGGAGGTAGTTATCAGCATAATAGAAGTGATGTTAAAAACACAAATAAATATCTTAATATTGATACAACCAATTTTAAACAAAGAGATATAACTAATCAATTTATTCTCAATGGAACTTGGGGAAATTCAACAACACAAAGTGAATATTTTTATTTAAGAGGCAGAACTTTCTTGGGGGCTGTTTTTGGTTCTTTATCCATAGGATGGAGAGAATTGGTTTATTTGGAGGTTACCGGACGTACCGATTGGTCTTCAACATTTGTTGATAACCCTACGTGGAGTATTACCGGACGACCTTATTATTTTTATCCTTCCTTTGGAGTCAATACTCTTTTGAATAAGTATATTCCTTTACCAAAGTGGTTTAATCTGCTCAAATTACGTGCTTCTTACAGTCAAGTGAGTACACCTTTTCCTGATGCTTTGCAACTTTATATTGCACCTTCTAAAGCTATTGCCACACTTCAATCCATAGAACCAATTACAAAAGCAAAACCCGAAAGTGTAAAATCATTTGAAGCGGGATTGTTATTGGGATTTTTGAATGACAATCTGTCATTAGAACTCACATATTATGATACTCAGTTTGCCGACCAATATATGCTGGTACCAACAGGGTCAACTTCGGGATATAAAAATAGATATGTGAATGAAGCCGCAATGCAAAATAAAGGAGTGGAAGTTACGGCAAGTTACAATATAGGTTTTCTAAATAATGAATTGTTGTGGGAAACAGTTTTGAATTTTTCATATAACTACAATAAAGTCTTGAAACTTCCTGAAAACAATAAGGTGATAAACTACATTTCCAATAATGGATTGAAAAATATTACAACAGAAGGAGTGGCATTCGGAGATTTGTGGACATTTGATTATGCCCGAGACAATGCGGGAAAAATTTTGAAAAATGGAGAAGGAGGACCTGCCGGGTCAAATAAGTATGATTACTTTTTAGGCAATGGAAATGCTCCTTTTTCCATTGGATGGAACAATACTTTTTCTTGGAAAAATATCCGCTTAAGTTTTTTGATTGATGGAAAAATTGGAGGTAAAGTTTTTTCATACAGTGAAGCCGAGTTTGACAAGTTGGGCTATTCGCAACGATCTGCAGATGCACGAGATCAAGGATATATTGATGTTGAAGGAGTAAGATTTGACCCTAAGATTTTTTATCAAACAACTGGACAAGGATATTTTATGAGAAATTATACCTATAGTGCAACAAACTTTAGACTGAGAGAACTTTCTATAGGATATTTATTTCAAAACCTTTTTGGTAAAGGTAAAAACTTACAGTTGAGTTTTATCGCAAGAAACTTATTTTTCTTCTACAATAGAGCTCCACATGACCCCGATGTTTCTTTTTCTACCGGAGTTACTATGCAAGGAATAGAGGCATTTACCATTCCAACCACTCGCTCTACAGGATTAAATATAAAACTAAACTTTTAAAATCATTAAACTAATTAATATTATTTATTATGAAAAAATTCTTTTTTACATCTAAGAAGTTGAATACATTATTGTTTGTTATAGGATTATTCCTCTTTGCATGTACAAATGACCCTATTGCTCCACCAACTACAGAAGTGAAACCCATAGAAATTCCGGGTGCAGTGGATACAATTCCTAAACATAGTCAAGATCCAAAAACTATTGATGATGTGGAATTACTTTTTGATACTCCTATGACTGTGATTTGGCATTGGAGACAAAATGATTATCAATATACACGTAATCTTAGTCTTGATATGTGGAGCGGATATTGTGCACAACCTCATCATGCTTTTTCTTTTGAAGATATAACCAATTACAATTTAGAAGATAGGTCTCACAACGGATTGAGTGGAGGAATGATTTTACAGGCAATGCAACCCAATTTACCCGCTATAATGGCTGTTGCGGACTCATTGGGAGTGCCAGAATATGGAGCAATTGCTCGTATTCTATTTGCCTTTGGTGCAACCTTTGACGTTGATGCCCAAGGTCCTATCAATTACAATGACTTTAAACTTCGTAAAGATGGTGAACGCGTTGGTTATAACGGAGCAAAAGAGGCAATGCTATTCATTTATAGAGACTTGAAGTTGGCCAGAGAAGTTCTTACGAACTTTTTAAATACAAATCCCTCTCCGGCAAAATTAGAAGCATTAAGATATTTTGATCGACTATGTGGAGGAAGTTATGAGCGATGGATACAGTTTGCTAACTCAATCATGTTCAGATTAGCCATCAGAATGTCTAAGGCCGATCCTGCAACGGCTCAACAAATTGGCGAAGATGGAGTTAATAATTCTTATGGATTGATTACTCAAGATGTATTGTGTGCCCTTCATTTATCAGGGAAAAATGGTTATGCTAATGAATATTGGCGCATGTTTGAGTCGTGGAGAGATTGTGTACTGGGTGCTTCATGGGAGAATTTAATGAAAACCTATAAAATACCTTTTATGGAAAGGTGGTATCAAACCAATTCCGGAAATGTAGCCAATAAAAATACAGGGGAATTAATGCTGGAAAAGAATGTGACAGTTTGGGGTATTCGATTAGGATTAACGAAAGATGATGTGGGAACAGACAAAGCAAGTCCCTATAGTGTGGCTTCTTGGTTAGCACAGCGATGGGAACTTAGAGACCCAATCCTTCTTACGGTTGCAGAGATGAAATTTGCACAGGCCGAGGCAAAATTAAGAGGATGGAATGTCGGTGGAGGAACTGCACAATCTTACTATGAAGAGGGAATACGTTCATTTTTTGACCGTGAAAATACTTTTACAGGCTTAAATGCAAGTGCAGATGATTATATCAATCAAAATGTTGCTCCTGTGGATTATGTGGATTATCGGAATTCTGCTTATAATAAACCTCCCGTATGTACATTATCTGTAAAGTGGGACGAAGCAGCCTCCAGTGAATTAAAGTTGGAGCGGATTATTACTCAAAAATATATTGCCAATTTTCCTTTAGCATGTCAAGCTTGGGCGGAGTTCCGTAGAACCGGCTATCCAAGGCTTTATCCTATTGTAGCCAATAATAGTGCAGGAAAAGTGGATACAGATATTCAAATTCGCCGAATGCGTTGGGATGAAAGTAGTTCAGACCCAATAGTTATAGGACACCTAAGCACAGCAAAAGCTAAACTTTTGGAAGAAAAAACAAGTGCTCCAGAACCTACCAATACCGGTGAAAATACTGCAGGAACAAGAATTTGGTGGGATACCGGCGGATCTAATTTTTAATTAATTACAAAAAGGTAGAATCTGTTATTCTTTTCCTTTGATTCTACCTTTTTTCCTTTCGTATTATTTACTCTTTAATATTTTGCACTATGAAACACATTGTTATTTTTTTATCAATCCTTTTTATGGTAATGTTTTTCGGGATATCATGTAAGAAAAACACACCAACTTGTAAAACTTGTGGATGGGCTAACACGCAAGGGGGGGATATTGTAGAAGGAAGTCAACAATTGTGTGGAGATGCAATTACTGAATGGGAGGCAAAGGAGTATCCACAATCTGCTACGACTTCCACCGTCAAGTCGGTGACCAAGTTTGCTGTTTGTAAGTAAATAGT
>CAYVGO010000030.1:0-26981 GCA_964450725.1 uncultured Muribaculaceae bacterium
CAGCAAGCCAGAAATGAGATAGCGACTGATAGTCCTTATGGCAGTAAAGGTGATGTTGGGTGGCAATATATTGCATTGGCTGAGGGGTGGGCGAATTACAGGGAAGCAAAAATTAAGAAACTTGAGCAAAAGTTATCTGCGTATTCTATAAGTACTGATTTTCCTGATTATTACGCCAAAATGTTTGTTCAATTATTGGATATAGGTTGTTCAGATTCCAATATGGAAGCTTGCTTGACCGCCACTACGATTACAGAATTTAAAAGAAATCTTGTTGCCAAGTATCCTTATTTAGCCTCTCGCATCAACACTATTATTGAAACAGGTTATGAATAAACATTATTGGTTTCTAATCATTATAATCTTATTGATTGTTGGCTGCAGGGGTCATTTTTCAAGATCCTTTGAATTTAAAATAATTAATGCTACAGGTAATAATATTTATCTTCAAATGACAGGATTTACATATCCACCATTAGTAAAAGACACTATTTGTAAATTGATCACTAAAAATGAAATGTTTAGTACAATTGTAAGATTAGAAGATATAAGTAGAACTATGTGGAAGAATTTTGACTATGACAATGTAACAGTATTTAACTTAATGGATACTTCTAAAGTTTTTGGTAGTTTTGCAGGAGGGTATCTTACAGATAATGACTGGTTAACCAATCAGTATGAGGAGTATAAAACAGGAGAGTTTGATGCTACTGTCATACTTACTTTAACTGTTAATGACAGTTTGTTGTCTTTGTCCACCAAAGACTACACCATGCTCGAAAAGTTCAAAGATTATTACTCAAGTCCGCATTAACTGATTTCAATCAGACAGCAATATTTTCTGCTGTCTGATTGTTTTAAAAAATTACATTATGAATACAACCGTTGTTTGGCACGAACTGATTTACAGCGACTAAAAAATGACAAAGGTTTTTTATGGGCATCAGATTATTGGAGTAGAAATGTTTATCAGCAAGCCAGAAATGAGATAGCGACTGATAGTCCTTATGGCAGTAAAGGTGATGAAAATTGGCAAATTATTGCATTGGCAGAAGGATGGGCAAGTTATAGAGAGGAAACTTTTATACAAATTGGTAGATTCAGGTATTTAATCGTTACTACTTCCAAATTAAATTTTCTATCTTTGTACCCTAAATTACTTATAACTATGAAACATTATCTGGTAACAACATTTTTTATCTTTTCTCTTATGGCTTCTTGTCAAACAACCCAAAACACCAATGAAAATCAAACCCTAAAAACGATTCACTCCAGAAAAAGTGTAAGGTTATATAGTGAACGTTCTGTAACTAAAGAACAATTATTAGAACTGGTTAAAGCGGGTATGGCAGCACCTTCAGGAATGGACATTCGACCTTGGGAATTTATAATATTAACAGAAAGATTAGTAATGGATACACTTGCACAAAAACTTCCTTATGCTAAAATGTTGACACAAGTGAACGCAGCCATAGTAGTATGTGGAAACAACGACAAACAAAACGGCGGCTCTTCTTATTGGTATCTTGATTGTTCGGCTGCAACCCAGAACATTTTACTCGCGGCAGAATCCATGGGCTTGGGTGCTGTGTGGACAGCAGCTTATCCTTATGAAGAAAGAATGAATCCAATCAAAAATATTTTAAAACTTCCTGAGAATATTCAGCCGTTGTGTGTCATACCTATAGGATACCCAAAACAAGAAGGAAGTCCTAAAAATAAATTCAACGCAAAAAAAATTCATTATAATGAATTTTCAAAGTGATTTTAGCAGCGACTACAATTTAATTTCAAAATCATCTGCATCTGACCAAGCAGGAAATTTTTCTCTAAATCGTTGTAAATTATCAATATCCAATTCACCGTACATTGCGGTTTCTTTTTCTTTTACCGGAGGATAAAAAGGTTCTCCTAAAAAATTTATTAACATTGAGTGCCCACAATAATGGCATGCAGGGTCATCTCCCACTCGATTGATACCTGCGACATAACATTGATTTTCTATAGCTCGTGCTCGTAAAAGTGTATCCCATGCACCAATTCTTTGGGTAGGCCAATTGGCTACATACAATATAAGGTCATAGTCATTTTTATTTCTTGCAAAAACCGGAAACCTCAAGTCATAACAAATTTGTAAAAGAATTTTGAATCCGCTATATTCTACAATAATACGTTCTTGACCGGCTGTATAATGATTATTTTCGCCGGCAAAACTGAAAAGATGTCTTTTATTGTAAACAGTATAACTACCATCGGGCTTTACAAAATAAAATCGATTGTAAAACTTTGCTTTTTCTTCTGTAAGTACGCTTCCGCCAATAGCAATATTTTTTTGCTGCGCTATGGTTTTCATCCATTCTAAAGTTACCGTATTAGCAGGTTCGGCAACATTTTGTGGAGTAGTGCAAAATCCGGTAGTAAACATTTCAGGAAGCACTACCAAATCAATACTGTTTTTATTATTTAAAATCGTACTTTCAAGATGTTTCCTGTTTTCTTCGGGTGATAACCACACAAGATTTGCTTGGATTAAAAGAATTTTCATAATTAAATGCAACTATTTTATTTATTATTTTGTATTCCTCCGTTAAAGAAAATCAAAAAGATTAATACCATCCGGATAATTTTCCAACGTAGGAGTTTGACTTATTCCCAAAGGTGTTGTTTGTGAAGGATAATGATGAAAAATATCAGGGATTTGGCTAACAATACATTGAATTTCGTTGACGGGCAATGTGTCAAAAATTTCATCAAAATGCTGATAATATTGATAATAAATTGTTCCTACCGGTGAATGAAGTTGATGATTTTCTGTAAGTAATACTGTTGACGTTTCAAAATAAGAAGTTTGAGAAAGTTCAAAATTGGCAATATGATAACGTAATGTATCTTGATAAATCTGATGTTTCAGAAGATTATCAAATGAAGATAATACATTAATAATCAAAGAAAAATCATAATTCTTAGGAACAAATATTTTACTGACATTTCTACAACCTAATCCAAAATAAAGCAGTATATCTTGGCTTAATTTTTTCAAATCTTCGGTGCTTTCTTGTCCTGACAAAATAGCGACACTTGTTCTGTTGGTTCTGAAAAGATGCTGTTTTTTTCCGAACTTTTCTACAAAATAGCGTTGTGTATTTTGTCCACCGGTAGCAATCACAATATCAATTGTTGCTTCGTTGATGCTATCAATGGTAACTTGTTTGGCAATTCTAAAATCAATATCAGAGAGTAAACTTATCATCAATAACCATAATGCTTTATCTCTTCGAGATGGTTGAATGATGATTTTATGAGGCGTAAAAAATAATGCAACAAAATCATAAAATCCTACTAAAGGAATATTTCCGGCAGTAATAATTCCTATATTTTTAGGTTTTTCTACAATTGTGTTTTCAATGTTTTGCAAAGATAACCATCTGGTTAATTTTTCGGGCGAAAGGTAATAATAGGCAATATTTTGCAAAGATGTTTGAATGAAAAAATCAGTAAACCAATGATTGTCAACTAATGCCTCCGAAATTTTTTCCTGAAAGCGAGTTTTGATGTGTTTGGTAAGTGTAAGATGTTGATAATAACCTGTAATGAGATTTCCCAAGTGTGATAATGCCTTTATTTTTTCTGTAACAGTCATCATATATTTCTTCAAAAAATTACTCTTTAATCCATTTTACTTGATAATTGCCAATATTTTGTAATTTTTCTTTGAAAATTCCAAAGACCGAAGAACCACTACCTGACATAGAGGCATACACAGCGCCACTTTCCAACAATTGTTGTTTTATTTTTTTGACTACAGGATACTTTAGAAATACATAAGATTCAAAGTCGTTTTTAATATTTTCTTGCCATTGCTCTATAGGTAATTTTATTAAATCTGCCATTGTTATTTGACGTTCTTGAGGTAAAATATTTTTATATGCTTCAGCAGTATTGCTGTGTAGTTCAGGATAAATAATACCAATATAATAATTTGATAATGAAAATGACACTGGTATAAGTTGTTCTCCTCTGCCGCTTACTAATGTCGGTTCATTTTTCACAAAAAATGCAGTATCACTGCCTAACAGTAAAGCATATTCTACGAGTAAATTATCTGTACATTGAAGGTTAAAGAGTTTATTGATGGCTTTTATTACAGCAACAGCATTGGATGATCCGCCACCTAATCCTGCTCCTAAAGGAATATTTTTTTGAAGAATAATATGTAAATAAGGTAAGTCATATTTCTTTTGCAATAATTCTGCGGCTTTCATACATAGATTATCTTCTGCCGAAGCATCAATTTTTCTACCAAAAGATGTCAATTTATTTTTATTATCTGTAGGAATAATTTCTACAACATCATGCCATGCAATAGGATAAAAAAGACTTTCAATATCGTGAAAGTCATCTTTTCTTTTCCGTAAAACATGTAGCCCAATATTGATTTTTGCCGGTGAAAATTCTATCATTATATATTCTAATTCACTAATAAATAATTAACTGCTATTTCATCTTTGCATTAAAATTTTCAACCTATTTTTTGATTCTAATCTTATTCTGCAAATAATTTTCCTTCTTGATTTACTACCCATGTTGTTCCGGATTTTCCTTTTTTACTAATGCTAAATTGATATGAAGTGTGTTCTATTTTACAATCTTTTGATTTTTTAGAACATTGCTTAATGTAATCTTGTAGAAGCGGTTTGTTTTGATATATTTTTGCTACTGCAAAATAATGGTTCATCAATTCTATTTTTACAGGATAATCAATATCTATATATTTTTGAGGTAAATTTTGAGGAGTAGCCTGGTCAATAAATTGTACATATCCCCAAGTTTCCGGCTGGTGCATGGCAATAGCACCTTGCGCAGACCATACCCAGTTAAATTCAGGATAAGCCTGTCCTGTTGTTGGATTAATTTCTTTGACATACTTTCCGTCAATAAATTTAGTTTTCCAATTTACTCGTGAAAAATTTACTCGCCATACTTCTTTGTTGTTTGGCTTTCCGTTATGGTAAGCACACTCTTCAAGTACTTGCCATGGAATAGCAATTTCTGCTGTCCACATCGAATCTGTATCATTACCATTATTTAAAGTTCCATAAATTCTTACTGCCGATTTTAAGCCTGCAATATCCCAACTGTCAATCGCCGATCCTCCGTCACGATAGGGTTTTGGTAACATTAAATCCCAAACCGTATTTTGGGCATTCATTTCAAACTCATAATAATGATGATTATCTCCTTGTGGGTCAATAAAAATTTCAAAATCGTTGTCATAAAATATTACGGCATCACGTTCTGTGAGGTATGCCCAAATATGAGGTTCTTTGATTTGTGCTGCAAAATAAAAATATTGGTCATCCCAAAGCATTTTTACACGTGTGCTGTACAGTGGAACGGGCATTTTTTTTCCTTCAATATCAACAAACTCATTTGTCCATGGAACTTTTCCCCATTCGCAATCTTCTAAAACTCCGTCAACAGAAATAGGATAGTGAGTTTTAAAGCAGGTATAACTTTCCGGATGTTCGGGTGCTTGACTGAAGCCGGTAAAAGAAAATAAAAGTGTAATAAATAGTAAATGTGTGGTGCAATACTTCATAACTAAAATAATATTAAGGGTTATAGGTTTATGCCTTATACTTTAACTCCTGCAAATGTACTGTACTTTTTGAAACAAGGCAAATTCATGAATCAAATTTTGTTTATGTACACTGCTAAAAATCATGTAATGTTTAATTGTAAAACAACATAATGATATTTGTTTTAACTACCGATTGTTGATAAGAATTAAGGATATTATTTGTTAATCATTATGTGTCATCATAATTATTTTCCATAACCTATCTAAAAAATAAAAAACAAACATTTCTCTTTATAACAAATGTTACGGCTTGGATATATCAATAACATTGTAGTTTGCAATAAAATCTCCTATTCCTCTATGGTTGAAAAATATAATCAATAACCCTCAAACAAAATAATGATATGTTCAAAAAATTAGCAGAATCATCAGGAATTGTTCGGCAATAGGTTGGGTAATTTTCATTGTTGTAATGATAGTAATCTTTATATTTGGACTTTTGGTAGCCTTCATTACCGAATGGCGGGCAGAACCACGCTTTACGCCAATAAAAAATAAATATTACGGGAATTTATGCGAGAAATGAAGAGTGGGAGTAAACTTATTCGCGTGAATATGACACGTGGAAAAAACGAAAGAAATGAAGTATGATGCACGAAAAAAGGAATTGTAGAATTTTATAAAATGCCATGAAGTACCAATGGTGCGAAAATTGTTAATTCTATCGGATGTGCCGACTGTCATGACCCGCAAACCATGAATCTAACCATTACGCATCCTGCTCTTGTTGAGACTTTCGAACGCCAAGGACATAATATTCAAGAGGCTACTCCACAAAAAATGCGTACTTTGGTGTGTGTTCAATGTCATGTAGAGTATTTTTTTTAAAGGAGACGGTAAATATCTTACTTTTCTATGGGATGGTGGTATTACAGTAGAAGCAATGGAGTCATATTATATGAAATAACTTTGTATCGTTTGCTTTACCCGCAATAATCTGTTGGCTTGCGGCAGGAGGATTGGCTTATTTTAACAAGCGAGTAAAAATTACAAATTTATTGATGCTTGGCGGAATTGTAATTTATGCAATATTTATTATAGGTTTTGAAGGCATATAGAACTATCTCCAATGTGCATGATGGGTGAAATCCGTTTGTGGTAATTCTTTGTTTCTTGCGTTAGTGGGTTATATAGCATATTATAGATGGAAATATTCGTGGCTGCTTAGTTTTTCTACAGTAGTGGCAACTGTCTTTGCTATTATTAATTTGCTAAATAAAGCGACTACATCAACAGGAAAACGATTATCATCTGTAAATAAAAAAGCGGAAGCCAGAGAATAAGGTACTGCAATTTCTTCTACAAGCAACGTAAAACCTAAATTAGAAACAACTTCTGTCTTTATCCTTCCTTTAGCAAGCATTTTAAGGTGATTCACTTTACTTCCCTGATAACTTATGTAACTCCCTTTCTTGAACTATTCAATTGAATATGGAATTGTACAGTTTTTTTTCTATCTCTTCTGTTGTCTTTTCTCTACAATATCGTACAAAAAAATAAAAGGTCATGGTTTATCATAGTCTCTCTTTTTATGTGATATAAATCTGAAGTTATAATCAGTAAATGTATAAAAAACACTTGGTAAAAGAAATGGTTTTCTCAAGTAATTTAATCCTCTTTTTCAGTGTAAGGTAGAGGTAAGTCAATACTAAAAACAGTGTTACCGGGACTGCTTTCTTTCATGAAAAGATGTCCTTCGTGCTGCCGGATAATCTGTTTACACAAACTGAGCCCGATACCTGTTCCTGTAGATTTGGTCGTAAAAAATGGAATAAAGATTTGTTCTTGTATGTCATAAGGAATGCCTGCACCGTTGTCTGATATGTCTATCTGCAACCGGTCGCCCTGCTGTACTGTTATATCAATCTTACCGTCGATTTTTTCTTCTAATGCCTGCATGGAGTTTTTTAGCAAGTTAAGAAATACTTGAGATAGTTGACTCTTATCTCCTTTCATTTCTATAGACAAGGGTTGGCATTGCAGGGTAAAATAGATATTACGTTCAGTAAAATCAGATTGTAATAGTTCCCACAGATTGTGAAGAAGATTTGTCAGAGAGAACAGACTTTTCTCCGGTGGTGGCAAGTAAGAAAAATGGCGAAAAGATTCGGTGAATTCCATCAGTCGTTCGCTTTGAGTGTGTATGATTTGCAGACCACTGACCACCTTTTTCTGTATTCCCGGATAGGTGGTCAGTGTTTGTGAAAGGGAGATAATCGGAGCAATGGTATTCATTATTTCATGAGTAAGTACATGGGTCAACTTTCCCCAGGACTCACTTTCCTGGTCACTAAGTTCGTCGCCAATATCCTTGATTGAAAGTAGTGTAATTACCTCTCCCTGCAGTTTCATTCGGCTTTGCGAAAGACTTAGGTTTTCTTTACGTTTCAGCAGTTGCTCTATTTGTAGTCGGTTGATAAGTTGTTGGCATCCTAATAATGTATGTGCTGCGCTGTTGGCTATAATGATTTTACCGTATTCATTCCATGCAAGTATTCCGTCGGGAACTTCTTCCAATAGCGACCGATAAAAGTGTTCTTGCTTTTGATTCTTTTCCCTGACTTGAGAAAGTAACGTATTGATACGGTTCAGCGACTGGTTGAGTTGCTTTTGTTCCTTGCCCATATTGTGCTCGGGAAAGTAGAGCATATTGTCATTATCTTCTACGGCATTGAGGAAATATTTTATTTTCCGGTTAAAGAAATTGAGTTCATGCGTCAGTTTGACCATCAGATACAGAGCACAGAGGATAAACAGACTGCCGATGATGTATCCGATATGAAACAAAACCATCCAAAGACCTATTCCCAGTACGGTCAAGATCAGTAAAACATATACCAGAATAGTAAAATATATTCGGCGACTGAATAGCATAGTTTACAACTTGAAACGTTTTAACTTATTGTATAAAGTCTGGCGACTAATCCCTAACTGTTCTGCAGCGGCAGTCAGATTGCCGTGATTTTTAAGGATGGCCATTTCAATGGCTTGTCGTTCTACTGTCTCCATGTTCTGCACAGGTGCAGCAGTCTCCGGCAATGGTCGGGTTTGTTTTACTAAAATATCTTTGGGACGAATTGTACTTCCCTCGCACAGAATCACAGCTTTTTCAATAGCATGTTGTAATTCACGAATATTACCCGGCCAGTGATAGTCCCGCAGTTTATCAATGGTTTGTGGGTGAATCTGTATATCACGCCGCTGGTATTGGGCACTAAACTTACGCAGAAAAATGTCGATAAAAAGTAAGATATCATCTCCACGTTCGCGTAAGGATGGGATTTCTAAATGAATAGTATTGATTCGGTAAAACAAATCTTCCCGAAAGTTTCCCAGTTCTACCATTGTCGGAATATCTTTGTTGGTCGCTGAGATTAATCGAAAATCCACAGCCGTTAGTTTATTGCTTCCCAACCGTGTTACATTACGACTTTGCAATACCGTAAGTAGTTTGGCTTGCAAAGGCAGGGTGAGATTACCTATCTCGTCCATAAATAACGAACTTCTGTTCGCTGCTTCAAATTTACCCGGGCGGCTCTCGTGTGCATTGGTAAATGCTCCGCGTTCGTGCCCGAATAATTCACTCTCGAATAGAGTTTCGCTAATAGCCCCCATATCTACGGTTAGCATTGGGCGAGTATTACGTACAGACTGCCGGTGTATTTCCCTTGCCAGCATCTCTTTTCCCGTACCGTTTTCTCCGGTGATTAAGATGTTGGCATCGGTTTGGGCTACTTTAGTTACTGTTTTCATCAGTTGCAACATGACCGGAGAATGTCCTACAACCATTTCCAAACCCTCTTTTTTCTCCTTTGGGCGATGATTAACTTTGCCTGTAGCATGATTTCGCCATGCTTCTTTTACTTTTTCGAGTAGCGTTTTGTTATCCCAAGGCTTCAGCAAAAAGTCGGTTGCACCATGCTTGAGTGCTTTTACAGCGAGTTCTACATCTCCGTAAGCTGTCAGCATCACGACCGGAAGAGCAGGTAAAATGCCATGTATCTGTTTTAACCAATAAAGTCCTTCGTTACCATTACTGATTCCGGCAGAAAAATTCATATCCAAAATCACAACATGAACTTGTTTAGTAGAAAGTATCGAAGTAATCTGGTGGGGATTAGATGCCGTCAGTATATTGCTAAACTCGGCTTCGAGCAACAGTTCAAGCGATGCCAGTACACTCTTGTTATCGTCCACTATCAAAATTGTTCCTGCCTTCATGTCTCTTGTTTTTTCTCAGATTTATGGGGTAAAGGTATTGATTTTTACCTCTTCCAGCAAGAGAGCGTCCAATATTTAGACGTTTTAAGCCAAAGATTATACAACTGTCCAATAGTTAGACATACGTGCGTATAACTTTTAGACACAGCCCTTTCTAAGCAAGAGACATATTGCTGTTTATTAGTTAATTGCAAATCATGGCATGTTATTTGATTATTATCTGTAGTCTCTTACAGAGATTCTTTTGATGATACGGATACAATGATTGATGTTAACCAAAATATGTATTCTTTTGAACTTTCCACAACAGTGGTAACCGTTTGAAAATACACGTTTTGCTAAACAAGAATAGAAAACAATATGAAAAAACTATTATTTACTTTTTTTCTTATTCCTGTGATGGTTTATACGCAACAACCAATATCACTTGACGAGTGTATTTATTTGGCATGGAAGCAGAATCCGAGTTTTCGTAACAGCACTATTGGGGTAAAAGAGGCACAGATGGATTATGTTGCCTCTATTGGTAACTTTCTGCCTCGCATCAGTGTATCGGCACAGGCCGACAAAAACTGGGGACGTTCTATTGACCCAAACACCAACGGATATACTACAGAAACGTTTGATGAAGGTACGGTAGGAATGGATATGACGCTTTCTTTGTTTGAGGGATTTTTACGTATTAACCGTGTACGTTTTGAAAAACTGAAGTGGGAATACAGCCAATGGGAACTCAAAGACCGACAGAATAATCTGGCTTACCAAGTGATAGATTCCTATTATAAACTGCTGCTCGAAGAACAAATGCTTGCACTTACCCGTGAACAAAACATATTGAGTGAACACTATCTGAAACAAATAGAGACCTTTGTTGAACTGGGACTCAAATCTTCATCAGACCTGCAAGAAGTCAGGGCACGCCGAGAAGGCGATTTGTACCGTTGCCGGGTGCGTGAAAATAGTTATCAACTGCAAATACTTCAACTCAAGCAACTGCTCAATATGCCGAAAGGAGATATGCTTACGGTGCAAGACACCCTTATGTATGATACTCTTCCTTCATTTCCTGTTCCACAATCAGAGAGCCTCTACTTGCACTCTTTGGAAGTAATGCCTTTCTATAAGATGATAGAATTGCAGCAAAAAGTGGCACACAAACAGTATGCTATCGCTGGCGGAAAGTTTTCGCCTGTCATATTTGCCCGATTCTCTCTATCGTCTTACTATATAGATGGCGTTTCAACCAAACAATTGAATAATAATCTTGGGAAATATGTTGGTATTGGCGTTTCCATGCCTCTGCTGAGCGGTTTGGAACGACTCACTACTCTGCGAAAACAAAAACTGAATATATACAGATGGCAAAATGAACAAGAGCAGGCAAAGCAACAACTTTATACAGAAGTGGAGCAAACTGTCCTCTCTCTTCATGCCGGATGCAGGGAACACCAACAAGCATTATTACAAATGAACGCAGAGAAGCAAGTATTACGGGAGTCTGAACGAAAGTGGAGAGAAGGGCTTGTATCTGTATTTCAACTCATGGAGGCACGTAACCGGTTTATTGCTGCCAAAGCCGAACTGGTACGCGTAAGATTACAGTTGGAGATGAACATTAAAATGGAAAAGTATTACCGTACAGGATGCTTTATAGAAACTGAATATACCCAATAAAACCCATGATGTTGTGATGGATATAATGATTAAACCTAAACATAGAATTAAACGTAAACACCTCTACCTGATTATCGGAGGAGGAGTATTCATTATCTTTATTCTTTATTTTCTTTTTCGTGATACAGCTTCCTCTATGACAGTAGAGACGGGTAGTTTGACCATTGCCACCACTCTCCACGGAGAGTTTAATGACTACATCCGTATCATCGGACAAGTAATGCCCAGTCGCATTATTTATATAGATGCCATTGAAGGGGGACGCGTAGAAGAACGTTTGAAAGAAGAAGGTGCAATAGTCAAAACTGGTGAAGTGATTCTTCGTCTCAGTAATCCGTTGCTCAATATCGGTATTTTGCAGAGTGAGGCAGACTTGGCTTATCAGGAGAATGAACTTCGCAATACCCGTATCAATATGGAACAAGAGCGCTTACGATTGAAGCAGGAACGTATAGGATTACATAAAGATTTGGTGGTAAAACAGCGTCGCTATGAACAGTATCAACGTCTGATGAAAGAGGAATTGATAGCAAAGGAAGACTACCGACTTGCCACAGAAGACTACCAAGCAGCAAAAGAACAACTGATGCTCATTGACGAGCGTATTGGTCAAGATAATATTTTCAGAGAAAACCAGATTAGCAGTTTAGATGAGAACATTCGCAACATGAAACAAAGCCTTGCACTGGTACGCGAGCGAATAGAGAATCTGAAAGTGAAAGCTCCTATCGATGGACAGGTAGGTAATCTTGAGGCACAGATAGGGCAGTCTATTGCTGCCGGAGAACATATAGGACAGATAATTACCCCAGATCTCAAAGTACAAGCACTAATTGACGAACACTATGTTGAAAGAGTGGTTTCCGGTTTGCCTGCTGACTTTACCCGCGACAACGTCAACTATAAACTTGAAGTTACAAAGCCTTATCCCGAAGTAAAGGACGGTCAGTTTCGTACAGATTTGCAATTTATTGCCGGGAGACCTGAGAACATCCGTCCCGGACAAACATATCACATCAATTTGCAGTTGGGAGACCCTACTGAAACAATACTGATTCCTCGCGGAAGTTTTTTTCAGGTTACTGGCGGACAGTGGGTATATGTTGTAGATGAAAGCGGTAACTTTGCCGCAAAATGCCCTATTCGCATCGGACGACAGAATCCACAATACTATGAAGTAACCGAAGGGTTAAAACAGGGCGACAAGGTGATTATATCCGGTTACGAACTGTTTGGCAATAATGATAAATTGATATTGAAATAAAGACATGAACTACATTACACAAGTAATACGAAGTCAGAGAGTCAAAAAGTCATTGACACTGATAAACATAATCGGATTATCGGTTTGCGTTGCAGCCGCACTTCTCATTATTCTTTACGTTTGGTCTGAAATGACTTACGATTCATTTCACGACGGTGAACGTGTTTATCGGGTAGAAAGTCGTTTATATGAGAGCGAAACCTTGACGGACAATTGGGCAACAACGGCTTACGGGCATGCCCCGACCATGAGTAGAGAAATTGCAGGGATAGAAAAATATGTCCGTGTAACAGCACAAGACCGTGAACAGGTAGTGAACTATGATGACCGGAAGTTTACTGAAGAGCGATATTGTTATACCGAACCTGCGTTCTTTGAGATATTCAACTTCCCTATCATCAAAGGAGAAAAGAGTGGACAGTTGGTTCGTCCAAACACCATAGTACTTACTCAGAGTGCGGCAAGCCGTTATTTTGGAGAAGAAGAGCCGCTGGGAAAGATACTGACCTTCAGTACAGCCTCTTCACAGCAGAACTTTGAAGTAACGGGGATAATAGCCGATATGCCCGTCCGCTCCCACATCCATTATGATTTCCTACTCTCCTTCAACACCATACCCAAAGAGCGACAAGACATCTGGTATATTCACGGAGTATATACCTATGTTCGGTTATTGCCCGGAGTAACACCGAAAGAGATAGAACAATCATTTCTTAGTATATCCGATAAATACAAGACTAATGCATTGAAGCATAAAGTTTGGGCTGTAGAACTGATTCCCTTGCAAGATATTCATCTCACTCCACAGAAAGGCTATGAAAAAGAACTAAAGGGTAGTCGAATCGCAGTATTTATTTTGTTAGTAATGTCTGTTACCCTGTTATTGATTGGCTGGGCTAATGCCTTAAACCTTACAGTAGCCAGATTTCTCGAACGTGGTCGTGAGTTTGGGCTTCGCAAAGCATTTGGTGCTTCCCGTCGCCAGATTATTATTCAAGGACTTTTGGAGTCGGGTTTTATGAACTTGCTGGCTACACTCGTCGCTTTCGGACTTTTGGAACTACTGTTACCTCTTATTTACCGCTGGGCGGGACAGAGTTTCGGTACAGATATTATTATACAACCCGCCTTTTGGGGTATTGTAGTGCTTATCCTACTTGTCGGTACGTTGGTCGTAGGACTTTACCCTTCGTTGTTGATGATAACAATTCGTCCTTCCGAAATCATGCGTGGAAAATTATTACACGGTAAACGTGGTAACAGAATCAGAAAAGTACTAATTGTAGTTCAGTTTATGATTTCCTTCGTATTAATTGCAGGTACATTGACCGTTGTTCTACAAGTACGTTACATGCAGCAAGAGGCAACATCTGACCTTCAGGCTACGATATTGGTCATCAAATATCCTTCCTTCACCAACGGACTGGCATTGCGAATAGAAAGTTTTACCAAACGTCTCAAACAACGCGCAGATGTAAGCCATGTTACAGTCTCTGGGGCTGTTCCGGGAGTGGAAGTTGCGAATTATTTTGCTAACCGTCCCTATGGCAGCGATTTTTCACAGGTAAAACTAATACAGATGTTTTCCGTTGACTACGACTATCTGGGTACTTACATGCCTCGTATGGTTTGTGGTCGCAGTTTCTCTGAGGAATATGGAGGTGATCTTAATCGAGTGGTGTTGAATAGAGAGGCTGTCAAACTGCTTGAATATGATGCTCCGGAGGCGGCATTGGGACAGCAACTTAAAATGGAGGTCGTCAATGAACCACTTGAGATTGTGGGAGTAGTAGAAAATTATCACCAGCAATCGCTTGCCGTACCCTATAAACCGATCATCTTCTTTCTCAAAGAGCGTGTTCCCTTTATTACTACACCTTATATTTCCGTCCGCTTTACTGGTGAAGATAACTCTGATGCGGTGGCAACCATTGAGCAAATGTATAACGAATATTTCCCTACTTCCATCTTCTCTTACTTCTTTCTGGATGACTTTAATCAACATCTCTATAAAGCTGACCGCAACTTCGGATGGATATTTGCCGGTGCTTCTATGCTTGCCGTATTTGTGGCTTGTCTGGGATTATGGATTGTTACCTTATTTTCTACGCTATCCCGCCTGAAAGAAGTAGGTATCCGTAAAGTGCTCGGTGCAAATAAAATCAATCTATTCTTTGTCTTGACAAAAGAACTGCTGTTGCTCACCATACTGGCTTCTGTTGTAGGAATTCCTGTATCGGCGGTGCTAATGAATAGTTGGCTGGAAACCTATGCTTTCCACATTGCTTTACCTTGGTGGGTTTATGGACTGGCTTTCGTTCTGTTAATGCTGATTGCTTTCCTTACAGTACTTCAGCAGGTGTGGCGAACCATCCGCTTGAAGCCAATGCGTATTTTGAAATATGAATAAGATAATATAGTATGAATATGATTAAAACAGAAAAACTGACAAAACTATTTACCACAGAAGAGGTACAGACAAAAGCTCTCAATGAGATATCCTTACAGATAGAACAGGGAGAGTTTGTAGCCATCATGGGACCTTCGGGTTGTGGTAAATCTACGTTACTGAATATTTTGGGAACACTCGACTCTCCTACGTCTGGCTCATACTGCTTTGACGGAAAACAGATAGAGACAATGAGCGAAAGCCAATTGACCCTCCTGCGTAAGGGCAATCTGGGATTTATCTTTCAGAGTTTTAATCTGATTGACGAACTTTCTGTTTACGAAAATGTAGAATTACCTTTGGTATATCTGGGAATTAAGGGGCGAAAACGTAGGGAGATGGTCAAACGGGTACTCGAAAAGGTAAATCTATTACATCGTATTAACCACTTTCCTCAACAACTTTCCGGGGGACAACAGCAGCGTGTAGCTATTGCTCGCGCAGTAGTTGCTGAATGCAAATTACTGCTTGCCGATGAACCTACTGGTAATCTTGATTCGGTCAACGGCATAGAAGTAATGGAACTGCTGAGTGAACTTAATCGTCAGGGAACTACCATTATAATAGTTACTCATTCACAGCGAGATGCTGCGTATGCTCACCGTGTTATTCAGTTATTCGACGGACAAATTGTAGCGGAAAATATCAATCGTTTTGCGTAACTTGGTTGAATAAAAGGTCGGGAAACTTTGCAGAAATCAGGTTGATTTTTAATTGTGTATTACAATTGGTATAAATTGCTGTGATTTAACAATTCACATTGATGTTCAGAAAGGGTAGTAATACATTTTTCAATATCGGTAGGACGAATAACAACAATCGCAGTTTCTCCTTGTGAAAAGGCATACATGTATTCAATAAAAACATTTTCTTTAGCCAAGTAATCCAATACTTTTGCCAGAGCATTCGGAGTATTTGGACAAGCAAAACAAATTACTTCAGTCATTGTTACCCCAAAATGATTTTCTTTTAATACTTTAATAGCCAAATCAACATTATTGACAATCATTCTAAGTATTCCGAAATCTTGATTTTCAGCTAAACTAAATGCTTGAATATTAATTTGATTTGTACCTAAAATACGGGTTACTTCATTCAAACGTCCCGTTTTATTTTCTAAAAATATGGAAAGTTGATTTATTGTCATAATATTACATTTAAAGATTATTCTAATTTTCGTTTATCAATTACTCTTTTTGCTTTGCCTTGGCTGCGTTCAATACTTTGAGGTTCAACAAGTTTAATATCGGCATCTAATCCTAAAACGCTACGTAATCGGTGGGCAATTTTCTTTTTTAGTTCCAACATTTTAGAGATTTCATCGGAATAAAACGATTCACGTACTTCAACCTGTACTTCTAATTTATCCAGGTTGTTGACTCGTTCAATCATCAATAAATAATGTGGTTCAAACTCTTCCATTTCTAAAATTACACTTTCTACTTGAGACGGGAATACATTAACACCGCGGATAATCAACATATCATCGCTACGTCCTACAATTCTACTCATTCTGACATTGGTACGACCACAAGCACATGATTTATCTGTCAGAGTGGTTAAATCTTTGGTACGATAACGCAAAAGTGGTAATCCTTCTTTGGTTAAAGTTGTTAATACTAATTCTCCTTGTTCTCCATAGGGTAGATTGTTGAGTGTGTCCGGGGCAATAATTTCAGGGTAAAAGTGGTCTTCAATAATATGCGAACCGTCTTTGGATTCACACTCATGAGAAACACCGGGTCCCATAATTTCACTAAGTCCGTAAATATTGTAAGCATCAATTTTTAGTCGTTCTTCAATTTCTCTACGCATATTTTCTGTCCAAGGTTCTGCCCCAAAAATCCCGACGCGTAAATTAAAATTGCTTCGAGGTATTTTTGTTTTTTCTATTGCTTCAGCCAAGTAAAGTGCGTAAGAGGGGGTACAAGCTAATGCCGTGGCTCCAAAATCATGCATTAATTGAATTTGTTTTGTTGTATTTCCGCTTGACATTGGAATTACAGTAGCACCAATGTGTTCCACTCCATAGTGTAATCCTAAACCTCCCGTAAAAAGCCCATAACCGTAAGCCACCGAAAAAATATCGTTGCAATTTGCTCCGTAAGCACTCAAACTGCGAGCAATCATTTCAGACCAAATCTCAATGTCGCGTCGAGTATAGCCTACCACCGTAGGATTACCTGTAGTTCCAGATGAAGCGTGCAGTCTGACAATTTGAGACATGGGCACAGCAAAAAGTCCGTAAGGATAATTATCCCGTAAGTCTTGCTTTGTTGTAAAGGGTAATCTGACAATATCTTCAATACTCTTGATATCATCAGGAGTAATATCCGATTCTTGCATTTTGTGTCGATAAAACGGAGTTGTATGATATACTCGCTTCACTAATTTCTGTAATCGTTTACTGTGTAAGTCGTGCATTTCATCACGACTCATAGATTCTTTAGGCTTATTCCAAATCATGGTAGAACTAATAAAAATAGAAACAAAAATAAGATTTTTTTTCGTTATCTGCTACAACTTTTACAAAATGCCTACAGATAAAGTTATGCTCTCAATTTTATATTTTTGAAGAAATATTGTATCTAATAAGTTATAGGTACGATATTTCTTTCTTAAACCTTTGAAAACTTATTGATTCAGTAATATAATAAGAATGCTTAGTATGAGCAGAAATACAACAAAGCGTTATGTATTTCACATGGGCTTTGCATGTTGATTGGGGTATGTTGGATGAAATTCGTATTGTTCATTCATCGTCAGAAGAAGAGTACTTTATAATATAGATTGCAAAATTAGACATCAAGTTAACCGGTTATTTTGATGTACCAAAACTAATAAATTTCTTTAAATAACTGGAGTCGATTATCTAATATCTCAAGTAAATTATCATTAATTCTTGAGCAACATGCTCTTATTCCATTTTGAGTACTTCCTGTTGTGGATAAAGTGATTGAACTGATGCCGAAATAGAGTAGAGTTTTCATCAGTTGGCCACAACTCATGTTTTTATAACCTATGGTAAAGAAAAAACCATCACTGATTGCACGATCAATATCTTTGTCATAAACAATATGGAATCCATTTTTAATAAAAATATCTTTCATCTTTTGAGAACGTCTTGCATATTCTGACGTTTCTGTTCTGAAATCATACTTTCCTTCCGTGCTCGCTTTCAGCATTGCCGCAAAACCGAACTGTGTACTGTGAGTAGTTCCTGAAGTAATCATATATAATATGCTATTGATGAGTGTAGTTCCAAAAACTCCGGCATTGCTGTATTGTTTTGCTAACTTTTCGGATTGCAGATAAAATAGTTTTTCTGATAAAACGAGTGCAGCAATACGTTGTCCGGCATAACTGAAAATCTTTGATGCTGAAATCATCAAGATGTAATGATCTGTATAGTGCGCAATAGTGGGAATATAGGGAGGTTGATAAGGTGTTCCGAATGGAGTACGAAAGTCCATTCCAAAATACGCTAAATCTTCCATTACAATTGTTTTGTATTTTGTAGCCAAAGTACCAATGATTCTTAATTCTTCTTCCGTAAAAGATATCCATGCCGGATTATTGGGATTTGAATAAACAATAGCAGCAATATTTCCTTTCTTAAGATAAGATTCTAATTTATCTAATAATTTTTCTCCTCGAAAATGATATACATCAAATTGTTGATGGGGAATATTCAATATTGCCAATTGTGATTTCTGAATGGGAAACCCGGGGTCAATAAATAGTATATTATCTTTTTGTGAATCATATTGGGAACAAGCAATAAATGAGGCAAACGAACCGGCAACAGAACCTGTAACCGGAATGGCTGTTACGGGGGAACTTTCTACGTTTAGAAATGCTTTGACAAAACGCGAAATTTCATTTTTTAGCGTTGGAATACCTTCTGCTGCAGGATAAATAGCCGCAATATTACTCTCTAATGCGTTTTGTTCTGCCATCAGTCCGATTTTACATGGCGGCAAACCAGGTACACCCTGATCCATTCGAATAAAAGGAATACCTGTAAGTTCTTCTAAGCGCATTGCCAATAAAACAACTTGTCCGATGGTTGCATTTTCGAGTTGTGTAATTTTGAGTTCGGTAACTACTTTCTGAATTAATTCTTCGCTAAAAATAGGTTGATGCATAAAATAATGAGTGCAATTGTGATTGTAAGTTGAAATAATTATATATAATGATTTCAAAAGAGACCAGTATAAATATATTATTAATCAGCAAATTTAGATAACTTTTTGATATATAGTAAACCTTGAAAATAAGACTATTTTCAAGGTTTCAGGAAACTTTTATTCTATTTCGGAGACCAATATAAAATAGGAATGCTTAATCAATTGTTTTTTGTAGTAAGTTTTCGTAGGCATCTTTCACCTTAATTGCTACGTTATCCCATTTTAATGCGTTTACTTCTTTATCTCCATATTCAATAAACATTTTTGTGAGTGCCGGATAATGTAAAATTCCATAAATAGCATCAGCAATGGCATCAACATCCCAAAAATTGACTTTGATAGCATGTTCAAGAATTTCTGCTACTCCGGATTGTTTTGATATAATGGTTGGTACATGAGCCCGCATGGCTTCTAAGGGTGATATTCCAAAAGGTTCTGAAACTGATGGCATGATGTAAACATCACTCAGAGCCAACATTTTTGCCACATCTTTACCTCTTAAAAAACCTGTAAAATTAAATTTGTGCGCAATTTTATAGCGTGCCACCAATTGTACCATTCTATTCATTAAATCTCCGCTACCTGCCATAACAAAGCGAACATTGTTACTATGTTTAAGTACTTTTTTCGCTGCTTCAACAAAATATTCCGGACCTTTTTGGTAAGTAATACGTCCTAAAAAAGTGACGATTTTTTCAGGTGTACCGCGTTCTTCTGCTTGAAAACTATCTGCAGAAAAATCTACGGCGTTGTGCATTGTAATCACTTTATTGGGATTTATGCCATAACGGTGAATCACTGTATTGCGTGTAAGATGGCTCACTGCCATAATAAGGTCTGCTTCCTGCATACCTCTGCGTTCTATATCATAGACTACTTGATTGACATTTTCTCCACTACGGTCAAATTCTGTGGCATGAACGTGGATAACTAACGGTTTTCCAGATACTCTTTTTGCGGCAATTCCCGCTAAGTAAGTTAACCAGTCGTGAGCGTGGATAAGGTCAAAGTCATGGCTTCTGGCTATTGATGCTGCCAAAAGTGAATAGTTTGCTACTTCTGTCATTAAATTATGACCGTAACCACCGGAAAATTTGAATTTTGTATTATATCCTCCGCTGTGAGAAATTTTTTGCTGTTCCTTTTCGAAAAAATATTCATATTGTTCAGGAGAAAGATAGGGAATAAGATTTGAATTGGCTTGAACATATAGTAAATGTTTCCACCACTCTTCTTGAATTAAGTCATCATAATTAATATCATAATCTTCTGCACCTACAATTTTGAGTACCGATTGGTCTTCATCTCCAAATGCTTTAGGCACTACAAAAATCATATCTACATTTACCTTACCCAAACCTTTGGTAAGTCCATAACAAGCCGTAGCTAACCCACCGGCAACATGAGGAGGAAATTCCCATCCAAACATCAATACTTTCATAAGTCAATAACTTTTAGTTAAGGTTTTGTTCAATTTTGCATGTTGTTGTCCTCAATTATATAGTAATGATAAAATTACTGTTCTATTCCGTAGTTTTCTCAAGTTCAAAGATGACAATATCAACAGCTCATTTCTTATCCCTTTTGATTTAAACAAATTACATAATTACTGCAAAAATAAGAATTTATTCCTAACTACAAAAAACTCAATCTTGTTTTAAGATAATTTATTGTTGTTTGAAGTAAAATCTCTCAAATAACACGTGATGCTTATATTCCTAAAAGGTTTTCTTAGAGTAATTGTAAATCAAGAAATATCTATTTCGATGATTTAAAATAAAAAACCGCCGAAGTTACAACTTCGGCGGTTTTTTATATATATGTCAATTTAATTTTTATATTGAATCTGTTGTGGTATTTTGTATTCCTAAATCAATGTCACTATTTTCATTTTGTTGGATATTGCCACTCTGTTGAATGACACTTTCCTGAGAGTTTTCATTATCTCCGCTTTTTTTAAGTGAGGACAAGTGAAGGTTAGCAATAATGGAAATGACCAAAATGGCAATCAATAACCCCCAAGTATATTTTTCTACCGTTTCTGTGGCTCTTCTATCAGAAAGTGCTTGATTATTTCCGGCGAAATTGGCTGCAATACCACCTCCTTTGGAACGTTGAATAAGAACGAAAAAGATGAGTAATATAGATAAGAAAATCAGAATAACGGCATAAATGTAATACATACAAGAATGTGTTTTAAGTGAGTAAAACTTTTAAGAGCACAAAAGTAGTATATTTTTATGACTCTGCAAACTTTTCAATCTTGTTGAATTTATAAATAATTTAAGTAGTCTTGGTGTTCAATATAAAATCATGTAATTTTGCATATATAAGTTGAAAAGTAAAAACTTGTTTCCTTTCTATCACAATGAAAAATTATTTATGAAAGAAAAATCAATCAATGCTGCGAATCAAATTCTTATAGATATTCAACACTATATTTCAAAATATGGAACTAAAGTATTGATAGCTCTTGTTATTTTGGCGCTCGGCTGGTACTTAATCAATATTATCAGTAAAATTCATCGACGAACTGTACGCAAACATTCCAAAAATCCCACATTACATCTTTTTGTAGGAAGTATTATTGAATGGATATTACGAATTATTTTATTTTTATTCTGCGCTTCTTTTGTGGGCATTAGTTCTCTTTCTCTTACGGCTGTTGTCGGAGCAATAGGCTTGGCAATAGGTTTTGCAATGAAAGATACTTTGTCAAGTTTTATGAGTGGTGTCATGATTTTAATGCTAAAGCCTTTTAAGGTCGGAGATACTATAGAATTTGGAAATGGTGTTGTAGGAGTTGTAAATGCCATACAAATTTTTTCTACACGCATACTCACTTTAGACAACAAAAAAATTGTAGTACCGAACGTTCTTCTTACTTCAAACGTTGTAATTAATTATTCCGGAGAAAATAAACGTAGAGTTGATATGGAAATCGGTATTGCCTATAATGCCGATTTACAGTTGGCAAAAAAGACAATTACCGAAATTCTTGACGCTAATACCAATGTATTGTCTGATCCGGCACCTGTCGTGGGAGTAAAAGAACTTGCAGACAGTGCTGTTATTTTGTTGGTTCGCCCTTGGTGTAATACCGAAAACGTCTTGTCTGTCCGTATGGAAGTTACCGAAAAAATAAAGTTGCGCTTTGATGAATTAGGAATAGGAATCCCTTTTCCACAGAGAGATGTATATGTTCATTACAAAGAACAACCAAAAATTTCAAAATAACAATATTAATAATTAAATGCTTATATACAGCCACTTATATGTAATAACGTTACAGCTTAAGTTAAGTAGCAGCATTATATAAATATTTTATTATAAGCATCTATAAATGCTTCAGCAGAAGCAACGATAATATTAGTATCTACTCCAAGTCCACAATATCGGTTACCATCAAGATTGATACAAATATGTACTTTTCCTAAATCATCACTTCGTATGGTATAAGCTTGAATGTGAAATTCTTCTACAATCGGAAATTCATTGATTACTTTCCGAATGGCATTTAGTGCTGCATCTACAGGGCCATTTCCCGTTCCCGATTCAACATATTCTTTCTCTCTCCATTTTAATCGTACGGTTACTGTAGAGAGAATATCTTTTCCTCCAAAAGATTGTAATGATAATAATACTAACTGATTATCAATGCTTTTTCCCCCCGCCAATGTTTGTAAGTCTTCATTGGTGATATCTTTTTTCTTGTCGGCAAGCAACAAAAACTTTTGGTAAACGTTATCTATTTGCTCTTTGGTAAGTTGGTATCCCATTTTCTCCAAACTGTGTTTTAATGCCGCTCTACCGCTGCGAGCCGTTAATACGATGGCATTAGACTCTATTCCTACATCTTTGGGATCCATAATTTCATAGGTTTCTCTTCTTTTTAAAACCCCATCTTGATGTATTCCGGAAGAGTGGGCAAAGGCATTACGTCCGACAATGGCTTTGTTGGCTTGTACGGGCATACGCATTAATCCTGAAACCAATCGGCTGGCTTCCATAATTTTTTCGGTATGAATACCGGTTTTTAAACCCAAAGCCTGATAATGGCATTTGAGTGTCATCACTACTTCTTCTAAAGAAGTATTTCCTGCCCGTTCTCCAATGCCGTTGATGGTAACTTCTACTTGTCTTGCTCCATTAATAATTCCTGCCACCGTATTTGCCGTAGCCATACCCAAATCATTATGACAATGTGTTGAAAGTATAGCTTTGTCCATGTTTTTCACGTTGTTTATCAGATAGTTTATCTTTGCTCCATAATCTTGAGGCAAAGTATAGCCTGTAGTATCAGGAATGTTAATAACGGTTGCTCCGGCATCAATCACCGCTTCTACAACCCGTGCCAAATACTCATTGTCGGTACGTCCGGCATCTTCGGCATAAAACTCTACTTCTCCCACTAAATTGCGTGCAAATTTTACCGCTTTTTTGGCACGTTCTATAATCTCATCTTGTGTACTATTGAATTTATACTTAATATGAAATTCTGATGTGCCGATTCCTGTATGAATACGTGCCGACTTGGCAAATTTCAATGCTTCTGCGGCCACTTCAATATCTTTTTCTACAGCGCGCGTCAAAGCACAAATGGTAGGCAAAGTAACGGCTTTTGAAATTTCAACTACAGAATTGAAGTCTCCCGGGCTTGATACAGGAAATCCTGCTTCAATAACATCTACTCCTAATTTTTCCAATGCCTGGGCTACAATAATTTTTTCTTTTGTGTTTAATTGACAACCGGGCACTTGTTCTCCATCTCGAAGAGTGGTGTCAAAAATTTTTACTTGATTTTTCTGCATAATAATTCTTTTTTGATTACAAAGTTCGCTATTATTTCGAGTGAAAAAAAACTTTTATCATTGCATTTATAGAATTTCAACGGGTTGTTTTTCACTCAAAGTTTCAACGATTCTACGCTGAAAAATCAAATAAACAGAGTATCAAATAAGTTGTAATGACCACATAACGGAGGAAAATATCATGTGAATAATCATCATCCGACAGATTGGTTATTTATCTATCTTACGTACTGCTTTTGCCGGTATGCCGACTACAATGGTATTGTCGGGAACATCTTTGGTTACTATTGAACCTGCTCCGACAATGGCGTTTTCTCCAATAGTTACGCCGGGTAAAACCGTAACTCCTGTTCCTAACCATGCTTTGCGCTTAATGAGAATCGGAAGGGAGTAAACGTTCTGTCTCAAATCGGGATTTTCGGCGTGATTTTCCGTAATCAACTTTACTTGAGGGCCAATTAATGCTCCGTCTTCAATAGTAATACCGCCTCTGTCCATAAAAGCACAACCAAAATTTACAAAAACGTTTTGCCCAAAGCGGGTAAACTGCCCGAAATCAGTATAAAAAGGCAACATTATCGTGGTCGTTTTATCAATGTCCACTCCCATAAGTTCACTTAATATTATACGTGTTTGGTCTGTGTCATGATAAACGGAGTTTAACTCTCCTGTTATACGAAATGCACGCATAATCGCTTCGTAAACTTTCGGATACTCAGGGTCATCAAGTCGGATTAACTCGCCCTGCTTCATTTTTTCAAAAATATTCATATTAATCATTAGTTAATTCAAATGTAACAGAAACACTACCTCTGCCTAAGGCGGCTTCAAATCCCGAAGGATTGTCTATACTTCCTATTTTGGTATAGCGGTATGAGGTTGAAAAGGTTTTATAAAACAGCACTAAACAATTTGAGCCGAAAAGCATTATATCACCGTTACGAATAGTGCCGAAATTTGATGCAGCGGTTGGTAAATTACCCGATAGATGATAAAACTTTTCATTATTATTCAAATCACTCATAGAAACAGTCATCGGAAGTGTTGCTTTAAATGCCTTTGCGGTAGCATTATCAGCAAGAGTAGCCTTAAAAACAGAATGATTGATGATAATTTGCATTGTATTACCAGTAGAGGGTTTGGTACTATTTGTTGTGTCAGAAACTTCTATATCCGGAGGTATTACTCCGTCATTGTTCTGACTGCATGCAGAAAGATTCAATAAAAACATCGATAAAAAAATAATGGTTTTCATATGTTATCACTTTATTGGAGATTAATTCAATCATTGCAAAGAGTGCATTAACCCTTAACCTCTAATTGTTTTTTCTTTCCTTTAAACACAAGTTCCACAAGTTGAAAACAACACAAGGAACACAAGTTGTTTTTATCTGCTTACCGTAGAGTGTCTTTCTACTAATCACTAACCGTTAATCACTAATCACTAAACACAAGTTCCACAAGTTGAAAACAACACAAGGAACACAAGTTGTTTTTATCTGCTTGCCGTAGAGTGTCTTTCTACTAATCACTAATTAACTGCAAAGGTAGAGCAATATTTCACCGCTATTTGTAGATAAATTACAGAAAATATAACCCGAATTACGGTTTCTCGGTTGAGCATAGAACAATTGTTATAAATAGGATGTATCTTTGTTTCAAAAACTCAATCAATATGGAAAAGGTAATTACATTAGATACTGTTGACAAATACAACAAGTTGTATGGTCTGGAGACACGTCATCCTTTGGTGACGGTGATTGACCTCACAAAAGCCACCAAAGTGGTCAACCAAATCCGTATACACTATAGCCTTTATGCACTTTTCCTCAAGAACGGGAAAAACTGTGATATTAAATACGGACGAAAAAATTACGATTATCAAGAAGGAACTATTGTCAGCTTTGCTCCCGGACAAATTATTGAAGTCAATACTTATGAAGACGAAGTACGTCCTAAAGTTTACGGATTATTGTTTCATCCCGATTTGATACGCGGTACATCCCTGGCACAAAACATGAAAAACTATGGCTTTTTCTCTTACTCGTCTCATGAAGCCTTACATCTTTCTGAACGTGAAAGAGAAATAGTGACCGATTGTTTAGAAAAAATAAACATGGAACTTGAACATGCCATAGACAAACATAGCAAACAGTTGATAGCCATCAATATTGAACTGCTGCTTAATTATTGTCTCCGTTTTTATGAACGACAATTTATTACCCGCGAAGCGGTCAATAAAGACATTCTCCAAAAGTTTGAAGAATATATTCATCAATATTGGGAGAGCAATCTTCCTCAAGAAGCAGGATTACCTTCTGTCAAATATTTTGCAGATAAAGTTTGTTTGTCCTCAAACTATTTTGGAGACGTCATCAAGAAAGAGACCGGAAAATCGGCACAAGAATATATTCACTACAAACTCATAGAACGAGCCAAAGACCGTATTTCATTTACTCATCTGACCATGAGCGAAATTGCTTATGAACTCGGATTTCAATATCCTCAACATTTTGGCCGTCTGTTCAAAAAACAAACCGGTATCACTCCCAATGAATACAGAATAACCAACGGTTAGTGATTAACGATTAGTGATTAGTAGAAAGACACTCTACGAAAAGCAGATCAAAACAACTTGTGCAACTTTTCATATTGTGTTAGCAATATAATTTGTGCTCCTTGTGTTGTTTTAACTTGTGGAACTTGTGTTTAAAAGAAAGAAAAAACGGTT
>CAYVGO010000031.1:0-23453 GCA_964450725.1 uncultured Muribaculaceae bacterium
AACAAATCAAAGCGTCATGGCAACCTGAATTGTTGCAGTACAAGCAAATGCGAAAGAAGTATTTGCTGTATAGGGATTTTGAGTGGTAGGATAGATTAAGTTTATCATCATGATTACTTTATAAAAAGAAATATTTGTTTTTCATCAATGTTTTTTACTACCTTTGCGGCATGAAAAAAACGACCAATATATCCGCGTAATAACGGTCGAGCAATTTTGTCCGACTGCCTTTCATTTATTTCTGTTCGTCACAGTTCTGTGCTTCGATCAGTTTTCTTATTTCAGTTTATTTAAGATCTATTTACGGAAACTTTTTTCCGTAGTACATTAATGATATAATCCAAATGCAAAATATTATTATAAGACAAGCAAAAAAGTCAGATTATTCTATGATTTATAATCTGATAAAAACAGCCTTTGAAACGGCAGAACATAAAGATGGTAATGAACAAGACTTTGCCGTCAGTTTACGTGATAGTCAAAATTATATTCCTGAGTTAGATTTAGTTGCTGAGTGTGACGGGCAACTTATAGGACATATCATGTTGACAAAAACGTATGTAATCAAACCCGACAGCAGTAAGTATGATACGCTAATGGTAGCTCCGTTATCTGTATTGTTGGAATGTCGAAGTATGGGTATAGGTTCAAAGTTGATGAAAGAAGGATTAAGCGTTGCCGGGACTTTAGGTTACGGTACTGCCTTTTTATTAGGAGATCCTAATTATTATCAGCGATTTGGATATAAACCGTCTTACTTGTTTGGTATTAATCATGAAAGTTTTCCTGCAGAATACTTGATGGTTAAAGAGATTTTCCCCAATACATTGGCAGGAATTACCGGGATGATTAACATGTAGTTTTATGAGTGGTAATGTGGTAATAGAATTTTATTACCACATTAATACTACTTTAAATTCACATTGCGGCGGGGTAGTTTCAGTAACAAAATCTGATGGTTCGTAGTAAAATCTGACATGTCCTTGTGTGATGTCAAAAGAAATTGTTTCTGTCCAAAAAATTTCGTTAGCATCATTACTACGATATAAATCCCACGGTAATGGGTTTTGCACCAAGATATTATTCTCTTTTGTTGCTATGTAAGCCATCGTAACTCCGTCATCATAAACAAATTTTGTAAGTTGAGGACAATCGACATCTGCATAAAAAAAAGTTCCATTTTCAGATAAAGTCCAACTTTTAATAGTATAATACTGTACATAAATATTAGCCCAACCATCTTGACCATCTTGACCCGGAGGACCCATTGGCCCTTCACAAGCAGTCAAACTGAGGATGGTGATAAGGCTGAAAAAGTAAATAGTATTCTTCATAATAATTAAAGTCCTTAAGAATAATGGATTATTAAATAATGGACAAAGATAGGGAATATAAAATGATTATGAAACACATTTTTGATAAATCAAATGGAGTGAATTTGAAATTGTGAAAACTAAACACAACGGATTGATCAAACTTTTGTACTTTTGCAAAATAGAATAAGTATATTTTCTTATATTGTCATACTCAAAACCTTGTATAAAAGTTAGTGAAAATGTATCACGACTTTGTCTTCAAAATGATTTACCTATGAAATATTTTTCTTTAATTCTGCTACTTTTTTTGAATATTGCTTGCTTTACCGGCAAGACTAAAGATAAAAAAACGGATAATACATTAACCATACTTTCTCCGCGTAGCAATGACCGTTATGCTGAAGGTCAAAAAATAACGTTTAAAATTCAACCTTTTTCAGCGGATTCCTTTGTTTTGTATCACAATGAAAAGCCGATTAAAACATTTGTTGACAGTATTGTGCAGATTGATGCTCAGATTAATGAAAAATATGGCTATCAAAAGTTTTATTATAAACAATATGTACAAGGTCAAGTCACTGAAAGTGCACCCATATTTATAGTTTTTTTTCCAAACAAAGAACCTCAGAAATTGTCTTATACAATAATTAAACAACAGTCTCATAATACTACTTCTTATACTCAAGGGCTTTTTTATCATCAAGGCATCCTTTATGAAAGTACCGGACAATATGGTTTTTCAAAACTTATAGCAGAAGATTTTTTAAGCCGTAAAGTTTTGCGGGAACATATTTTGGATTCGACTTTTTTTGGAGAAGGAGCATGTCTGTTTGAAGATAAAATTTATCAACTGACATGGCGTGAAAATACTTGCTTTGTCTATGATAAAAATACATTTCAGTTACTTAAGAAACTCTCTTATCCTACAGAGGGGTGGGGTTTAACTACAGACGGAAAATCGTTAATTATGAGTGATGGTTCTCAGTACATTTATTTTTTGGATCCTCATACTTTGGCAGAACAACGTCGCATTGAAGTGTGTCATCTTACAGGATTTATAGATAATATTAATGAGTTGGAATATATTGATGGTAAGATTTGGGCAAATGTTTATATGTTAAATGTAATTATTGTTATTGACCCTAATACCGGAAATATTGATGGAATGTTAGATTGTACAAACTTACGAAGAAATGAAGTTACCAATTTTCATGCAGAGGTTATGAATGGTATTGCTTATAATGAGAAGGATAAAATTTGGTATGTTACCGGAAAAAATTGGCAATATCTTTATCAAATCAGAGTAAATCCCTAATAAATGATAGATTTTAATGAGGTGCAGTTTTTTACTTCTGAGGAAAAACTATCTTTGTATTTAAAATAAATAATATGACAAATCTCACACAAGGATTCAAACAAAAACAACACTATCCCATCCTTGACGGTCTTCGGGGAGTGGCAGCATTGGTGGTCGTAGCATTTCACCTTTTTGAAATTCACCAGACAAGTGCGCTCGACCAGATTATCAATCACGGTTATTTAGCCGTTGACTTCTTTTTTGCTCTTTCGGGCTTTGTGATAGGTTATGCTTATGATGACCGATGGTCTAAAATGAGCATCGGTACCTTTTTAAAGCGACGGGTTATACGGTTACAACCAATGGTCATTTTGGGTTCTGTAATTGGTGCTATCTGTTTTTATTTTGGTCAAAGCGACCAATTTCCGTTGATTGCTCAAACTCCAATTTGGTCACTATTATTGGTCACTTTCTTGGGATGTTTATTGCTTCCAATTCCTCCGACAATGGATGTTCGGGTTTGGGGAGAGATGTTTCCACTCAACGGACCTGCATGGTCGTTGTTTTATGAATATATCGCAAATATTCTGTATGCTCTGTTTGTACACCGCTTTACCAAACTATTGTTGACTGCTCTTGTTGTCTTTTCAGGGCTTGGGTTATTCTATTGGGCAGTCTTTGGAGGCAGTGGAGATGTACTTGGTGGACACATGTTTACGGTAAAACAATTGATGATTGGCGGAACAAGATTACTTTATCCGTTTTTTTGCGGATTACTGCTTTTTAGAATAGGAAAACTAATCAATCTCAAGGGTGGTTTTTGGATTGCAAGTTTAGTGTTGATTGCAATTTTAGCCTGTCCAAGAATTGGAGGAGAACAGTCGTGGCAAAACGGATTATTCGAATCAATGGCGATTTTGGTTGTTTTTCCAATCGTGGTTCTTGTCGGAGCCGGAAGTTCTATAAATGGTAAACTTTCAATGCGAATTTGTGATTTCTTAGGTAAAATTTCTTATCCACTTTACATCACTCATTATCCAATCATTTATCTATACATGGCTTATGTTACACAAAATAACATCAGTTGGCAGCAGAGTTGGCCTCTAATGATAGTTATTTGGATTGGATGTATTGCACTTGCTTATGGATGTTTAAAATTGTATGACGAACCAGTGAGAGAGTGGTTAAGGAAAAGATTTTTACGTTAATCCATCCGGAGTAATTTACTGTAGATGATTTCTGTACATTTAATAAAAAATGTCATTTTAGGGAATATTATCCTTAATTTGATTTTTGCAGGATAATGACTACCTTTGTCAACCATTAAATAGGGATATGGGACAAACGCGATTATATAACAGTGCCGGCAGAAAAGTAAGAACTAACTATGTAACCTCTATCATCAGTGTTTCCTTAGTGATGTTTTTATTCGGATTGGTCGGTTGGTTGCTCATCAATGCTCATCAACTCTCAATTTACATTAAGGAAAACTTGGATTTAACGATTGAAATTGCCGATGAAGCCTCAGAGTCTGAAATCTTTTTCATCCGCAAACAACTTGATGCTTCAAGTTATATTAAAGAAACCCAATACATTTCCAAAGAAGAAGCTGAGGAAATTTTAAAAAAAGATTTATCTGAAGACTTTACTGTGTTTTTAGGAAAAGATAATCCATTGCCCGCAATAATTGAATGTAAGTTGCATGCTCCGTATGCCAATATTGACAGCATTCAAAAAATCGAAAAAAAACTGTCAGAAATAGAACATATTCGTCATGTTACTTATCAAAAATCATTAATTACGTTAGTCAATAGGAACATTTCTAAAATTACTGCAATCTTATTGTTATTCAGTGGTTTACTTTTTATTATGTCGTTGACGTTAATTAATAACAGTGTTCGTAGCGCTGTTTACGCTCGAAGGTTTTTGATTCATACCATGAAACTTGTGGGTGCTACTCCTCATTTTATTCGTCAGCCGTTTTTACTTGTTAGTTTTAGAAATGGTATGTTTTCAGGAATTGTTGCAATTGGGCTTTTAGTCGGACTTTACTCTATTTTGCGAAAAGAAATGGGGCAAGAACTTATGCAATTCTTTTCAGTAACTCCGTCTATCTTGTTGTTTGCCGGATTGCTGATATTGTCTGTTTTTATTAGTTTTTTTGTTACCTACTTTGCTGTAACAAAATACATTGATATGCATAAAGATCAATTATATCGTTAATATTAGAATCATTCACACAATACTATGAAAAAAAATCAATCCAATCTCCACAACAATCCTAAGTTTGCACTAACAAGAGAAAATTATCTGTTGATGCTTATCGGATTTATTATCATCGTTGTTGGATTTATATTAATGATTGGCGGTGGTACACCCGATGACCAGTTTGACGCCGAAACGTTGTACGGATTTCAAAGAATTACCTTAGCCCCTATTTTAGTCATTGGCGGATTTGTATTTCAAATCTTTGCGATTTTTTATCGACCTAAAAATAAAAATCAATAATATCTTTTGTTGTAATGGACATTATTGAACTTATTATCCTTGCTGTTGTAGAAGGATTGACTGAATTTTTACCTATTTCTTCTACCGGACATTTAATTATTACACAACATTTTCTGAATATTGAAAACAGCGATTTCATCAAAGTTTTTTTAGTCAATATTCAATTTGGAGCTATACTTGCGGTTGTGTGGTTATATTTCAAAAAGTTTATTCGTACTTTCGGATTTTATATTACTCTTTTTGTAGCATTTTTACCTGCCGCAGTAATAGGTTTGTTGCTCAATGATTATATTGACCAATTGCTTGAAAATGTTTGGGTTGTTGCCTGCAGTTTATTGATTGGCGGAGTTTTTATGCTTTTTATTGACCGATGGTTTGCAAAAAACGAGCGTAAAGGATTACAAAAAGATAAAGAACAGCCTATTTCTTTTAAAATGGCATTGTGGATAGGACTGTGGCAATGCTTGGCAATGGTTCCCGGAGTTTCGCGTTCTATGGCAACTATTGTCGGCGGATTAAGTCAAAAGTTAACCCGTAAAAATGCCACTGAATTTTCATTCTTTTTAGCAGTTCCTACGATTGCAGCAGCAGCAGGTTATAAACTTTTGAAGCAATATACGGCAGTAACTGCAGTTGATAATGCTTTGCTTTATTTGCTGTTAGGAAATATTATTTCTTTTGTTGTTGCTATACTTGCCATTAAATTATTTATTTCAATATTACAACGTTACGGGTTTCGATTTTTTGGATGGTACAGAATATGCTTAGGATCATTGATGCTTGTTTTATTGTTCGCTGGAACTAAATTGGCTTTGATTTAAGGAGGAAAATAACCGAAGAATAAATGACATATTGTATGTCAAAATTTTGATAAATGCGGTTATTTGGGAATAATCCTATAAATTTGTATTTATAAAAACTAATAATATATTAAACTATGGAAGAAATGGTATGTAATTGTTACCAAGTAACAAAACAAGAGATAGTTGACGCTATCCAATCCAAAAAATTAAAAACAGTGGAAGAAGTTGGAGAAGCCACTAATGCCGGTACCGGTTGTGGAGGATGCCAGGAAACAATTCAAGAAATTTTAAACAGTCTCAATAAATAATTGTGATAGTGTTTTAAAGTAGGGTTACTCATGGTAGCCCTACTTTTGTATTATAACTAATTTAAATTTACGGATGAACACAATTCAAGATTTACAGAAAACAGCCGACAATATTCGATTATTATCTTTAGCAATGGTAGAAAAAGCCAAATCCGGACATCCCGGTGGGGCTATGGGAGGAGCAGATTTTATGGCAGTACTTTATTCGGAGTTTATCCAATATAACCCCGATAACTCGAATGACTTTACTCGTGATAGATTTTTTCTTGATCCCGGACACATGTCCCCCATGCTCTATGCGACACTATGCTTTGCCGGTTATTTTTCTGTAGAAGAATTGAAAAACTTTAGGCAATTTAATGCTACAACACACGGACATCCCGAAAGAAATGTGGCCAAAGGAATTGAAAATACTTCAGGTCCATTAGGGCAGGGACATGCCATGGGTTTAGGTGCGGCGTTGGCAGAACGTTTAACCGTAGCACGCTTTGGTCAGGAATTTGAACACAAAACCTATGTTTATATTTCCGACGGTGGTATTCAGGAAGAAGTATCCCAAGGTGTAGGACGTATTGCCGGAGATTTGGGATTGTCAAATTTAATCATGTATTATGATGCCAACAATGTACAACTTTCAACTTATGTAGATGAAATTACCCACGAAAACATAGCCGAAAAATACAAAGTCTGGGGTTGGAATGTTATTACAATCAATGGCCATGATATTAACGAAATTCGACAAGCCTTACAAACAGCAAATCAAATGACCGATAAACCAACGTTAATTATCGGGAAAACCATTATGGGGAAAGGGTTGAAAAATCAGAACAATGAAAGTTTTGAGAATCAAGTTTCTACACATGGACAACCGGCATCAGCCGCCGGAGCATCTATAGAAAAAAGTTATCAGAATTTGGGATTAACGGGCAATGACCCTTTTGTACTCTATCCTGAAACCCTTCGTGTTTTTGAAAAGCGTAAAGAGGAATTGAGAAGTTTGACAAAGAAAAAAGAGGAAGTACTCAATCAATGGAAAAGTAAAAATCCTATATTGGATAAGGAATTAGTTTCCTATTTACAAGAAGAACCGATAGTGATTGGTGAAGATAAAGTTACGCTTGGAAAAAATATTGCTACTCGTCAAGCATCGGGTAATGTGTTAGCACATCTGGCAAACTATCGTAATGTGATTGTGATGTCTGCAGATTTAGCGGTTTCTGATAAGACCGACAGTTTTTTACAGCGTACGAAACCCATTAACAAAAAAGATTTTGAAGGATCGTTTTTACATGTCGGTGTTTCTGAATTAACAATGGCTTGCCTTGCGAATGGTATTGCGTTGCATGGTGGATTTCGTCCTGTCTGTGCTACTTTCTTTGTGTTTTCAGATTATATGAAACCTGCCATACGGATGTCTGCTTTAATGAAACTACCTGTAACTTACTTATGGACACATGATTCTTTCAGGGTAGGAGAGGATGGACCGACACATCAACCGATAGAACAGGAAGCACAAATCAGACTGATGGAAAAAGTAAAACATCATGATGGAGAATCTTCAATGATTGTTTTAAGACCTGCCGATACTGCAGAAACTTTAGTGGCCTGGCAATTTGCTATTACTTCAAAACGTCCGACCGGATTGGTATTAACTCGAGAAAATGTGGTTGATATTGTTGCAGACAATCGACTGTTACAAGCCCGACAGTTAACAAAAGGTGCTTATACGGTCTATGAAAATGATGTGCAACCTGAAATGATATTGGTAGGTTCTGGTTCTGATGTTAATTTGTTGTTAGGTGCGGCAAAAATATTAGAAAGTAAAAAAATGAAAGTACGAGTAGTGTCTGTGCCTTCGGAAGGATTATTCAGAGAACAACCTGTTGAATATCAGCATAAAATTTTACCTAAAAATATCAATAAAGTTGGGCTTACCTCAGGTTTATCTTGTAACTTGTTGGGGTTGGTTGGTGATATAGATAAAATTTGGAGTGTAGAAACTTTCGGATATTCTGCTCCTTACAAACAGTTAGAAGAAAAATTCGGATTTACAGTAGAACATATTGCCGAATTTTGTGAAAAGTGTAGATAATTTTAATTCTGATGATTATGAATACAATTACAGAAAATCGTCGTATTTGTGTGTGGGGTAGCGGAAGTTGGGCTACGGCAATCGTAAAAATCTTATTAGAGAACAATACTCAAGTCGGATGGTTTGTTAAGAATACGGAAGTCGTTAATTATATCAAAGAGCACAAACATAATCCTGACTTTTTATCTTCCGTAGAATTTGATACACAGAAATTAAAACTTTACGATGATATCAATCAATCAATTACTGAGTCTGATATTATTGTTGTAGTCATTCCTTCTGCGTTCTTATCCATTTGGTTAAATGGTTTGACCGAATCGTTGCACAATAAATTTATTGTTTCGGCAGTAAAGGGAATTGTTCCGGAAATGAATATCACAGTTTTGGAGTACTTCAAAAAACAGTACAATGTTTCTTTTAGCCGTATGGGTGTAATTTCAGGGCCTTGTCATGCCGAGGAAATTGCTTTAGAACGACTTTCATATTTGACGATTGCTTGTAAAGAGTTGACAGCAACAGAACAAGTGTCGGAAAATTTTACTTGTGAGTATGTACATACGATTCCTTCGACAGATATTTATGGTACTGAATATTCCGCAATTCTTAAAAATATATATGCAGTTTTTACCGGAGTTGTACATGGTCTGGGTTATGGAGATAATTTTATTGCAGTGATTGTAGCCAATGCGCAACGTGAAATTACCCACTTTTTAAATGCTACTTATCCTGCAAAGCATAGAGATACCAATCACTCTTCATATTTGGGAGATTTATTGGTAACTTGTTATTCTCAATTCAGTCGTAATCGTACGTTTGGAAACATGATTGGCAGAGGTTATAGGGTCAAAGATGCTCAGGCTGAAATGAAGATGGTGGCTGAAGGTTATTATGCTTCAAAATGCTTTAATGAAATTTTAAAGCAACAGGCAGTACGAATGCCTATTGCAGAAACTCTTTATGCTATTTTATACGAAAATGCAAACGTGAAAAATGCTGTAAAAAAGGTATTGAAAGAATTGATATAAAGTAATACCTGTAACTGTATAAATTTCAACTGTTCAATTATCTTTTATTGGTTTTGGGTTCGGATTTGGCAAATAATGAAATTTTATCGAACTTTGGACTTTATTCATAGTATTTCATACGGAAATGCCATTGATAATCAATGTACAAATAATAATACCTAAATAACTCAACAAAAAGACGCAAAATAAATATCACATAAAAAGCATTTAATTATTCTTTCTTAAAGTAAAATTTGGCGATTTAACGAATGAAGACGAATAAGTAAAGTGCTCACGTGAAAGCGTGGGCTTAACTTATTTTCGATTCATTCGGGTTATGCCAAATACCTACTTTAAGCGGGAAACAGTTAAGTTTCACGCTTTTTTATTTGTTAATTTTTTTAGCAGTTCAATTTATAAATATTAAACAAATGAAAAGAATAGTTATTTTATTGGTCATTGCATTGTCAGCAACAGCATCATTATTAGCACAAGCACAGAAAGATGTAACTCAATTTCTGGGTGTTCCTGTTGACGGGAGTAAATCTGAAATGATACAGAAGTTGAAGGAGAAAGGCTACGTAATTAGTTCAAATAATAAAGATGTTTTAACTGGTGAGTTCAATGGAGTAAATGTTAATCTACATATTGTAACAAACAACAATAAAGTGTGTCGAATTATGGTTAGTGATGTCAATACGATGAGTGAAGGAGATATTAAAATTAGATTCAATAAATTATGTAAACAATTTCAAAATAACAAAAGATATTTATCAGGGGATTCGTCAACTTTCATATTGCCTGATGATGAAGACATTGGCTATAATATGCGTGTAAAGAATAAAAGATATGAAGCACTCTTTTATCAATGTCCAGCAGTTGACTCGATTCTTATTGCTAAAGCAGTTGATTCTATTTTTTTGTCAATATATTCGGAAGAGCAAGTGTCTAAATTAACAAAAGGAGAATTATCTATCAAAGAAAGTTTTTTTAAGTTGTTTTTGACTAAATATATACTACAGTTGAGTGAGGAATGGTCTAAAAAACCTGTTTGGTTTATGATTACTAAACATTATGAAAAATATTACATCACAATGTTCTATGACAATGAATATAACAGAGCAAACGGAGAAGATTTATAATACAAACGATGAAAAAATAATTATAATATGAAAAAGGTTCTGATTTTTATAGGCGGTTTTGTTGCAGGAATATTAGTAACAATTTTAGTCGTGGTTTTGATTTACATGGCGAATCAACCTAATGATGGCTTTCCCGGGCTTACACTATTTTCTGAAGAGGGGGAATGTATAACAACAGGTGGGGAGATAGAGATTTTTCAAGTTCTGGCACCGAGTGTAGCATTGGCAAGAACTGGTAGAATTTTTGATGGAATAGTGATTTTGCTTGTTAATTACGATGGGAAATCGTACTATGACGACCAAAAAATAGAAATTCCTACTAATAAATGTGCACGACAAATAGGAACATATCAATACAACACAAGAAACGAGACATTCAAAACCGTTCCAGCTGTTGTTATAAGTAATATACCATGCAAATAGCCTTACTTATAATCGTTCTATTGGCAGTATTTCTATTAAGAAACCTGTTCTTTAATCTAAAACGTACACACCGCAGGGACTATTACAGAAATGACTATCTCAAATCTGATGCTTGGAAGCGAAAACGCTTCATGGTGCTCAGGCGGGATAACTTTCGTTGTGTTTATTGTGGTGCACAGGCTACCCAGGTTCACCACCTGAAGTATGCGAGAAATATAGGACGAGAACCAATAAGTTGGCTCGTTTCGGTTTGCCACTCCTGTCACAATTCTGTACATAGTGAGAAGTAATTCATTGGAAAAATAAGAGGAGGAAGAATCTGATAAACCAATTTTTAGTCCTTTCCCATCAAAAAGTCTTGACTGTTGTTACATACATATTATAGCAAAATCTACGTTTGTATTTAATAAAATTTTCCTTATGTAAATTTTACTGCATGCGAAAGAAATTTTGTTCTGTTCGCATGCTCAGTTGTAACACCGCTTTTTATTTTTTAGATAAGAAAAGCCTTTGGGAAAAATAATTTTCGTTGTTTTGTAGTTTGCAAAATGTAGAAATTTCTTTTCGTTTTGTTATTCAAAATAAAGTGATTATTTTTGTGCATATAAAATAATCAAATCATGACAATTATCACATTTTCAATCAATAATTTACAACATGTTCATTTGTTTGAAAAGTTAGCAAAAGCATTGAATATTCCCTTTGAAAAAGTAAGTACAAAAGATTCCTTGACAAAATCAATGCAGAAAGCTTTAGAAGAAGAACACAATGGACAAGTTACCAAACTGAACAACCATAAAAATGCGGTTGCAGAAATTTTGGGATAATGTACGAAATATATTTTACTAATGAGTTTAAAAAACAACTCAAACTGATGATAAAAAGAGGTAAGAGTGCTGATGTCATCAATAAAGCCATTTCAATTTTAGGAGACACAGGTTCATTGCCATTTGTACCCTATAAAACTCACAAATTGACAAATAATTTTGCCAACCATTGGGAAGCACATTTAGAATCTGATTGGTTATTGATCTGGAAAATAGATAACGACCAAATTATTATAACATTAACTAATACAGGCACACATTCAGATTTATTTTAACGTGAAGTAACTACTATATATTCTCAATTGATTAAACATAAACTAATGTTTGCTTTGCGGAATATATCTAAGAATATCAAGCGGCATTTAACTTATCTACAAGGTTACAATGCCGCTTTTCTTATTGAATTTATTTGCATCTCTGTTGAAGAAAAATAGAGATACCTGCTTTCCATTTAGCACTCTGCTCTTTCCATTTTAGTTTACCGCTCTTCAGATATTACCATTTTTGTCTTTATAAATTAATCGTAGGGTATATATGGTAATCATATTACCGTATATACCTTAAACCAATTAAGGTGTACATTCTACAAGCAATAGGGTATATACTCTACTATTATAACGAAAAGAGGAATTTAGTAGTACGACCTTATGTTTTGCTTAATTGGAGAAAGGAAGTTTGTTAATTACATTTGATAAATATTACTTTTCTATATAATATGTCGAAAGAATTGTAGTGTTTTAGTCAACCTCTATTCAACGCAATATGCCCAGAAATGTTGAGCGGCATTTAACTTTGTTGGATTGGTAAACTCAGTTACAATTCTGCTTTTAATTTTTGGAGAGTAATTTTTTATAAATGTTCTTTGTTTTACAGCCAGCAAAATCTCTCTCCTTTCTAAGAATTGGTTGTATAGATTTTTTTGATTACTTTCGCACAATACTACTATATCACATTTATATTATGAAACATTATTTTTTAATTTTTGCGTTTTTATTACTTACACATCTTGGATTTAGCCAACAGCAAGGTAATATTGTAGAGTATTTTGGTAAAGAACGGATAGAAAAAACCGAAGAAGGTACTGTAAAGCATTATTTTACTGAAGGCTTATTTTTACCACGCGCCTCTAAAGGCGGAGGAGTTTATCTTTCTCAAGATATTATTGCTTGGCAATATGCTACGGGAAAGTTCACCAAACCTCAATCAGCATTAGCAGTTTCTGCATTTTTTCCTAACGATAGCCTGCCCTCATGGAAAAGTATTGCAGCCGATACCACCCACACTTTCCGTAATCGTCAGTTACGCAATGCCACACTCTATACTTCTTATTTATCTCCGGCATCAGAAGTTGTATTGCTAGACGCTAAAGGACACACCAGAGTATATATTAACGGATTGCCTTACGAAGGCGATCATTATGATTTTGGATATACTCTTATTCCTGTAAAGTTAAAAAAAGGAAATAACGACTTTGTTTATACTCCCGGACGTTTTGGACAAGTAAACTCAAAACTTATTACTCCTAAGAAAAGTACATTCTTCACTCTTCGAGATATGACTTTACCCGACTTGATTGTTGGAGAAACTGATGAAAAATGGGCTGCTGTAAGAGTTGTAAACTGTAGTGAAAAATCACTCAAAAATTTGACAATCACAGCACAACTTCCCACAGGAGAAAAAGTCAGTACAACAGGAGGAAATATTATCCCGCTTGCAGTTCGTAAACTTGGATTCAAACTACCTGCAACAAAGGAAAAAGAAGAAAAGCCGATAAAAGTAAAACTGACTTTACAAGCAGGAAATCAAATTATTGATACAACAACAATAACAGTACAACTTCGACCAACAAGCACCTACCATGAACGTACTTTTATTAGTAATGTTGATGGTAGCGTACAATACTATAGCGTTACACCTTCCACCACGCAACAAACCGGTCAAGCATTGTTTTTATCTGTACACGGCGCATCTGTAGAAGCACGTAATCAAGCCAGAGCCTATAAATCTAAAGACTGGGGAACATTGGTTGCGGCAACCAATCGTCGTCCTTTCGGTTTTAATTGGGAAGCGTGGGGAGCTGTTGATGCCTTGGAAGTTCTACAAACTGCAAAAAACCTATTTAAACCGGACTTACAAAAAGTCTATCTCACCGGTCATTCTATGGGTGGACACGGAACGTGGTATTTAGGAGCCACTTATCCTGATTTATTTGCTGCCATTGCTCCTTGTGCAAGTTATCCCGACATTTTGGGCTATGGCAGAGCAAGACCTACCGAGAATATTGCCAACCAACCATTTTACAGTTTATTCCAAAGAGCCGCAAATGGAGGAAGAACACTATCATTGAAAAATAACTATTTACAATCAGGGGTTTATATTTTACACGGCGACAAAGATGACGTTGTACCACTTTCACAAGCACAACAAATGCGTAAGGAATTGGGAGAATTTCATACAGACTTTTGTTATTACGAATATCCGGGAGGGACACATTGGTATGGCGACCATAGTGTTGACTGGTTTCCTATTTTTGAGTATTTCAAATGGCATAAGATTCCAGAAATCAAAGATGTAAAAAAACTTAACTTTACTACAGCAACTCCGGCCATTTCGGCTACCAATTATTGGGTAAAAATAGAGCAACAAACAGAAAGTTACCAATTCTCCAATGTTGATTTTACTGTAAAGGGTGATACAATATCCGGCAAACTAAGTAATGTAAATACGTTAGAATTACAGATTGACAAGTTAGGATTAACCAATCCTACGGTGATTTTAAACGGTCAAACAGTAGCCGGTGTTACGAATAAACCTACAATTTTTACGATGACTAACGGACAGTGGAACATTGCTCAGGAATTAGATGTAAAACAAAAAACGGCAGTACGCAGTGGTGGCTTCAAGCACGCTTTTATGAATAATGTTGTTTTTGTTTATGCTACAGGTGGAACCGCCAAAGAAAATGAATGGTATTTGAACAAAGCACGTTTTGATGCTGAAACGTTTTTATATCGCGGTAACGGAAGTATTGAAACAGTTTCAGATAAGGATTTCTTAAGTGGGAATTTTAAAGGTCGTAATATTGTATTATATGGTAATGCAAGCAATAATAAAGCCTGGAAAACCGTCATTCCTCATGCTCCGATTCAAGTGTTGAAAGGAGAGTTGAAGTTTGGTAATCAAACCATTAAATCTTCTGATATTGGTGTTTACTTTATTTATCCGCATGTCAGTGACCCGACCGTCAGTGTTGGAGTTATTGCCGGAACGGGTGAAGAAGGGATGTATGCAACATGGCATAATCATTATTTTTCAGGTATTACAGGTTTTCCCGATTATACTATTTTTAGTGCAGAGACTTTAAAAGATGGATTAACAGGTTGTAAGTTTGTTGGATTCTTTAATCAAAAATGGGAAATTGAGTAATCTATATTGAGATACTTAGACCTTAAAAATAGTTCTACACTCAAGAAAATCTTATCGGGATTATAAAGATGAGACTCATCCAGATTACTTGAAAATCAATATTTACGGTGAATAAAATACTTCTGATTTATACCGGTGGCACTATCGGTATGAAAACTAATCCTGCAACAGGCTCTTTAGCCCCTTTCGATTTTACTCAAATTGCAGATGAAGTTCCTGAGTTGCACAAGTTTAATATTGCTATTGATAGTATCACCTTTGATCCTGTGATTGATTCAAGTAATGTTCAGCCTGAGTTATGGGTACGTCTTGCTCAAATGCTACAAACTCACTATCAGCATTACTCTGGATTTGTTATACTTCATGGTACTGATACGATGGCTTACAGTGCTTCCGCTTTAAGTTTCATGTTAGAAAATCTGACAAAACCCGTTGTTTTTACAGGTTCTCAAATTCCTATTGGCGTTTTGCGTACAGATGGCCGTGAGAATTTAGTCTCTGCTATTGAGATTGCAGCGGCTGGAAAAGTACCTGAAGTATGTATTTATTTTCAAACCGAACTTTTACGTGCGAACCGAACTTCAAAATATAATGCAGAGCATTTCAATGCTTTTCGCAGTATCAACTATCCTCCTCTTGCCGAAGCAGGTTTAAGCATCAAATACAATTTACCCTATATTCGAACAATCGACACATTTTTACCTTCTTTCAAAGTAGGTAAACGATTGCAGACTAATATTGCCGTCATTCGACTTTTCCCCGGACTGTCGCAACAAATTGTAGAATCGATTGTAAATACTGACGGACTTGCAGGAATTGTTTTACAAACTTATGGGTCGGGTAATGCTATTACACAACAATGGTTTATACAAGCAATTCAAACTACAGTCAAAAAAGGAGTAAAAATCATCAATGTAACCCAGTGTTCTGCTGGAAGTGTAGATATGACATTGTATGATACGGGAAAAATGTTGCTTGATGCGGGGGTAATCAGTGGTAAAGACATTACAACAGAAGCAGCCATTACAAAATTGATGTACGTTTTGGGTGAGAATTTGTCGGAAGAATACTTGCGAACTTCTATTCGTGGAGAGATGAGTTGATACCGGTCTATAGTATTTTTAATAAAAATTTTGTAGTCGTGTAATTCAATAAGAATAATATTTATAAATACAAATCCATAAAAGTTGGTGAATATAATTGCACGGTTATGATCAAAGAATCGTAAGTTGGATTAAACTTGTAAAAGGTATTTTTATTTTTCTTGTTGAATTTGTTACTATTTCATTTAAATAGCAGAAAGAAAATTGCTTTTCATTTATCCATCTGCTCTCTACATTTTAAGTTACTGCCCGATATGTATTAATCTTTTTCTCTGTACAAATTAATGGTAGCATATATATGTCAGGCATGTTAAGGTATATATCCTATGTTATGTAAGGTATATACTCTATAGTATGTAGGGTGTACAGTTCATTATTATAACTAAAAGTGTAATTTGTTAATATAAACTTATGTTTTACTTAATTGCAAAAGAGGAGTTTGCTAATTATACTTGACAAAGGTTGAAATATTTTTTGTTTGACAAAATATATCAGAAGGTGCTTAGTTCCATTTCATTTTGTTGGTTTCATTCACTTGGTTGTAATTTTAGAGCAATTGGCTGTACAGATTTTTTTATGTACTTTCGCAGCCTGAACATATCTCATGCCCCCAATCACAAGTCCATACTATGGAGTATGGAAATATTCCATGGTAAAACTAAAATATATTATACTCTTTTCAGTACTTTTGCTCATTACACTGTTTGTAATGACTATTTTCCACGGTACAACCGCTATTCCGGCAAAAGACATCATACAAATCTTACTGGGAAATTCGTCAGACAATGAGGTTTGGAATTACATCATTACCCAAGTACGTTTATCCCAAGCATTGACGGCATTATTTGCAGGAGCATCACTTGCCGTTGCTGGGCTAATGTTACAAACACTTTTTGACAACCCTCTGGCATCACCATCAATTCTTGGGATTGATACGGGAGCCGGATTAGGAGTGGCTTTGGTAGTATTATTTATTGGACAAAATCGCGGACAATGGTCTGCTTGGAGTAATATTACATTGATTGGCAGTGCATTTATGGGTGCATTGGTTGTATTATTGTTGTTACTACTGGTTTTACAACTACAGCGTAACAAAACGACCCTACTTATTGTCGGATTAATGATTGGCTATTTAAGTTCTTCTGTTATTTCACTACTTAGTTTTTTTGGCAGTCAGGAAAATGTATTTTTTTATACAATTTGGGGTATGGGAAATTTTAGTAGTGTCAATAATTTACCCTTATTCATATTCCTCTTATCTCTTTCTATTATTATTTCAACCTTACTTATCAAACCTTTAAATGCGTTGTTGTTGGGCGAAAATTATGCTCGAAATTTAGGGGTTAATATCAAAGTTTTACGTATTGCCGTTTTCACCGCCTGTGGTATCACTATAGCGACCGTTACAGCTTTTTGCGGTCCTATCACCTTTATAGGATTGACAGTACCTCATATCGCAAGATTACTGACTAAAAAGGCAAGTCATGCTGTACTGCTTCCGTTAACTTTACTCTTTGGTGGGATAATTATGCTACTGTGTAATTATATCAGTAACTTTTCAGACAGTGCGGTTATTCCGATTAATGCGATTACCCCTATTATCGGTGCTCCGATTATTCTGTATATTATTTTCAAAAAGCGGTAATCTAACTCTCAACTAATCAATAAATGATGGGTAATGGTGAAAGATTGCTATGGCTTATAGAATAAATTCTTTATTAAATTTCTATTGTTTTTTTATCCATTGAGTGATTATTTCTAATGCCGTCGGCGAAAATGTTTGTTCAATGGTTCCATATTCAGAAGGTGCTCCTGTGATGCACTCTTGAAATAAATGATTTAAATTCGGAAGTTCCATGATTGTAACTTTTTTATTTCCGCTTTTATTCAAAGTGTTCTTGATGGCATACAAATTTTCTTTCGAAGAAACTTGTAAATCCTTTTCTCCATTGAGAGCCAATACTGCACATTTTACGGTTCTTAATGCTGTTGTCGGGTCATACTTTAAAAAATATTGCATCCAGGGATTTATTACATTACTTACTTGCTTGGCAATAAATTCTTCTTTTGTTATTCCGCTTGGAATTTGCTGAGTTTTATCGGCATTAAACATTTCATTGAGTTGTTCCGTCAAGTCTGCTTTTAGTTTATTACTATCATTGGAACATATCACTTTATCAAATATTTTGGCATTAATTTCTGTTATAGCACGAATATCTTCATCAGAAGTACCGGCACTTCTGAGAATTAATTCTTGTTGTTGTAGTAATACTTTATCTCCTCTGATTCCTGTGCCGGCTAATAATACAATAAAGTTTACATCTTTAGACTTTGCTGCAACCATTGGAGCAATGATTCCTCCTTCACTGTGTCCTATCAAGCCGATTTTTCGGACATTTACTTCTTTTCTTGTTTTCAAATATTCTATCGCGCTTTCTACATCAGTGGCAAGGTCGGCAGTTGTTGGAGTGGTATTTGAAACTTCGTAAGGTTGTCCAAAACCTCTATCGTCATATCTCAAAACGGCAATCCCATTTTTGGTTAAGAAATCTGAGAGTACCAAAAAAGGTTTATGTCCCAATATTTCTTCGTCTCTGTTTTGTGTTCCACTGCCGGTGATGAGAATTACTGTTGGAAAACGACCCTTTTGTTTGGGAAATGTTAGTGTACCGGACAATACAATATTGGCATTTTTATTAGTAAAAGTTACTTCTTCAGAGTGATATGGATAGGGTTTTACAGGTTCTTGCGGTCGTCGGCTGACTTCTTTTTTTATGGTTGTTCTTGTTAATGTCAATGGAAATTCTTGACCGTTTTGTTTCAGTGTTCCAACAATCTCATTTTCTTTTAATTCTCCGATATACTCCATTTGTATATTGTCAACCTCAAATTTAACTTTTGAATTTTCAAATGTAGTTTGCGTTATCGGAATTCCCTTTGCACCTTGGTCTGGACTATCCATCGTGGATGTTAACCCTTTCTCAGTTTGAGTAACATTAAAAATAAGTCTTAATTGTATTCCTTGAACGTTTAAAACTCCACTCCACTCTCCTGTAATCTCCTGACCTGTGGCTAAAAATGTCATGAACCATGCCATGAAAAAGATTGTACTTGATAGTAATTTCATACTTTGGCTGAATTATAAAGAAACAACTTTGTATTTGCAGATATGAATGATGCCAATAATGACAAGTGGGTACCATATATCATATGATATGGTTCTTTGGTAAATTCATATATCAAAAGAAATCTACCTATTTTGTGCATTTCTCTTTCTATTTCAACTTCCCAATTTTTTCGCCAAGTGTAGATAACATATGATAATTATTTTCTTTTACTGACTGTTTTACGTCAATTACATCAACAATATTCCACTCCATTTTTTCGGCAAACTGTGTAAGATATCGCATAGCCGCACTTGCCCAAGAAAAAGAGCCAAATGCTGCAAAGTTTCTCTCTTTTAACCCTCTGGTAGCAATCTTTGAGATTAATGATTGAATGTCCGGGTGTACTTCTCCCTGATAGGTAGGACTACCAATAACAATGGTCTTGTATCTGAAAATGTCACTCAGGATTAAAGATACATCAGAGCGGGTAATGTTATGAATAATAATATTTTTTTCTCCGCAGTCAGCAATACTTTGTGCTACAATATCTGCCATTTGTGCGGTGTGTCCGTACATGGAAGCGTATACAATGACTACTCCTTTTTCACTTTCGCAATGACTCAATGCTCTGTAAATCTCAATCGTTTGCTCTTTGTGTTTTTGCCAAATAGGACCATGCGTAGAGGCAATTTGCTGTATGGGTAAGTTTTCAAGTTTTTGTAGGGCTTTTCTCACGGGTAAAGCATATTTACCAATCACATTGGCATAATATCTATACATTTCAGGAAAAAAGCGGTCAATATTCATTTGTGAGTCAATGATTCCGCCATCTAAAGATCCAAAAGTACCGAAAGCATCTCCGGAAAACAATGTTTGTGTTGTTGTTTCATAAGTCATCATGGTTTCAGGCCAATGTACCATTGGAGTAATTAAAAATTGAAGTTTCTTTTCTCCGATATTCAATTCCTCTCCGTCTTTTACCTCTTGACACCGATTTCTGACACCATAAAAACCATCTAACATTTCGATGGTTTTTACATTTCCTATAATCTTAAGATTTGGAAATTGTCGACATAATGCCAAAATGGCTCCCGAATGGTCTGGTTCAACATGATTGACTACTAAATAATCTAACGGCTTGCCGTTCAATAAATATTCAATACTTTGGATTAACTCTTCAGAAAAGCCTGCTTCAACTCCTTCTATCAATACATTTTTTTGATCAGTGATGAGATAGGAATTATAGGAAACTCCGATAGGGATGGGAATAAAGTTTTCAAAATAGATTGTTGTTCTGTCATTGACGCCAACATAATAAATACCACCAACTATTTTTTTAGGTTTATACATAATATCTAACTTTTAAAAGTTGGCAAAGATAGTCAAAAAACAGATGATATAAAATCAGAAGAGCGTCAATATATTCCAAGAGTAATTGTCATTACCTTTTTTTAGGTATGTCATCATTGGCAAGTAGATATAATTTCTTTAGATTATCTGCTCCAATAACATCAAGATTGTTTTCAATGAAAAACTTCATACATGTTTTGGTTTTTGGTGCTCCCCAAAATCGGAGTACTCGCTTTTGTTCATGTACTTTTTGTTGTAATATGTGAAGTTTTTCTTGTTCTCGCTTTGACATTTTACCTATACCGTTCCATTGAAAATGGGAAAAATAACTATCACTAATCAAAGGCATTATCAAATGAGAATAATCGTTTTTTTCTATATCTTCTATTCTGCCGTCAAGAAAAGCATAACGTATTTTTTCTTGAGGTAAAGATTGAAAAGGACGACTTCCTGAAATAATCACTCTGATGGGTTTTTGAAAGTAGAGTGTATCGTTGACAAAAGAAAACAAATGTTGATATTTTACCATCAATTCTTTGAGAATTTTGTATGCTTTTTCACCGTCAATTTTAAAATCTATAAGCAGATTAAATTCTTGATTAGAGTTACGATATACTTTTCCGTTATTGAGTTTTACAATGCTGTCTAAGGGTTTAAAATACATCTCTTCGAGTGATATGAGTTTGCTGTTTTTGGTTGGAGGGTCGTGCATTACATACAAACTGTTTTCTACAATATGTACATCTGCCTCTACCCAGTTAAATCCTAAATCAAGTGCTGTAAAAAGTGGTTTTTTCTGCTTGTAATCATTATGAGAAAAAGCGTTGTAGAGTATTTTCTCTTGTGCCTTAAGCAACAGTGTAGAGAGTAGAAATATCAGCAGTGTACAATATCTAAAGTTGGTCATGAGAAAATATTTTTACGGCTTTGTAAATAAATATTTCGTTGGAATTTCTTCTTCTTTTCCGCCCGGAGTTTTCCACATTAAATGTAACTCTTGTCCCTCATAGTCTTCAATATATTTAAGTTCATAACGATAATAACCCTTTTGCAACACAATCTCTCCTCTTACTTTGGTTAGACTGTGAGAACCGTCGTTATCAATTAATTCAATATTTCCTATTGTCAATGTAGAACCGTCGTCGCTATAAGTAGCAAATGTATAGGAACCATCAATCGGAGCATAAATATATCCTGAAAATATATATCCGAAATGGTCTTGGGCAGCGGCTTGTGTAATGTCAATGCTGTTCATTACTCCCTCAGATTTTAAATTCTCTTGCTTCATATCTGCCACACGGCTGAAATTACCCTCAAAATATTGATAACTTACTCCTTGTTTACCTATTTTTCCGCGATAAGATTGCAGTGGAGTGGTTAAAATAAATTGTTGCCGAAATGTGAGACTTGATTGATTGTTTTTAAAGGCTTTGGCTTTCAGTAGTGCTGATTCTTTTAAGATGAAAGGCTGCGTATATAAAGCTGAATTTTCCGTAGGCTCACTGCTATCAAGGGTGTAACGTATGGTAGAAGTAGTGTCTCCATGCAATATTACAGCAGTTCCGGGGACTTGCATGTAGGTATTTTGAGTTACATAAGGCATAGCCACTTCTTCTTTTGAGGTTACTAAGTAAGCTTGAGGAACTACCAGTGATGTGCCCGAACCGGTGTAAAGATTAGTAATTTTACAGCGTGATGTTAATGTTGACTGAACATCACTCATTTGGACAATACTGCGTGGGAGGAGTTGTATGATTTCTTGGTCGGCAGTTTGAACAGTAAAGTGTAAGTCGCTAATATTTTCAAGTTCGGCACTCCATCGGTTATCTGTAAACTTAAAATAATTTACTTTGATACATGCTTTCAATAATTCTTTTAATAATCCTTCATCACCGGTAATGTAAGGGTCTGCAAAGGCTAAAGTTCTACGAGCAAACAACGCTTCCTTAATAGATTCCTGCGTATTTTCTTTGGCAAAAACAAAGGTCATATTTCTATGTTTACGGGTTAGGTCATACTGACTGCTTACTAATCCGTGAATGTCTGTAGCACTTGTGTTGGCAAGATTATATTCCTTGCAGTAATCAATGGCAACAGGATAAAACTCAGGTCCATTAAATACTTCTATACCGTGTAAATGTCCATCTTTTATCAGTTGATATTGCAGATTAAAAAGGTCGCTGTTTTTATCGGGCCATCCCGGATGATTATAGATTACAAATGCTCCTTCTTTTGATGCTGCTGTGATGGTTTGTAAGGCTTCTTCTTCTGAAATGGAATTACCTTTGGGTAAAAACTTATTGGCATCTTGAATAAATAAAAAGTTGAAATGCCCTACAGGTTTACTGCCCGTATATTCAATGCCTTGAATCAAGGTAATGCCTCTTCTTTTTGCTGTTGGTAACGCTTCGCGATACGATTGATTGTAATCAAAATTTTCTTTCTGACCCCATGCCGGAATATGGTCGGTAATGCTGATAACATCTAATCCCTCTTGCCATGCTTCTTGAACACGAACTGATGGAAGTACCTGACCGTCGGAATAAATTGTATGGATATGAAAATCACATTTCAATGTTTTATAACCCAAAACATCGGGGATTGAAAATACTTTACGGACTTGCGGAACTTGTAAGTCTTCTAAAAAGTGGTAATGGATATTCTCTTGTTGGGCATAGCCGCAAAAGAGTGAGAAGAAAAAAGCGAAGAAAGTAAAAAAACGTAACATAATGATTAATGGTTAGTGA
>CAYVGO010000031.1:23553-25807 GCA_964450725.1 uncultured Muribaculaceae bacterium
AAATGAATCCAAGAGTTAAAGCCGTTATTCCACAATCAGGGTATAAATTATTACTTACATTTACCAACAATGAGCAGAAAATCTTTGATGTCTCGCCATATTTAGAAAAAGGGATTTTTGTTGAATTGCAAAATGAACTAATCTTTAATACCGTCAAACCTTGTCTTGGAAGTATTGAGTGGTGTAATGGTGCTGATCTTTGTCCTGATATGTTATTTGAAGACAGCGTTACAATTAAAACCAACCCATAATATCAATTACAAATTCAGCAACTTTTTAATCTTGTGGAAAATATCAGTGTTTTCCATAATACCCGTAAATTGTTCTGCTCCGGGACCGTAAGCATAAACAGGAATCATTACTCCCGAATGGTTGCCGGTCGAAAAATGTACTCGGACTTCTCCCGTTGTTTTGTCACCACCGGTCAAAGTTAATCCACCGGTTTCATGGTCAGAGAGAATCACTACCAGCGTCTCTTTATTCTTTGCTGCAAATTGCAGTACGTCTCCCACTCCCTTGTCAAAATCAAAAATCTCTTCTACCAATTCTCCGACATTGTTGGCATGTCCGCAATCGTCAATTCGAGAACCTTCCAGCATCAAGAAAAATCCTTGTTTGTTTTTGCTTAATATTTCTATTGATTTCTTTACACCGTCTCTCCATAAAGTTTTACGTTCTTGTGCTAACGGTAACTGACCATTTCCAAGAACTGCAAAGACTCTACCTTCACTTTTTTGTGCTACCTCTTCCCACGTTTCACAAACTTGATATTGCGTTGATAACTCTTGTAACAAATTTCTGTTGTCGGCTCTGTTGATAAAATGGCGATTATCTCCGCCAAACACAAAATCTGCATTCCCTTTTAAATAACCTAAAGCAATTTCTTGTTCGTTATTCCGATTTTCATTTTTTGCGACAAAAGCAGAGGGAGTAGCATCAGTCAAATTACAGGTTACGACAATGCCCGTGCCCAAGCTTTTTCGCTTGGCCAAGTCAACCAAAGATGGTAAAGAATCATTATTTGCCGACAAACCGATAGCATAATAATTGGCTTTACTGCCAATAGCCATTGCCGTGCCTGCGGCTCCGGAATCTGTAATGAGTTTGTTGGCACAATATGTTTTTACTAATCCGGTAGAGGTGCAGTTTTCAATATTCATTTGTCCTTTGTTGGCAGACCATGCAGTATAAAAATGTTGTAATCCCATACCGTCTCCAATCATTAAGATGACGTTTTTTATTTTTTTACCGTGTATCGGCGGTACATCAATTTTGTTGTAAGTATTGTTACTGCGGTAAGTTTGAAACTTTGGGCTTTGGTCGGCATTGTATTGACCTTGAACATCGGTCATTAAAAATACAACTGCCCATAAAATGAGGTAAAAATTCTTTTTCATAAGTAAATATAATGAGTAATGATTATTTCGCTTTTTGTGCCAAACGTTGATTGTAGGCTGTATTGGCTGCATCAATGGCTGTATTGATATTGTTGATAAACTTGTTGATTTCTTCGCTGGGGTTAGCTACGCTATTAACAAATGCCATATCTACAATATGCTGATACGCCTTGTCTAACTCCACTCTGATACTCTTACTGTCGGGTAATTTCGCAGCATCTTTATTTTCATTTCTTGCCATGCTCAGCGTGGCATATTCTTCATTAACAGCAGCCAGTTCTTCAATCAGTTGTCCTAATCGTAAAGTATTTACAGCCTCTTGGTATTGTGGTTTTTGAATGTCAAGCAACATCGCTCTCTCCTGTACTGTTTGCTGGTCGTTGGGCAGTCTGTGCAGTCCGGTGTAAGGCTTCATTTGCTCTTGTAAAAGAATGCCCGCTTGTCGTTCTTCGGCAATGGGTGATGCTGCGGCATTACGAATAATGGTGAGCATGTGAACGTGTAAATTATCCCGCCGGTTGTCTGTTGCGTGCATCTTTTTTGTCTCTGTACTTACCTTGCTTTGGGTTACTACGTCATACATCACCATTAGATTACCGTTCATTTTATCCAACACATCTTGCGATATGCCAATAATATTTACCCCTGTTTGACCTACATAAGTTACTACATTAGTCATAAAGTTGGTGTGTTCGGCGTTGTTAAGTTTAGATAAACCTGCCACTTTGATTTTTTTTAATTCTTCCATAGTCAATAAATTTTAATATAAATAATAATAAGACATCCTGTTTATTTTGATTTAGACCTCTAAAACGACCTTTCTGCTGCTGCGAAGTGCCGGATGGGGTCTGTCTGAC
>CAYVGO010000032.1:0-8169 GCA_964450725.1 uncultured Muribaculaceae bacterium
TTACCTGACAATAGAGTGGCTGTCCGCTAAAATGTGTACTTTTACCCATGGTTATAAGTTTGTGTGGTAACAACAAAATAACCATAAAGGGCTGAATCCGGCAAATGGAATCAGCCCTAATTTTATGACCTAATTAAAAAAGGTTTAGCGGACAGCAATAATTTTTTTACGGTCACTTGAAAACTTAAGAATAACACGAACCCTATAGGTTTTAGAGTATCTTCCACGTGTATTCCACGTATAAATCCATTGTGAACGTGCATAGCCCCTTCCTTTGAAATCATCTCCATTTCAAATTTCTTAGCAACTACATCTATCGCTTCATTCCATGCTTTATCGTAGTCTAAACCATCCCTCAGTTCTACAGTTGTCCAAGTTCCTCCATCTGTGGCTCTTACAAAATATCGTTGAACAAAAAGGCTACAAGAACTAAAAACTACAACAAATAAACTCCAAAATATTATTTTTTTCATTTTGTATTCAATTAAAATTTCCTTACTCACTTTACGGCTTTTCAGGATTACTCCGTTTCTACTCTTGTCGATTTTCGAAAATCTCGCTTTATAACTTTTGACATGCTAACAAAGTTACATGGTTCTGTCACTATGGAAGGTTAGCCCGAATAAACCTTTGGTAAAGTTTTAGGCATAAAAAAGCGTGAAACTTAACTATTTCCCGCTATCGTAGGTATTTGGCGTAACCTTGCTGTACGAAATAAGTTAAGCTCACGCTTTCACGTGAGCATTTTTCTTATTTCTTTCACAGCGCTTAATCGCCAAATTTTACGATAGAAAGAATAATTAAATACTTTTTATATGTTTTGTTTTCTTGTTATTGCAAATTCTTTTGTTGTTTGTTTTACAAAGGTAGAGTTTTTTTGTGAAATTTATTGATGACTGAATTGAAAAATAGATTCAATAAATTTAGCCGATCGAATGCAATGTTGTTCAAGGCTGTAAAAGTTTATAGTTTAGGATTTTGGGGAATTTTATTCAGATCATGGTAAGAATCATTTTTGTTATTAAAGTAAAGGATCCTCTTCCAACTACTTTCTTCAGAAGGATGTAGTGGTTTTATTCGACGAGTGTATTTTTCAATGATCTATATTCTTTTTTCATAAGCCCATCTGAATGTTCCATCGTGAACTTTGATGATACCACAATAAACAAAATTTATTTTGGCGAGAATGTGTTGCATCGTACGGTTGTCTGGATGAGTATCTACGCGTATACTGCTAATTTTATGAGATAAGCAGATTGATTCTACTTCTTTAAAGATATATTCGGCAATCTTTTTTCCATGATATGATTTTTCTACAGCCATCCGATGCACTACAACATAAGACTGATGGGTTTGCCACTTCCCCTCAATAATACGGTAAGTAGGTTCCGGATCTAAGGAAATCATAACTGTAGCACAAATGACATTGTTGGCAACAACTATAAAACTTTTATTCTGCAAAATATCATTTTGTATGATTTTTGCATTAGGATAACCGTTTTGCCATTGGTCAATGCCATTGTTTCGGAGTAATGTTTGTACCTGCTTGATAATATTCATAATCTGTGGTAGATCTTTGAAAGTTGCCTGAATGAGTTTCATCATGTAGAAAAGGGTTATAATTATAATTGATTATTTTGTTAGAAGGTGACAGTATCATTCTTATCCGTTAGAATCGGATAGATTTCAAGTAAGTCTGATATTTTAAGGATTGAAATGTTAAAATATACGATGATTCTCATATGGCTAACTGCAATATAGATAGTTTTGAAACGTAAATATTCATAGTTTAGACGGACTTAATTTTACATTATTTCAGCCTATTTAAGTTATATTGTGTTTTGATGAAAATACTCTGGTGTACATCAAAAAAAAAGAAAGTATCTTTGCCGGACAAAATAGATTATTTTTTATAAGAATATGAAGAAAATTTTGTTGTTAGTTTTTTGTTTTACAGTATGTTGTTCATCATTTTTATTTGCACGCAATGTAAAGACAGAAATGCGTATAGGAAATAAAGCCTTTAAGAATAACGATTACCTTTCTGCTGAATTGAATTATCGCAAAGCCTTAGACTCCATACCTTCTGCTCCAGATGTTCAGTACAATTTAGGTTGTGCAATCTATATGCAAATTGATAGTGCGAATACTAACTCTGAAGAAGCAAAAGAGCGATTAACAACTGCTGAAAAACTTTTCAACCAATCGGGTGAAGTTTTTTCAGATAAATCGCAAAAAGAGGCAGCATTTTTTAATTTAGGAAACACTTATTTGAAAAAAGGAGAATTTGACAAGGCAATTGACTCTTATAAAAAGTCTCTGCGAATAAACCCTAATAATTTTTCAACCAAAGAAAACTTATACTACGCTCAACTGCTACAACGGCAAAATCCCAATAATAATAAAGACAAAAACAAAGATAAACAGGATCAACAAAACAATCAACAACAAAAGAAAAATGATGAACAAAAGAATGATGAAAATAATCAAGATCAGAATCAAAATAAGCAAGATAATCAAAATGAACAGCAAGAACAACAAAGTCAGCAACAGCAAAACATTTCAAGAGATGATGCCGAGCGTATTTTAAAAGCGCTACAGCAACAAGAAAATCAAACCCAAGAAAACTTAGAAAAACAAAAAGGAAAACCGATGCGTGCAAGCAGTGGGAAAAATTGGTAAACTATTCATTGAGTCAACATTATATGAGGGTATTTATGAAGCAAAAGTTAAGATTTATTTTATTCTTATTACTTTCCATCGTTAGTATAGCAACTCAAACTTTAGCTCAAGATAATTTGAAGTTGGAAGTTCGTGTTCCTAATTTGGTGGCTGTGGGAGAAAACTTTAGACTTATTTTTATCGCTAATAAAGATGTTCAACAATTTACACAGCCCAAAATAGAAGCATTTGATATTCTTGCCGGTCCAGAGCAATCATCAAATACAATGGCTTATAGTGCCAATGGGAAAACGGTTCAGACCCATCAAGTAACATTTACTTATATTCTTCAGCCTAAGCAAGAGGGTGAATTCACCATCGGAGAGGCTGTTGTTACAGGAGGAGGACAAACGGTAAAATCAAAGAGTGTAACGATAAAAGTTGTTGCACAAGCAAACAATAATTCCAATAACACATCACAAGGAGGTGATGCAAGTTCAAGTGGAAAAAATAATACTGATGAAGTTGTCTTACTTTTAGATTTAAGTAAAAGTTCCGTATACCCGGGTGAACCTTTGACTGCCACACTAAAACTTTTAATGCGTGTAAGCGTGGCAGGTATTGAAAATGTTAAGGTGCCGGCATTTAATGGCTTTTTCAATCAGGAAATAGAGGTTAAAGATAATACAAATCGTCAAAGAGAAACCTATAATGGAATGATTTATGAATCGGTTGTGCTAAAAAAAGTATTGCTATATCCACAACAACAAACCAAAACAATTCGCATAGAGCCATTTGAACTAGATGCTATTATTCAAAAGCGTCGTGCCAATCGAGATGTTTTTGATAGTTTTTTTGGAGGAAACATAGAACAGTATAAAGTTAGTTTGAAAAGTGCCCCAAAAACTGTTAATGTAAAATCTTTTCCGGCCGGAGCACCCATATCTTTTAAGGGTGCTGTAGGGGCTTATAAATTAGAAAGTACCCTTTCTCAAAAACAAATTAAACTCAATGAGGGTTTGGCATTAAACCTTAAACTTTCGGGAAGTGGTAACTTAAAATTAGTCAATATAGAAAAGCCTTTTTTTCCGTCAGACTTGGAAGTTTATGAACCTACAGTAAAGGAAAATATCACTATTTCTAATAGTGGAAGTAATGGTACAAAGACTTTTGACTATCAAATGATTGCCAGAAGTCCAGGTACATTTAACATTCCTCCCATAGAGTTTACCTATTTTGACTTAGCCACGGAAAAATACAAAACGCTGCAAACGATTGAACACACTGTAGAGGTTTTAAAAGACCCGAATGCATCTTCTGTAACGACTACAACTACGGTCCCGATGGCCAATCAAAAAGAGGTATCTGCCATGGGTAATGATATCATTTTTATTAAAACGTCAATTCCTGTATTTCAAGCGCAAGGAAAAGGTTGTTTTGGAACGTTTACTTTTTATATTACCTATTTAATTATTTTACTGTTTTTTGGATTGTTAGGATTACTGTTTAATCGGTATAAAAAACAATTATCTGACATTACATTACAGAAAAAAATCAGAGCTAAAAAAGTAGCGAAACGTAGATTGAAAAAAGTTGAACAATATTTGGATAGCAGTGAAGCATCTTTGTTTTATGACGAAATTATGCGAGCCTTGTGGGGATATTTTAGTGATAAATTTGTTTTACCCACAGCCGAATTATCAAAGGAAAAGATTATAGATATATTACGACAAAAAAATGTAAATCAAGAAATGATTGATAAAGTAACTCATGTAATTGATGAGTGTGAGTTTGCCCGCTTTGGTTATGGTAGCGATAGTGTGACTAAACATCAGGTATTTGAAGAAACACTGGAAGTGATTAATATTTTTGAACAATTAAAGTAAATCGTTATGAGAACAAGAATTGTTGTAATTCTACTTTTTATATCAAGTTGTTATCCTGTGTTTGCTCAAGATCTTAACCTTATTTGGAACAATGCCAATGATGCTTACAGGCAAAGTCGGTTTGTTGAAGCAGATTCGCTCTATCGGTTCATTTACAATTTAGGAAAGGAAAGTTCTGAACTTTATTATAATATTGGAAACTGCGCCGTGAAAAAGAATAATATTGCAGAAGCTATATTGTGGTATGAACGAGCATTATTACTCTCTCCGAGCAATGTTGACATAGAACATAATCTTAGGTTTGCCAATGCTTTAAAGATTGATAAAATTACTCCGCCAACAGAATTTTTCATACAACGTTATTGGACAAGCATAGCCAATTGGGCAACCTCTTCTCAGTGGGCTTTCATAACATTATCATTCTTTTTTTTATTATTAAGTAGCATTTTTGCGTTTATTATTACGCAACATAAAACAGCCAAACGATGGATACTTTCTGCGGTAATTATCCTTATAATATTTAATGTTCTGACATTTGCTTTAGGTTCACATAAAAATACAGAAGAACATCACAGTGGTGCTGCGATTATTTTTTCTCACGTTATAAAAGTGAAAAGTATGCCTTCTGAAACTTCAACCGATTTATTTACACTGCATGAAGGTACAAAAGTCTTTATTAAAGACAGATTATCTGACTGGATTGAAGTGGAAACATACGGTGATATACGAGGATGGATACCTAAAAGCAGTGTGCAAGAAATTTAACAACCGAATCTCGTGATTTTTATCAAACAAATAACTCTTTTATTTTTATTCATTTGTGCTATTGTTTCACCGACAGTAGCACAAGTGTTATTTGCCAATGCCGATTTTAAAGACTCTACAAGATATTCTAAAATTGGTGCCAAGCAAGATTCAATCTATGTTTTTTTTAAAAGAGATAATGCAAAACTAATTGCCAAAAACAGTAGCAATACCAGTTTTAAGTGGGAGAAATATAATAGTTCCGATAATAGTTATCAGTTGTTTCGCCAAGAGAATAATGTAAAAGAGGATATTGTCGCTACTCCTGATTCCGGATGCTATAGGGTAATTATTAATAACAGAGATACGTTACGGTGCTGGGTAATTGTAGATAATTTTTCAGTAAGAACTACAATTGTTGCTAACGACTGTAATGCTTTATTGTTATTGGCCGAAATATCTCCTTCTAATCTTACCCGACCCTATTATTACTATGATTTGGAAAATCGTTATTCAACAACGGGTACACCACGTATCATTATTTATCCTCACGTCGGCACTCCCTACATTAGCACAACTCCTGCAAGCGGTCACATTACATGGAAAAGTGAAGAAGATATTTTCCCCGATGTGAAGGAGCCAAGTCTGAGTTGGACGACAACACGTAATCCAATCATCAACAACCCTCCGCCTTTAGTGGACAGTCGTTATTTTTTAACCCTGAAAAATCATTTTGGGAATCAGACTTCCGACACCACTGCTTTGATAGAAGCCAAAGCCGCATATCCTATCTCTAAAATTAAAACCAAAAGTATAAAAGAGGGTGTGTTGACCGAATGGAAGGATGAAAAAACGGGAAAAGCTCCACTATTCTTACAGTTGGCACATGATTCAAAAAATACTGACACTACTATTTGGAAACTATATGATAATAAATATGATTTTAATCTTCAAAATCAATTGCCTGCTTTACTTTTTGAACCAATCAGACAAGCAAAAAATGAATCAACCATTGATATAGATTATGCTTACCAACCCGGAGTTTACTCTGTTGTTCTTTATGCAAAAAATAAATTTGGCTGTATAGATTCATTGGTAGATTCACTCGCTGTAGATTCATTTTTGATAGACCCTTCGATTATTCCCACAGCCTTTTCACCGAATGAAGATGGTATTAATGATATTTTTACCATGATGGCAGAGGAGTCTAAATTTTCCTCCGTGTGGTACTTAAAAATCATTATTTTTAATCGTTCCGGACAAATAATGTATGACTACGAAGGTAAAGAGGGTTACATAAATTTTCAATGGAACGGAAAATACAAGAACAGTGATACTTATTGTCCTTCTGGCGTTTATTATTATTATATCGAAGCACGCGGGTGGGACAAATATAAGCACGAAAAATATGAAAAGTTTAAAGGGTTTGTTCATCTTTTCAGAGGAAGTTAATCCACCAATCCTTTAATCTCCACATCATGTTAGACCTGACACAAGGTAATGTCCTGAAAAGGATTTTACAATTTTCTGCACCTCTCTTATTAGGGAATCTTTTTCAACAACTTTATGCCATTGTTGATGCTATTATTGTTGGTAAGTTTGTTGGTAGTTCCGCATTGACGGCCGTTGTTAATGCCACACAAATTACTTTTTCAGTTATTGCCATGCTTATTGGTTTGGTGATTGGAGGAACAATTGTTGTAGCACAATATTTTGGGCAAAAGAATTATCAAAAAGTACAAGATATTTCAGATACTCTGCATCTTTTTTTCTTTATATCAAGTCTTGCTGTTACGGTTTTCGGATTGATTTTTACCGAAACTTTAGTAGATTGGATACAAGTTCCTGTAGAGTCTCGACAGGATACCATTACTTACTTACATATAACCTTTATCGGAATTTTCGGGATGTTTGGCTACAATGCCTCAAGCGCTATTCTGCGAGGAGTTGGAGATTCAAAAACACCACTATATGCAATTGTTATTGCCTCCATTCTCAATTTAGGATTAGATTTACTCTTTGTTTTGTGTTTCAAGTGGAATGTTTTTGGAGTAGGATTGGCAACCGTCATCTCACAACTTGCAGCATGGATATTTATTATTTATTATGTCAATCGCAGTAACCATATCCTTAAACTGAGAATATCTTATTCCAAGTTTGATAAAAAACTTTTTTGGGAATCGTTTCGTATCGGCTTTCCAACCGGAGCGCAACAAGTATTTGTGGCCTTAGGAATGAGTACACTTTTAGGAATTATCAATAGTTTTGATAAGGTATATATCTCTGCCGGTTACGGTATAGCGATAAGATTAGAAACTTTTCTTCTGCTACCTTCAATGAATTTTGCCATGGCACTCTCTACCTTTACCGGACAAAATATAGGTGCTGCCAATATTCCCAGAGTTAGAGAAGGATTGAGAAAAACACTGTGGGTAACAACCATTATAACTGTGGTCATCAGCCTTATTCTTTTCTTTTTTGCCCAGACCATTCTCTCCTTTTTTATACATAAAGAAGATGTAGAAGCCATCATTGTGGGCTCTCATTACTTTATGATTGTGGGTTCTTTTTATGTACTTTTCAATGCTATGTTTGTCATCAATGGAGTTCATAGAGGTGCAGGCGTGGTCATTGTTCCTACGTTAATCACACTTTTTTCACTATGGATTATCCGCGTACCTTTAGCCTCATTTTTTGCCTTTTCTGATCTGCATTTTTTTGCCGATAACGAACGCTACCTTGGAATATTTTGGTCAATACCGGTTGCTTGGTTGATTGGTCTTATAGCAACCATTGCTTATTATAAAACCGGTAGATGGAGGAGGGGAAAATTAAAAGTTAAAGAAGTGCAGAAATATACCGGACAGACCCCGGATGA
>CAYVGO010000032.1:8269-25603 GCA_964450725.1 uncultured Muribaculaceae bacterium
ACTTCCCGACAGGTGTAATGTCAAATTCAGACCCTGAATCGGACTTTGGCGTAGCAGAAATATATAATTTAGACTTTAAATAATACTTCTCCGCAATTAGAAAAAGACGATTGTCTCTCTTCTGTTTATTTATTCACTAACAATAAAATCAATGAAAAAAAATTTCAAACGAACACTTTTTTGTATCTCTTTTTTAGTCTTATTCATAGGACTAAGTTACGGACAAGAAGTTCCATCAAACTCAAAATCCAAAGGGTTAGACTCTTTGGTGTTTGGACCTTGGAGACTGAACTTCTTAGGCTTATTGACATTTAATCAATATTACTATAAAAATTGGAAAGCCGGAGGTGAAAACTCATTGGCGTTAACGGGTATTGCCAGATTTTCTTCTAAATATGAAAACGGTAATCACGCGTGGAACAATGCACTGAATTTACAATATGCCATGATGTGGAAAAATAATGATAATTCACTACAAAAAACTGATGATATTTTAGAATTTATTACAGACTATTCCTACAAATTAGAAAAAACAGGACATTGGAATATTACGGCATTGCTCAATTTCAGAACCCAATTTGCCCAAGCTTTTGATAATGGAAAATTAACATCTGCTTTTATGGCTCCGGGATATTTGATTCCTTCTGTTGGAGTTGAGTATAAAAATAAAGATTTGCGGATTTTTCTATCTCCCTTAGCAGGCAAGGCGACTTTTGTTTTACATGATAGCATAAAAGGCAGTAATTTTGGTGTGCCGGATGGACAAAAAGCCAATATGACAATGGGTAGTTTTTTAAATATTTCTTACAAAAAAGATATTATCCCTCAAATCAGCATAGCCACAAAATGTGATGTCTATTACAGTTACTTTAAACCTATCAAAGAATTACCCAAAAACTTACCCGATGTTAATGCCGAACTTTTGGTAAACTTTAAAATCACCAAATATTTACAGGCAACTTTGCTGTTGAATTTGCTATATGACTATAAAGTGAGATTTCCGGTGTTAGATACTGATGGCAATCCTCGCGTTGATAATGCCGGCGTAGCCATAACAACGGATAAGTTACAATTCAAAGAACTCTTTGGTCTTTCTTTGACTTACAAAATTTAAACATTCTATTCGCAGGGAGGATAAAAATAGACTATATGCGGTATTATATACTGAATCTATTAAAGTATTTTAGACTTCTAAAATTGTTTTCCCTGCATTTTATTCAAGCAATGGTAGATAGTAGTGTAAATACATAATAACCAATAATAGAAAAAATATGAAACACACATTGCAACCATCTTCATCGAAATTTTCAGGAATTTTTGGCTCGCACTTTTGTTCTGCACCATAATATCGTGTTCTAATGATACTGGTAAAATAGTCAGCAACTTTAAACTTTATTATTCTGATACTCCGGATATAGATCAGTTTATCATAGGTATAAAGATTCCTGCACCCACCTTTGAAGGTGGGATTCCTAATAAATTTGTCATCACGACAGTTATTCTCAATGGTGAAAGGGTAGAAGCAGACTATTTTGTTATTGACAAAACTACCGGTGAAATTACAATCAACAATACACAAGAAACAGCAGCCGGTGAATACAAATTGACCATTGCTTGTATTGTCGATGAACATTGGATTTCTTTTAGGGATATTGTAAAAATAACTTTTTCATATTCCAAACCCTTAGAAGACGACCTCATTTCTTTGACGATGTCAAAATATCTTCTGTAAGTTAGACAGATTAGGGATACAAAAACCTTACATTAATAAAAAACCTTCTAACAATTATCATCATGTTCGAAGGTTTTTTATTGATATATTTTACCCGATAGTCATCATTTTATTTACAATAGATGCTTTTATTCTTCCTCTTCTACACTTTCAATTTTATGAATAAGTTGTTTCTGTAAAAGGTCTTTAGCACATCTGTCCAGAATGCCATTAATGAAATTGTAACTGTTGGGAGTGCTGTAAAATTTAGCAATTTCGACATACTCATTCAGCGTTACTTTTACAGGAATGTTTTCAAAACCGGTTAATTCGGCCAGTGCTGCCAATAACAAAATGAAATCCATTTGAGCAATGCGGTCTAACTCCCAATTTTGGGTATGTTCTTTCAGTAACGCTATATATTTATCATGGTTTTCTACGACATTTTTCAGTAGTTCTTGGGGATAGTTTTTATCTTCCTCATTTTTATAAAGCGGGAACCATGCAAAGTCATCTATTTCTGTGATGTTCTGGTATGTTTTATGTACTTTAGAAAGAAAAAAATCTACTTCATCGCAATCCCAAAAAATAGATTGTTCTTCAAGAGCATTGTATAATTCTGAAAACTCAGGTAAAAAGTTGTTATATAAATCAGAAATTACGGTTTTGTCATCTTCAAACGTAGGGTTATTTATTGCTACATAAGATTTAAAACTGTCGGATGTAATCCATCGGTTGTAAATTTCTTTTAGCGTATTGTCACTATTGGTATTCCATTTCAATCCGTGTTTTTTCAGTACTTCTTGTAACGGTTTGTTTTCAGAAACTTTTGTTGCAACAGCGTTTTTTATAAGATTACGGTTGAGTAGAAGTTCTTCTTGTGTAGGTCTTTGTTTTTGTTTTATCTGTTCTTCGCGTAACCACGAATAATGTTGGAGAGAAGGGGCAAGGTGAATTAGATAAAGATAGAGCAAGAAACTTTGTTGAACGGAATTGTCGAACTTTTTTTGTATTTGTAAGACTGAATATTCATTCGTAAAATGACCGTAAAGCGTTTTGACAGCCTTTAATCGTAAGAAACGACGATTGAGCATATTTAATGTATAAGTAAAAATGGTCGGCAAAGGTAAGTTTTATTTTCCAGTTTATCAATAAAAGAAAATAGAAAGAGCGGGTAAAAGAATAGGAAATGATAAAAATTAAAGGTTGAATATAAAGTAATATTTAATAAGAGGGAATATTAGATGTTATAAGCCTAATATTTCAATACTATTATTACATTTCAATCAACCATTTTTATTGATATACCCAAGGCCAGACTTTAAAAAGTACTTTGAAAATAAAATGACTGTTTAATAGAAGTTGTTGAACTGTTTTTTCTTAGAAAATAGCAATAAAAATTGTTGTAAAGAGAAAAAGTAATATTTTTTATTGTATGGTTTCATAAAAGTTTATACCTTTGAATTTGTAAAGATAAATGAATTGATGCATTACGAATCTAATCCCGAATTAGAATTAGCCCGAAAATATGTAGAATTTACTAATGTCAATATTTTCTTGACAGGTAAAGCCGGGACGGGAAAAACGACCTTTTTAAAACGCTTACAACAAGAGATTTCAAAGCAGATGATTGTTGTGGCTCCGACGGGTGTTGCAGCCGTAAATGCAGGTGGAACAACAATACACTCTTTTTTTCAATTATCACTTTCGGTTCAATTACCGAGCGGACAAAAAACGGCTTCTCAATATAAGTTAAGTGAGAAAAAGCAAAACATCATCAGAGCGATGGATTTGCTGGTGATTGATGAAATAAGCATGGTACGTGCAGATTTACTTGATGCTGTTGATGGAGTGTTGCGTCGATGTAAAAAAAATAATTTACCCTTTGGCGGAGTTCAACTGTTGATGATTGGAGATATACATCAATTGTCTCCAATTGCCAGTGAAGAAGAGATGAGGATATTGCGAGAATACTATTCTTCTATGTACTTTTTTCACAGCATAGCATTAAATAATACGCAATGGTTAACCATAGAGTTGAAACATATTTACAGGCAGAAAGACAGTAAGTTTATTGCTTTGCTTAACAATATTCGTAATGAGGAGAATATTACCGAAACTTTATCGGAATTGAATCGTCAATATAATCCTCATTTTAAGCCTCCGAAGGAAGAAGATTGGATTTATTTAACTACCCATAATCGGCAGGCACAAGAAATTAATGACCGAGAACTTACGGCAATAAAAGAACCGATATATCAGTTTAAGGCAAAGATTACAGGTGAATTTGCAGAGCAAAATTTTCCGACTCATGCTTTGTTAGAGTTAAAGAAGGGTGCTCAGGTGATGTTTATCAAAAACCATCCGGATAAAAGATTTTACAATGGGAAGATAGGTCGAATTAGAGAGATTGATCATGAGAAAATTGAGGTAGTTTGTGGCGACGAGTCCTCGATTGAGGTAACGGTTGAGACTTGGAAAAACGTACGTTATACGTTAGATGAAGAAAAGCATGAGATTCAAGAAGAAGTGATTGGTACGTTTACTCAATATCCTTTAAAATTGGCGTGGGCAATTACTATTCATAAAAGTCAGGGACTGACATTTGAAAGGACGGTGATTGATGCAGGTTCGGCATTTGCCTTCGGACAGTTATATGTGGCTTTAAGTCGTTGTAAGCAATTATCTACAATTGTTTTGAAAACCAGAATATCCCAATCTGCAATCCTGCAAGATAGATTAATAAAAGAATTTGACAGGTATGCCGAAGAGCGACACCCCACAGAAGACGAGTGTAAGGAGGCTGTACGTAATTATTTTGCAGATATTGCTTTTGAGTTGATAGATTTTCGTCCGATAGCAGAACTGTTGGCAAGATTAGTACAATTGTTTGTTAATAGATTAGAAGCACTTTATCCACGGTTGGCGATAGAACTAAGTAATAAATTACAAGACTTTAATAAAGACTTTATCACGGTTAGCGATAAATTTTCTCAACAGATAAAATGTCTTTTAACCCAAGATGATGAACAACTATTACAAGACCGCATTCAACGCGCTGTGGCTTATTTTTATTCAAAACTTTATGAAGAATATTTTGAATATATATCAAATATGGAAGTTTCTATAGATAATAAAGAATATAGCGAGCAGTATAAATTAATATTGAATAATTTTAAAAAGGAGTGCAACATAAAGTTACATTGCTTAAAAAGTGCAGAAAAAGGCTTGCACATTGCTACTTATCTTAAGGCTAAATCGGTAGCTGCGATAGAAACTATAGCCATTAAAAGAAGTAAAAAATCAATAGTTCAAGATGTTTTACATCCAGAATTGTATAAAATGTTGGAAACATGGCGAAATGTAACCGCTGAACGCCGTAATGTGCACCCATTTATTATAATTCAACAAGAGTCTTTACTTAGAATCTGTAATGAGTTACCAACAACATTGATACAACTCAAAAAAACTAAAGGTGTAGGCAAAGTTATTATAGCCAATTATGGAAAAGAGATTATGGATGTTATTCAGGAATATTTGCTCAAAAATGATGTAGGAATCTCTTCCAATAAAAAACTTTTTGATGACCTGCAGACATCCGAAAAAACACTGTATTACTTTCAGGTAGAACAAAAAAGTATTGAAGAAATATCAAACTTACGTTCGCTGACTCCCGGTACAATATGTAAACATTTGACAGATGCTCTTAAAGAAGGTATTATTGGTTTAGAAAGATTGGTACCACCTGAAAAAGTAAAAAATATCAAAAACATATTACAGCAAGAAGATATAACAACACTCACGGAAGCAAAGAATGTACTTGGCGAAGAGTATAGTTATGACGAATTGAGATTTGTTCAAGCAATGCTGCAAAATAAAAATAAAGATTGATATGTAATTGTAAATTGACAACGGTTAAAAAAATCACAACGCTAATTATCCATTTTATTCGAGTTCCATTATTTTTAATTATAAACACTATGAAAACTATGAATCGTTATTTTCTCTCTCTCTTTTTGGTGACCGTTTTCTCTTTCTCTATTCAAGCACAAGAGAAATTACCTTTTTCTGTAGAAAAAATTACCGCCCCGATTGTTAAACGACAAACAGATAATCCTGTTTTTATAATCAGCAGTTCGCAAGGTGGAAGCGTGTCTACAATCAATGGACTTCAGTTGAAAGTTACCAATGCCTCTCAATTGCAAGACATATCATTATTTGTAGATTCAATAAAAAAATACACATTTACACCTCAGGAAGGAGTAAATAAGATTAATTTACCAAAATCCGCTATTGCCAAAGGGAATAAAACAACTATCGTTGCTACGGCACATCCCAATGCGATAATTGGAGGAAATGCTGTTTTTGAATTACAGACAATCCAATTCAATAGTAAGAAATATGACACGAATCTTACAAGTAAAAAACATGTTGGAATTGAAATTGTGAAGAAGGGAGATGATAGTATTAAGTATTTTAGAATACCCGGAATGGTAACTACCAAAAAGGGAACATTAGTGGCCGTATATGATATTCGTTATGAGCACGGTGGAGATCTTCCTGCAGATATTGATGTGGGAATGAGTCGTAGTGAAGATGGTGGACAAACATGGTCTAACATTCATTGCGTAGTAGATGTTGGAGGCCGAGATAAATTAGAAGGAGTCGGAGATCCTTCTATCTTAGTAGATGAAAAGACTGGACGATTGTGGATGGCTTTTTTGTGGGCACATAACGGTAAATCGTTGGCGGCATCAAAGCCGGGACTTAAATTGGGAGAGTCCGGACAATTTTGTCTTGCTTATTCCGATGACGATGGATTAAGATGGTCTGTACCTATGAATATCACCCAGCAAGTAGCGCCTAAAAAAAACTGGCGAATTTATTTTAACGGACCGGGTAACGGAATAATGCTTTCAAACGGTACTTTAGTTTTTGCTTCTCAGTATTGGGATGAAAAAGGAATGCCTTACTCTTCCATAATTTACAGTAAAAACGGTGGTGTTACATGGCAATCCGGAGTAGGAGCACGTGAAAATACAACGGAAGCACAAGTGGTAGAGTTGAATGATGGTAGTGTCATGTTGAACATGCGAGATAATAGAGGAGGTTCCAGAGCCGTAATGACAACAACAGATTTAGGGCAGACTTGGAAAGAACATCCAACCAACCGGAATGTGTTGTTAGAGCCGGTTTGTCAAGCCAGTATCCTGAGAGTAGCATCTACAAAGTTTGGAGATAAAAAAGATATTCTGGCATTCTTTAATCCTTTTGTTGCCAAGGCTCCAAGACGTAACATGACCTTGCAATTCAGTTTTGATGAAGGAAATACATGGCAATATCAAACATTAATTAATCAAAACAATTGTTGGGGATATTCAAGTATATCTATGGTAGATAAAGAAACAATAGGGTTACTTTATGAAACAGAGGGCGGATTAATATTTGAAAAACGTAAACTCTCGGAAATATTTGAGTAGGAAATGTTTTCAAGTTTTGAAAATCCAATAACCATTTAAGTACGATAACTAAACCCCTCATACTCAATATTTTTATTGAATATGAGGGATTTTTATTGACTGATAAACTGAAAATGATACTAAAAATCAAGAGTATTACTGGTCATTTTGTCAATAGTGTTAATAATTTTTCATTATTGAACATATTTTATGATTTTGTGTCTGTCAATATGTTTATGACCTTTTATCTTTTTTTGCATATTAAAAAAAATCATATATCTTTGCTACATTAAATATGTGAGGAACAAAAATGGACAATATTAGTGCAACCATACACGACGGACTAAAAAAATACTTTGGATTTACTTTTTTCAAGGCACATCAAGAAGCCATTATTACCAATCTTTTGGAAGGAAATGACACTTTCGTTCTTATGCCTACCGGAGGCGGAAAGTCTTTATGTTACCAACTCCCGGCACTTTTACTAAACGGAACGGCAATTGTCATTTCTCCCTTGATTGCCTTAATGAAAAATCAAGTGGATAATATTCGAAATTTTGTAGGAGATGATGGCGCTGCTCATTTTTTAAATTCATCACTAAATAAAATTGTTCTTAATCAGGTTCGAGACGATGTATTAAGCGGTCGAACAAAATTATTGTACATAGCCCCCGAATCTTTAGGCAAAGAGGAAAACATTGAGATGCTTCGTAATATTAATGTTTCTTTCTATGCCATTGATGAGGCACATTGTATTTCTGAATGGGGACATGATTTTAGACCTGAATACCGAAAGATTAAAAGTTTTGTGGCAGAAATAGGTCAGGCTCCGATTATTGCGCTTACAGCCACGGCAACTCCCAAAGTACAGCACGACATCCAAAAAACTTTAGCAATGTTAGATGCTAAAGTTTTCAAATCATCTTTTAATCGTGAAAACCTGTACTATGAAGTACGTATGGCGAGTAATGATTTAAATAAAGATTTGGTAAAACTGATAAAGTCTAAAGATAAAAAAAGTGGTATTGTGTACTGTTTAAGTCGGAAAACTGTTGAGGAGGTTGCCGAAATGCTTAATCTTAACGGGATAAAAGCATTACCATATCATGCCGGATTAGAAGCCAATATTCGAGCAGAAAATCAGGATAAGTTTTTAATGGAAGATGTTGATGTGATTGTTGCGACTATTGCATTTGGAATGGGAATTGATAAACCTGATGTGAGATTTGTAATACACTATAACATGCCTAAAAGTCTGGAAAGTTATTACCAAGAAACCGGACGTGGAGGGCGCGACCATGGAGAAGGACACTGTATAGCCTTTTTTAATCCTAAGGATGTTATTAAACTTGAAAAGTTCTCACAAGGGAAATCAATGTCTGAACAGGAAATTAACAAGCAATTACTTTCTGAAATGGTAGCATACATGGATACTACCATTTGTAGGAGGAAAACGTTGTTAAATTATTTTGGAGAAGACTATCAAATAGACAACTGCAACTCTTGTGACAACTGTAAGCATCCTAAAAAACGGATTAATGGCCTGCCTTATATAAAACTGTTATTGACAGTGATGAAAAATGTTAAAGAACGTTTCAAGCCAGATCACATTATTCAAATTTTGATGGGTACAGAAAATCCAGTTATCAAATCTTATCACCACCATAAACTGGAAGAATTTGGAGAAGGGTCAGATATGGATGAAAAGTTTTGGCATGCTGTCATCAGGCAGTCAATGTATTTTGGATTTGTGGTGAAAGATTTAGAATGTTATGGTATGGTTTCTGTCTCCGATAAAGGATTACAATACATTGAAAATCCCTATCCTTTAGATATTGTTTGGGAAAAACAGGAAGATGACGATGAGAGTGATGAAACCATCATTATGGGCAATGCCAAAGGTGGTGGTGATGAAGTATTATTAAGTATGTTGCGTGATTTAAATAAAAAAGTAGCAAAACAACATAACATTCCTCCTTTTGTTATTTTTCAAGATACTACACTTCAAGATATGTCGGTTTATTATCCGATAACGCTTGAAGAATTACAAAATTGTCAAGGTGTAGGAGTGTCCGGGAAAACCCAAAAATTTGGGAAGCCCTACGTTGAACTCATAAAAAAGTATGTTGAAGAAAATGACATTACTCGTCCTCAAGACTTTGTACTGAAATCTGCCCCCAATAAATCTTCTCTCAAAGTTTACATTATACAATGTATTGATAGGAAAATGGACTTTGAAGATATTGCCAGATCAAAAAATATTGACTTTGATGAATTATTAACCGAACTTGAAGCCATTATTTCGTCTGGAACAAAAATTAATATAAAATATTATATTGACCATGTTCTTGATGAAGAAAATGCAGAACGAATTATGGAATATTTTTTAGAGGAGGCAGAAAGTGATGACATTCAAGCAGCAGCATCCGTATTAAATAAAGAAGGAATTATGGAAGAGGAAATAAGATTAGTACGTATGCAATTTTTTGTACAATATGGATATTAAAAACATCACTATTGTCATGTTGGTGTTATTTTATGTGAGTTGTAACACAGCCTATACACCAAAGCCCTACGGACATTTACGATTAGAAATTCCCAATTCAGACTCCTTACAATCGTTTGATTTACCCGATTATCCTTACTCTTTCTCTTTTCCATCTTATGGTGTTATTACTCCAAGCAAAGATTGGTACAAAGAGCCTTATTGGGTAAATATCAACATGCCTCCACAAAAAGCAATTATTCATATCAGTTACAAGCCGGTAGGACAGAGTCTCACAAAGTTAACCGAAGATGCTTACAAATTGACCTACCAACATACTTACAAAGCAGAAGCAATTACTGAGCAGCCATTTGTTAACAGTAAAGACAAAGTTTATGGTATGTTATATTTATTGGAGGGAAATGTGGCATCGGCAGCACAATTTTATGTTACCGACAGTGTCAACCATTTCTTACGCGGTGCATTATATTTTAATGTACCCATGAACAGAGACTCTTTACAGCCACTTATCGAAAAATTTACTGATGATATTCGCGGTTTAATCGGAAGCATACATTTTAGAAAAACAAAACATTAGCCTTACAACTTAATCTCCCGATAAATCATGCGCTGCAATAAAATTACTGACGATGTTCGAACTCTACAGAAAAGTCGCAACGCATTGATGTAAGAATTTATGAAGAAAATTTATTTTGCCTCCGATTTTCATCTCGGCTTAACCTTTGAACAACACTCCTCAAAAGAACGGGAACGAAAGATTATTGCATGGTTAGAGATGATTGCTCAAGATGCCTCTGACGTTTACTTGCTGGGCGATATTTTCGACTTTTGGTTTGAATATAAATTGGTAGTCCCCAAAGGACACATCAGATTCTTAGCCAAGTTGGGTGAATTGGTCGATAAAGGTATCAATGTTCATTACTTTATCGGAAATCATGATATTTGGACTTTTGACTACTTAAGTCAAGAGTTGGGAATTAAGATTTATAAAAAACCGTTACTTGCAAAACACTATGAAAAAACATTTTTTGTAGCACACGGCGATGGATTAGGAAAAGGAGATACAATTTATAAAATACTTCATTTTATTTTTCATAATAAAATTTTACTCCGACTTTACAAAATGATACACCCTCGCTTTGGCATTGGATTAGGTTATGCTTGGTCACGATATAGCCGCAAGAAAAAAGGGGTAATATATCCATTTCAAGGTCAAACAGAACCACTCTATAAATTTGCAGAAGAATATATATCTAAAAATCAAACACCGGTCAATTATTTTATCTTTGGTCACAGGCATACTCCAATACAATTGACATTAAATTCTGAGTCAGTATTGATTTTATTAAGTGATTGGATTGAAGACAGCCGTTATGTTGTTTTTGACGGTGAAGAGACGCTATTTTTGAAATATTAATCATTATGGATATTCGTCATCGTTCTATTTTAAAGATTACCATTTGGGGAGTCGTTGTTAATGTTTTTCTAACCGGACTTAAATTTTTAGCAGGTGTTGTAGGAAATAGCGGTGCTATGGTTGCCGATGCCATACATTCACTTTCAGATATCATTACCGACATGGTTGTATTGGTATTTTTACCTATCTTCAACAAACCCTCAGACAAAGACCATCATTACGGACACGGCAAATATGAAACATTAGCCTCTATTATTGTGTCACTTTTTTTAGCATTTGCGGGAATTGGAATTTGCAAAGAAGGTATAGTCAAAATTTGGGACTACTTTCATGGTATTCCTATCCTCAAACCGGGGAAAATAGCCTTTTATTTGGCAATTGCGTCTATTATAGTCAAAGAGTTGATGTATTGGGCTACGATAATTGTAGGGAAAAAATATAACAGTAGCCTTATTATTGCCAATGCATGGCACCACCGTTCAGATGCTTTCTCGTCTATTGGAGTTGCATTAGGTATTGCCGGAGCAATGTTTTTAGGAGATTCGTTTTTGTGGTTAGACCCTTTGGCGGCGATTATTGTCGGAATATTTATCATTAAAATTGCCTTGCAAATTTTCAAGCCAAATATCAATGAATTGCTTGAAAAGTCATTGCCCATGTTAATACAACAAGATATTTTGTCTATCGTACAAAGTGTTGAAGGCGTACAAAAACCTCACCGCTTGCGTACTCGGAAAATAGGAACCTATTATGCCATAGATCTTCATATTTATCTTTCTGCCGACATGACCATTCAAGAAGGACATGATATTGTATTAAAAGTTGAGGAGCGATTACAACAAAAGTACCCTCAAATACAGTTGAATATCCACGTAGATCCTTATCCACAAGAAAAAACTAACGCAGTTCATTAGATTACATTTTATTGTTGCTCAGTAAAAAATGTGAGAGAATAAATGAGGGTTGACTCCGGTTGCGAGAGTCAGCCCTTTTTCTTTGTTTTTTGAGCAATTAAAGCAATTATTGCTGTCTGGTAAACGTTTACCGTACATCAATAATTGCTTTTCCCAAAGCCGCCAAGTACTTAGTCGTTATATTTTTCAACTTTTTTTCAGTCAGATATTTACATAGTCGATCCTTAAAATTTCCACATACTGAAATTCTAAATGCAGGCATGTTGTTCAATAATCGTTTTTGGGGTATTCCCATGTCAATTTCCTATTTTGCGATAAGGGAGAAAAGAAACTTCATGGCTCTTTTGAAGTTATAAGCCGCCGCGGCTAACATCACGTTGATGGCATCCCCTACAATTTCCTTTGTAGAAGTTGTGCCCTAAACATTGATCCGATTTCAAATGTCCGATAGTTGATTCTATTCCTGCCCGTTTACAAAATAACTGATGTTTCTTCTTTCGTTGGTAGTAAGTGTCTTTGGTTTTGGGTGTATCAGGGATCAGTATCTGTGTTCCATTTACCTCTTTTCCCCCAAATACCCTCTATTTCCGGCTAATCGGTTGATGCTTTTTCCGGTCAACCTTCGTACCTGTTCCAGACTCTTATCGATTGTATGCTCATCGTATTCATTGCGGAAAGAACTAGTTCCAAGTATGACCCCTATGGCTGAGCGTATGATGGAAACTTTATTCCCAAATTCGTATTTCTTGTATTCCTTACTTTTGCTGATGCACTGAACATCCGGTTCATGGATAGAATAAATCTTATGGGAGGAGTTACGACGTTGTAAGAGTCTGTTTAAAAATATTACTCATAACCATCTGAAAATAAGTGCAATAAAAGCAATATAAATCATATTTATTGCTGCGACACAAGTTCTTTCATAGTCTTTATCCAACCTTCTGAAATCTGAGAGCCAAGCGAATGACCGCTCTACAATCCAGCGTTTTGGTAAAGGTTTGAACTCTGCTGATTTGTCTGCCCGTAAAGTTATTTCCATATTATATCCGAGTTCAATTTTGACTTTATCAACGAGTTCTCCCCCGATAATAACCATCGGCATATATCTTTTTCATACGCTCAAATCGCCATTTTAATTTTTTCAAGACTCCGAAACCGGCTTTACTATCGTGTTCGTTTGCAGCGTGAACATCAACATTCAACAGCAATCCTTGGGTATCGTTGATTATATGCCGTTTGTGTCCTTTGATATTTTTACAGCCATCGAAACCCCGACATTCACCACCCGTTTTCATAGTCTTAACACTTTGTGAATCTATCAATCCAAAGTTCGGCGAGCTCTTTCACCCACGCTTAATCCGAAGTCTGTTTCGCAAAACTTCGTGTACCTCTTCCAAGGTGTCATCATGATTCCATTTGTTGAAATAGTAATACACTAACTCCCACTTCGGAAAATCATTAGGCAACATACACCACTGGCAACCAGTCTTTAAGAGGTAAAAATCGCATCAAAAACAGACCTTAGTGAACGTTGTCGTTTACGTTTATCGCCAATTATTCGTAAAATTGTATCGTACTGGTTATCGGTTAGGTTGGTTGGATAATATCTTTATATTCTTTAACAATTTTGTATTCATAAAAATGTCTATTAAAATACAACTGATAAACAGCATTTTATGTCAAATGTTTTTAAATAGATTCTTAACATTTATAATGTATCTATCAAAAAAAATATATATCTTTGTTTGTCAATTTTATTTCATGGTCTTAATAAGATTAATGTCATTATTAAATAGTAGTCTCAAATATGAAAATCAAAACACTTTCAATTCTATTTACTGTCTTGATGCTGATTGCGACATTTACACTAAATTCGTTCTCAACACAAGTTCAAACAACGACCTATGCACCGAGTTGTAAATGCCTAAAAAACTGTAATTGTGCTAAAACTGCAAGTTCCTGCCAATGTACTTCAAAAGAAAATCCATGTAAATGTGGAACAGGATGCCAATGTAAAGAATCAGGCGATAACTCCAAATGTAAATGCGGCGACAACTGCCAATGTATCTCAGTTCAAAATTCATGTAAGTGTGGAACTCGGTGCATGTGTAAACAAACTGGCGACAAGTCGCAGTGCAAGTGCGGCGAAAACTGCCAATGTTATTTGATGGGCGACATGGCAGGTATGTCTATGAATCACAACCATTCTGAGCAGTCAAACCCTTTTCTGAAGATGATGGATATTATGATGGTGCAAATGAATGCCGTATCCCTGACTGGCTCTGTCGAACACGATTTCCTTACTCAGATGATACCGCATCACCAGGCTGCAGTCGAGATGGCTAAGTATGAAATTGCCAACGGAAAAAATTTCGAGATAATTCAACTTGCCAAAAGTATCCTTGCCGAACAACAGGGCGAAATTATGGATATGAATGTGATGCTTAAGAGTTATCCAGTAGGCAATGGTACGGTAAATTCTGCTTATAAAACTGCGATGGATAAAACGATGGAGGTGATGATGAAAAACACACCGACAGATGTCCAACTTCCTGCAGATATCGATTGCTCTTTTGTTTTGGTAATGCTTCCACACCACTGGGCTGCAGTTGATATGGCTGTAACACTGCTTATGCTCAATCCTAAAAGTCAATTAGCTATTTATGCTCAGCGCATTATCGGCGACCAACAGGTTGAAATCGAGCAGATGAATGAATATGTAAACAAGAATTGTAAAAAATAAAAAGAATATGAAAGATATAATCATTTCAGTAACAATATTGCTAAGTGCAATAGTTGTTTCGGCACAACAACGTTATGCCAAAGACCGTGTATATACAGGTAATCAAGTTTCGAACACAGTTTCGGTCATCGACCCTGCTACCAATAAACTTCTTGGCGAGATAGTTTTAGGTAAACCCCAAACAAATATCCTCTCTCCACTTTATAAAGGTCAGGCATTGGTTCACGGGTTAGGCTATTCGCCAATCAAAAAAGTGTTGGCAGTTGTGTCCATAGGTTCTAACTCCATCAGTCTGATCTCGACCGAAGATAATAAACTGCTAAAAACGATTTATACTGGCCGCTCACCCCACGAGGCTACTTTCAGACCAGACGGTAGTGAGATTTGGACTACCGTGCGCGGAGAAGCCTATGTGAGTGTAATTGATGTCGATAAAATGGAAGAGGTTCGCAAAGTGTCTGTATCGGACGGTCCAGGAATGGTTGCTTTCACGCCCGATAGTCGATTTGCTTATGTATGTTCCAGTTTCTCTCCATTTGTAGATGTCGTAGAGACTAAAAATTATGAGGTTGTCAAAAAGATTGCGGTACCGAGTCCGTTCTCACCCAATATTTTTACCAGTCCCGACGGTAAACTTGTCGCACTGAGTCTCAAAGATATAGGTAGTGTGGTAGTGATCGACACTAAGACAAACGAGATTGTGAAGCAGTTTGCCACAGGTCCTATAACCAACCATGTGTCGTTTATGGTTATGAATGGCAAGTTGCTGATGCCCGTGACAGTAGGCGGCGAAAACTGCATCAAGATTTACGATGTGGTTGACGACTACAAGTTGGTAGCCACCATCCCTGTAGGAGAACTTCCCCACGGCCTATGGGCGGCACCCGATGGAAAACGTTTATATGTTGGGCTTGAGTATGCCGATCAGGTGCAGCCGATAGATATGGAGATGATGAAATCTCTTGCACCCATTCAGATAGGCCAAAGTCCGCAGGCACTACTCTATGCCCCCAATGCAGTGACAGTCGGAATGGGCGTAGAAAATCTCAAGCCGCTGCAAGATTCTTCCGCCACGCAAGTTGTGGAGATGTCTGCTCTTGAGCAAGGTACAAAGATGCGTGGCGAACTTTCGGTACGAACCATCGGAGCGAGCGACTTGATTGAGCAACTGTTTCTCAACCTTAAACCCAATACGACATATACATTGACACTTTCGAAGATTGATATCGTACCATATAGTTCTGATTATGAAATCAACTCATTCGTAACGGATAACAAGGGTAAATATGCTGGTCAGTCGACAGGTTTGATAAAGAGCCGCCTTACTTCCGACTCGTCGTTCAAAAAGGTGGTATTAATAGAAGCCATAACTAATCAGCCTATAATGGTAAGCAAGTAAATCCTAAAAAACGTTTTGAAAATGAGATTATAGATATAGTCATTATGTTTTGGTAATAGACGAAATTAGTTACTACTTCACTAGTAATGATAGCATTTTACAGGTTTTGACAATATTAGTAGTTATTCCGATTCTCTTAATAAATAAGATTTTTTAAGAGAATCTTTATTTTGCAACTTTATCAGTGTGAAAAATTAAAAAATAATTTTACTGTATTTAAGGGGCAAACAGCACTATGAGGGAGTTTAATTATGTTTGAAATGCTTTATGTATGTAGGAGAGTGAGAGAATTGAGTATGGAAATTGGAATGTAATTAATTCGTAGAAATGGCGACTTAATTCGAAAAAGCAGTGTTTCCATGAGTTTAATTCTTAAAACACTGTTTTTGTGCTTTAACTCGGAAAAATAGGGTTAAATCTATTGCTGTCCGATAAAACATAGTAAATGTAAAAAAGAATGGCTCGACTACTGATATTCAGTGGTCGATTTTTTTTTAACGTTTCTATACCCCTTAGTAGAACAAAAGTTTTAGTACGTCACCTCAGATTCTTCCTCAAGGATGCTTTTCCTGTCTTTTTCGGGGTGATTGAATAGGTTGTAAAAGTCCACATAATACATCTGGGTTATTGATGCTTGTGCGGTAACAACAAAAATAACCATAACGGACTGACTTCTGCAAATGAAGTCAGCCCTAATTTTATGTGCTAATCAAAACATTTATCGGACAGCAATATAAAACAAAGAGAAAAATAGCATCCCAAAAATCGTCTGCATTAATATTTTTACTTTCAGGTCGACTTTTGATAATTCATAAAAACTCCTTGAAACGGTAATAAGATAACAAAAACTTAGTCTCAGATTATTTCGCGGGAAATAAGTAATTAAAATTTTTATTTTTGATACAATATTGTATTAAAAATAAAATATAAATGTTTGAAATGACACAACTCTCAAGATTTTAAGCAGTAGTTTATTTACATCTAAAAACTACTATTAAAATATCTCTTTATCAACCATTTAAGCATATGGTTATTTAAAAATTTAATATATAAATCGATGTAAAAACAGTTAAAAATAATATTTTTAACTGTTTTTTTTATTTTGTAATGTTGCTATATTTTTAATATTATATATCTTTGTCAATATTTTGATGTAAACATTCAAAATATAATGTCTATTCATGT
>CAYVGO010000033.1:0-25173 GCA_964450725.1 uncultured Muribaculaceae bacterium
TCAGAGATACGGATAGCATAGTATCAGAGATACGGATAGCATAGTATCAGAGATGCTGATAAAAATACATGATTACATATTACCAAAAAACAACAAGTTAGGATATAACTCTTAATTGAAACTTTTTATAGAGCAACCTTTAAATCCATTGATTTCAATAAGATAAGAATAAAAAAACAGAAACTGAACACCCTGAAAAAGAGAGTAAACAAAATATCGAAATCCCATTTTATTTTATACCTTTGTCTAAATTTAAAATTTTGAATAATGGCAAAAGCACGAGGAACCGTAGAGGTTCAAACGGAAAAATGCAAAGGTTGCGATCTTTGTGTCAAAGCATGCCCAAGCAATGTATTGGCGATGTCAAAAAAAATTAATGCTAAAGGATATACCTATTCTTACATGGAAAAGCCTGATGAATGTACCGGTTGTATGAATTGCGGATTGGTGTGTCCCGACAGTGTAATCACAGTGTATAAACTTAACTAAAAGCGATATGGGAAATTATGAATTGATGAAAGGTAATGAAGTATTGGCACACGCGGCTATACGTTGCGGCTGTGATGCCTATTTCGGTTATCCTATTACTCCACAGTCAGAAGTTTTAGAAACATTAACGGCTTTACATCCTTGGGATACTACAGGTATGGTCGTTTTACAAGCAGAAAGTGAAATTGCCGCCATCAATATGCTTTATGGTGCTGCTTCTATGGGTAAAAAAATAATGACTTCCTCTTCCGGACCGGGAATCAGTTTGATGTGTGAAGGACTATCATATTTAGCCGGAGCAGAATTACCTTGTGTAATTGTCAATGTCATGAGAGGAGGACCGGGACTGGGAACAATTCAACCTACACAGTCAGACTACTTTCAAGCCGTTAAAGGCGGAGGACATGGGGATTACAAATTATTGGTATTAGCCCCTAATTCTGTACAAGAGATGAATGACTTTGTTGATTTAGGATTTGAATTGGCTTTTAAACACCGTGTTACTGTAATGTTGTTGGCTGACGGAATTATCGGACAAATGATGGAAAAGGTACAACTGTCGCCGGAGAAGCAACGATTAACAGCCGGTGAAATAGAGCAGCGTTATCCGTGGGCTTTGACCGGCAAAAAAAGTAACCGTGAACACAGAGTTATTAAATCTGTCAACTTATTGGCACATGACCATGAAAAAGCGAATTTAAGGTTACAGGAAAAATACAGACAAATCGAACAAAATGAAGTACGATTTGAAAAAATAGCCTGTGATGATGCCGAATATTTATTGGTAGCCTTCGGTTCTGCTTCAAGATTATGTACAAAAGCGGTGGAAATATTAAGAGAACAAGGAATCAAAGTAGGATTATTGCGACCTATCACTTTATTTCCTTTTCCATCAAAAGAAATTCAAAACATGTTACCGCAATTAAAGGGTATTTTAACCGTAGAACTGAATGCCGGACAAATGGTAGAAGATGTACGTTTGGCAGTCAACGGGAAATTAGATGTACAATTTTACGGACGTTTGGGAGGAATTGTTCCTACTCCGAATGAAATTGCAGAATATTTTCAACAATGTAAAAAGTAATATCATGAATACGGAAAATCAAAAAACAAAAGTCTACGGTAAATCAAGCCTCATGACAGATGCTACGATGAATTACTGTCCGGGTTGCAGTCATGGAGTAGTCAACAAATTGATAGGACAAGCCATTGAATCTATGGATATACAAGAACAAACTATTGGTGTAAGTCCTGTCGGATGTGCCGCTTTTATGTTCGACTTTATAGATATTGATTGGTCTGCCGCTCCCCACGGAAGAGCATCGGCAGTTGCTTGCGGAATAAAACGTGTCAGCCCCGAAAAGCATGTCTTTTGTTATCAGGGAGACGGAGATTTGGCAGCTATAGGTACTTCAGAAGTATTACACTCTTGTAATCGTGGCGATAATATTACCATTATTTTAATCAACAACGGTATTTACGGAATGACAGGAGGACAAATGTCCCCCACTACGTTGGAAGGTATGGCTACATCAACAACTCCGGCAGGAAGAAATATAGAACTTAACGGTTATCCTTTACGTATTACAGAATTGATAGCCCAACTTCCCGGAACGTGTTATGTAACCCGACAAGCAGTACATACTCCTTCGGCAGTACGTAAAACCTACAAAGCCATCACCAAAGCATTTGAATTAACAGCTCAGAAAAAAGGAAATGCTTTTATAGAAGTTGTTTCCTCTTGTAATTCAGGTTGGAAAATGACTCCCACGCAAGCCAATGAATGGATGGCAACAAACTTTTTTCCGTTCTATCCGTTGGGAGATTTAAAATCAATTTGATATACTGTTGCAGGTCAATGATTTTCACCTCAAAATATACACAACACATCTAAAATGTAGGAAAATATTTAAGTAATTTTTCTACACTAAATTTTATGAAAACTATTGAATTTATTGTCTATTTAGACGATATGCAATTGAATCGTATTCGAGTGCGGATCGTAACTGAAAACGGAGAATTAGTTGACGTGATGTATCAATATGAATTGTTAATAGCAGAAAAATGGGTTGCCATTGTACGATATGATTGCGCACATGGTTTTTTTCACAGAGACGTACTAAAACCCAATGGCGATAAAGAAAAGAAAACTATAGCAATAGATACTCTCAAGGGTGCATCAAAATACGCAGAACAAGATCTCAAAGATCGCTGGGAATGGTATAAAGAACGTTATTTAAAACAACTAAACAAAAAACAAAAATGACACAGAAGGAAATGATTGAGCGAAACATCGGGTTAACTTTCGATTTTGTCGATTATTTGATGGATAATAAAGAAGAAATGGAAAAATTACCCAAAAATTTTCAACTCAGATTTATAGAAAAAGATTTTGCGAAAATAGAACGTAAGAACATCAATTCTTCTATAAACCAAGAAATTGAAAATAAATATGTACAAGTAAAAAACACATTTGATTTGACATGTCAATAGTGTTTATTGCTATGAATTTGAACCTGAAATGTAGCCGAACAAACCTCTTAAAAGGTCGCTCTGTTGTATTTTTTGTGTTTGAACATAGTGTATCTTTGCAGAAAATTTTGAAAAATACTAAATAAAAATAATAACCAGATGAAAGAAGAAATAATTATTGCCGGATTTGGCGGACAAGGGGTACTTTCCATGGGTAAAATTTTGGCGTACGCTGCCGTTATGGAAAACAAAGAAGTAACATGGATGCCCTCTTACGGCCCTGAAATGAGAGGAGGTACGGCGAATGTAACCGTTATTATCAACGATGACAAAATAAGTTCTCCGATAGTACAAGAATATGACACTGCCATTATTTTAAATCAGCAATCTTTAGAAAAATTTGAACCTTGCGTAAAAAAAGGTGGAGTACTGATTTACGATATTAACGGATTATCAACCTTGCCTACCCGTAAAGATATTTCAGTCTATGAAATCAATGCTGTTACGGCGGCGTTGGAAGTAGGAAATTCAAAAATATTCAATATGGTGATTTTAGGGGCTTATATTTCCATTGTTCCTACGGTTAAAATGACTTCCATCATGGAAAGTTTACGACACTCTTTACCAGAAAGAGCCCATCACCTTTTACCTCTCAATGAAAAAGCGTTGCACAAAGGAAAAGAGGTTTGTGTGAAAAAGTAATTTTGTATTGCAGTTCAGTAAAAATGCGACACAATAAAGTAAGAACTGATTCCAATTGCGTGAGTCAGTTCTTTTTTATTGTTTAGAGAAGGAAAATACTAATATCTACTCATGTTTTCAATACATTTTGTTCGCAAACACATTTTGTTTGAGTTTAAATTTTTAAGTGTGAAAAAATAAAGGTTGATTCCTTTTCTCACAATCAGCCTTTACTCTGCAATCCAAACTTTTATTTTATCCCACACTTGTCCCGCTCCTTCTTCTAACGCTTTTTTACCCGCACTTTCATAACTCATGCCACCGCCTTTGGTCGAAACTACATCAGTGTAGATGTTTTTTTGATGAAAAGTACTGTATAGATTCACTTGAATGTCGGCATGAGAAAATTTAAAATCAGGATTGTCAACATCATGTTTACGCGTTGCGGCTGTAATCTCTAATCTAAAATCTGAATGCAACGGATTATCAACAAAACTGCAACCGTTAGATGCTAACAAAGATTTGAGTTTATTGGTCAATAAAAATTCAGATTTACCTAAGTTGTTTTCCTCACTGGTGATATGTATATACACATTTTGTTCCAAAAGAACCATCAACAACATTACCTCATTCCGTAGTCTTTCACTTGTAGCAGTCAGCAACATTTGTTCTGTTGTGTTTTTATCCAATGTCGTCAGCATTTCCTGAAAGTAACTTATTTGGGCTAAAAGAGGAATAATCTTTCGACATTGTTCTCTGGCTTTTATTTTTAACTTATTAGTCTCACATTGTTTGGCACTGTTCAAAAAGCTTTCGGCTTGTGCAATGTTTTGACGTAAATTGTTTTGGTAATAGATTATTTGTTCATTACGACGGACATACGCTATAGCATAGATTTTGTTATTGGTTTTGTTATGGTAACTCTCTGTTTTCAGCCCTACAATTTCGGCATTTGCCGTAGTCTTTATGGCAGCATCAAACATCTCCGAAAAATTTTCTTTGACCTTATGGTTTGATATGTTTAAAGATTGTCGAACGCGGCTTTGATTTTCACTTTCTATCTTTACACGTATAGACTCTATAAGATTCGCTTGTGCCGATTTTTTAAGGAGTTCCATTTTTTCATCAACATCTTCACCTTTTTTCATCACATTTTCTGCAAATCCTGTCAAGTAATCATCTGAAGAATACAAGAGTTCTCGCCGGTGGCCGTCAATCCATGGTGGCATTTGTTCTCCAAGCACAGGCAAGGAGAACATCACCATCATCAGTATATACAAATATCGTAACATACCAAGTTGCTTTAAAATCTCATCATCATTCCTACACCGTAATTGTTGGGGGCTACTATCGGTGTAAAGTTAAAATGTAAAGATTGTTTGGTGCCTCCTTTGAGGTAATAATCGTAAGTGGTTTTTAGATAGGGTTTGGCAATTAGAAATACGGTTCCGGTTACTAATGAAGCACTACCTAAAATTACCAGCGGAATACCTATTCCCAATCCAGTAGGAGATAAGTTTCCTGTCCAATCATCACGAATATTCATCAAAACTCCACCTATAACTATTGCACCCGCTCCACTACCCAACATCCACCATCCTGCAGTTTGATAAGACTTGTACTTTTTATAAGAAGATAATGCAAACCTATTTTCCAAAAGCATACTTTCCTTTTCTTCTTGTAATTGAAACTTAAATTCATCATACGTCATAGTAGTCGGTGTTCCTGAAGAACTTTGTGTTACTCTTTTTGTAGATGTCGCGATAGAAGACGAACCAAACTCTGCCACCAATTTTTGTGCAATATCTTGCACTGTCGGATAAACATCTTCTATTCCATGTTGGGTCATTTGATTGACTTGTTTTTTTACCAATGCCGTAGCCACAGCCACCAATTTCACAGCAATATAATAGTTTTTACCCATTTGAGTTATGGAAGAGACACAAACATAATTTGCACCCAACTTTTTACCCAGTTCACTGATTTGGTTATTATCCACTTCTCCCGAAAGTTGAAACTTCTGCTCTCTGGTAATTTGGTCTATCATGGCTCTTTCCAATACCTCAAATTGCTCAGGTCTTTCGACCATGGGAGCCGATAGTTCTTCTCTGACAATAGTCTTAATATCATTGGGTACATTCCCGGCAGGGTCAAAAATAGCCACTTTGAGAGGTTGTGAAAAGGTAATGTAACTGACAAATAAAATAAAAATAGTAATACTAATTTTTTTCATGTTGTTTGATTTTAATTTGTTTCTACCTTCTCCATTTCCTCTTCATAAATCTTCTTAAACCGCTCGTATTCAAAGTCAGTACGTAATTTAGCATCACTACTGACTCTGTTTTTTGCGGCAGACATGATAGATTCACTGCTGACTTCTAAACAAATATATGCACGATATTGACCGGTTTTAGTCTCTTTGGTAATTTTCTCACAAATTGTCCTTGACCCTTGAATGCTTTGATTCGTCACCTCGCGAAACATATCATCATAACGTCCTTTTTGTTCTTCATCACCTCCGGTTTGATACGACGATACATAATTTGCGGTAACGCGTTTCATGGTTGCTTCCATTTGTGTCGCCAAATTGGCACGTGCCATAGATAGTGCTTTGTTTTTTGCCGTCATCATATCGGCACTCATTCCCACCGACGAAGAACGTAACGCATTTTTGTCAGACTGATATGCAGCACCTGTACAGTGTACATTAATTTCTTGTTCTGTTGCCGTTAATCCTGTTTTAGATTTACAGCCTAACATCACCATTGCGATGGCAATAATATTCAATAATTGTAATTTTTTCATTTTTATTGTTTTTTAATGGGCTCTAATTTTTCATATCAAAAGAGAGGAACCCGTTACTCTCTGTTCGACATCAATAGATATGTCCCAAAAAGTTAAACTTTCTTACATATACGCACAAAAAAAACGTGGGACCTACTTTATATTTTCCTTTGCTTCCCGAGGTTCTCGACTACCTGTAGAACAAATTCAAATGAGTAAAGCCCACGTTTTCACGTGAGCGTTCTCGTCTTATTCTGTTCTACTTCTGAAATTGTCGAGATTTCGGGAAGCAAGATATAAAACTAACGCTTTTTCAATATGTTATAAGTGCGTATTTGAGCACTTTATTTTTTCATAGGCGATGATTTTTTATTTAGTATATTATTGTTTCTATTTGTTTTTTCGGTTACGGCAGATTGCTCTTAATCATTTGCCATATTTTCTCTGCATCAATACCCAAATAATTATGGGGTAGATAAAATTCGGAAAGAATGCGAGACCTAAATATCGGATTTCTATATTTAAAGTTGCAAATATAGAAGATATTTTATCAATACACAAAGTACGATAAATTCTACTTTTTCAATAACATTTTAATTTCATGCAGTTTGTTCAGTGCATCAATGGGGGTTAATTCATTGGTGTCTATATTGTTTAATCGGTCTCTAATGTCAGATAAAATACCGTCCTCTAAAGTGAAAAGCGACATTTGAACTGGGTTTGGATTTCGTGATGAGGATATTTTTTCCGATGTTTTTACATGTCTGTATTTTTCAAAAGTTTTCAGTATTTCTTTCGACCGCTCTATCACCACAGTAGGCATACCTGCCATTTGAGCCACATTAATTCCGAAACTGTGTTCGGCATGTCCCTCTTTAATTTTACGTACAAATAAAATCTTTCCATCAATTTCTTTGACTGTAATATTATAATTTTTTACACGTTCAAAATCTTTACTTAGTTCATTGAGTTCGTGATAATGTGTAGCAAAAATTGTTTTGGGCATTGTAGGGTGTTGATGTAAATATTCTACCATTGACCACGCAATGGAAATACCGTCATAAGTACTTGTTCCTCTTCCAATTTCATCTAATAACACCAGACTTCTTTCCGAAATGTTGTGTAAAATGCTTGCAGCCTCTTGCATTTCGACCATAAAAGTTGATTCTCCTTGAGATAAATTATCTGAAGCTCCTACCCGTGTGAAAATTTTATCGACCGTTCCAATGATAGCATTTTCTGCCGGAACGTAAGAACCGATTTGAGCCAGCAGTACAATTAAAGCCGTTTGTCGTAACAATGCAGATTTTCCACCCATATTCGGACCTGTCAGAATAACAATTTGGGTTGTTGCCGGATCTAATATAACAGTATTGGGTACATATTTTTCACCAATCGGTAAAAGTTGCTCAATGACAGGATGTCTGCCTTCGGTAATTTGTAGTGTCAAACCGGAGTTTAATGTCGGACAACAATAGTGATGTCGTATTGCCAGTTGAGCAAGAGACAATAAACAATCTAATGCCGCAATCATCTGTGCATTTAGTTGTAATATTGAGATATAAGAGAGTAACTCTTGTAGCAATTGCAGGTAAACTTCCTGTTCAATCTCCACAATTCTTGCCGATGCTGTCAAAATTTTGGTCTCATACTCTTTTAATTCTTCTGTAATATAACGCTCTGCTCCGGCTAAAGTCTGTTTACGTGACCAGTTTTCGGGCACTTTATTTTTATGTGCATTACGAACTTCCAAATAATATCCAAAAACATTGTTATATCCTATTTTTAAAGAGGGAATACCGGTGAGGCTACTTTCTTTGTCTTGTAACTCTAATAAATATTGCTTTCCATTACGTTCAATATTACGCAATTCGTCCAACTCTTGATTTATTCCTTCTGCAATGACCTCACCTTTTCCGATTTGTACAGCAACATCAGGTTTTAATAACTTTACAATATGCTCTCTGATAATATTACAATTGTTAATCAACTCACCTTTTTTGACTAATCCTTTTTCTTTACTTTCTAAACAAAAGTTTTTTATTTTATCAGTAACTTCTAATGTTCTTGCCAATTGTAAAATTTCTCGTGGAGAGGCTTTACTGGTGGCAATACGCTGAGTTAACCTTTCTAAGTCTCCGATTTCTGTAATGAACGATGACAACTCTTCTACCTTTTCTTGGTGTTCTACAAAAAAAGTTACTGTGTTTTGTCGCTCCAGCATAGCATCTATAGTAACTAATGGAAACAAAAGCCAACGTCTCAACAATCTACTTCCCATAGGAGATTGAGTATAATCAATGGTTTCTAATAATGACGTTCCTCCTTCGTGAGTGGATTGGAGTAGTTCTAAGTTCCTGATGGTGAATTTGTCTAACCAAATGTGCTGCTGTAAATCAATTCTACCGACTTTTGTGATGTGTTGTATCTGTTTGTGTTGCGTTAATTCTAAGTAAATTAAAATAACGGCTGCCGCAACCACCCCTTGTGATAAATTTTGAATGCCAAATCCTTTTAAAGTTTGGACATTGAAATGTGAAGTTAACTTTTCGTATGCCGAACTTTCTACAAAAGCCCAATCATCTAACTTATAGGTATAAAACTTAGTTCCAAAGGCATTGTTAAACTCCGCTTCTTTCCCTTTTTGATAAAGTATTTCTTTGGGAGAATAATTATTTAATAAAGTATCAATGTAATTTACATCACCTTCTGTAACAAAATATTCTCCGGTAGATAAATCTAATAAAGAAATTCCTATGGTTTTACCAAAATGTACAGCCGCCAAAAAGTTATTTTCTTTGTTGGACAGTACATTTTCTTGAGTAATAATTCCCGGAGTGATTAATTCAGTAACAGAACGTTTTACAATACCTTTGGCTAATTTTGGGTCTTCCATTTGATCGCACACAGCAACTCGTAAGCCGGCACGTACTAATTTCGGAAGATAAGTGTCTAAAGAATGATGAGGAAATCCTGCAAGTTCGACAAAAGCCGCAGTGCCATTGGCTCTACGTGTAAGTACAATTCCCAAAATTCCACTGGCTTTAACAGCATCTTCTCCGAATGTTTCATAAAAATCACCTACCCTGAACAGCAATAAAGCATCAGGATACTGTTTTTTGAAATGATAATATTGACGCATCATCGGCGTTTCTGCGTATTTTTGATCTGCCACAATGGTAATATTTAATCGTTGTATTGCTGAACTTCTCCAAGAGTGATAGTAATACCATTTTTATCTGTAAAGGTAAATTCTTTAGTGCGATAATTGGTTTTCTTGATAGGAGATATAATTTTTACTTGATCTTTTATTTTGTGAAAATAAAATTCAATGTTATCAACTTCCAGATATAATATAAAGTTGTTTTGGAGAGTTTTATTCGTGAAAGTCAAATGTAATTCACGGTTGACATTATCACGAGATTGAAGCATGATTTCAATATTTTCATTTTGAAGTATTGCAAAATCATAGTTTTCACTGTTAGGATGAGTTTGTGTTACTGTTAAGTCAAAATTTGTTTGATAAAACTTGATGGCCTCATTAACATCATCAACAAGAAATATGGGACTCAATGCTTGTATCATAAAGAATTTCTTTGGCCATACATTTTTTCGTAATAGTGTTGATAATCACCAGATGTAACTTCTTCTACCCAATTTTGATGGTGTAAATACCACTCAACAGTTTTAACAATGCCGTCTGCAAATTTTGTTTCCGGATACCAACCTAATTCTTGGGTTATTTTCGTAGGGTCGATAGCATATCTTTGGTCATGCCCCAAACGGTCGGCTACAAAAGTAATTAAATCGTCATTAATCCAATCTATTTTTATTTGTTGTTTTTCATCATATTCTCTCTTTTTCAGCACTTTACGTAATTCAGAATTTTTTTCTAACATTTCCCGAACTGTTTTTACAATCAATTTGACAATATCAATGTTTTTCATTTCATTATGTCCTCCGACATTGTATATTTCTCCTATTTTACCATTATACAAAACCATATTGATCGCTTTACAATGATCTTCAACATATAACCAGTCTCTAACATTGGTTCCGGTTCCATAAACAGGTAATTTTTTCCCCTCTAAAATATTTTTAATGACTAAAGGAATTAATTTTTCCGGAAAATGATAAGGTCCATAATTATTTGAACAACGAGTAATGTTAATGGGCAGTTTATAAGTCTCGTGGTAGGCTTGCACAAATAAATCTGAACTTGTCTTAGACGCACTGTAAGGGCTACGAGGATCTAATGGAGTTTTTTCGGTAAAATAACCTGTTTCTCCCAAACTTCCATAAACTTCATCAGTAGATATTTGTAGAAACTTCACATCATCTTTATAAGTAGGATAACCCTTTTCATCTTTACCAATTGTCCAACTTTTTTTTGCGGCCTCCAATAAAGTATGTGTTCCTAAAATGTTGGTCTCCAAAAATACTTTTGGATTTTCAATACTTCTGTCTACATGACTTTCAGCTGCAAAGTTTACAACATAATCAATCTTGTATGTTTGAAACAAATGATAAATAGCAGCATCATCACAAATAGATATTTTTTGAAAAATACATCGTTTGTCCTTTAATTCTTCCGCAATAGTTCCTAAGTTTCCTGCGTAGGTCAAACTATCAACAATCACCAAAAATATATCTTGATGTTGTTTCAAGATATATTTTACAAAATTACTTCCAATAAATCCTGCTCCACCTGTAACTAAAATGGTTTTCATAATTAACTTTTATTTGGTATTCAATATTCTACTAAAAAATCAAATTTTCGTCTGGCCGTTCATTGGGAGGGAGAGACTCGGCGAATCTCCAAACACAATTAAACTATTCAATGTATCATTGTGAAATCTATCGCATAATAAATAACATTGGCCAATGTTAATAAAAAGGGACAACCTCTAACGAAATTGTCCCTTTTCTCCAATTGTTTTGTGCGGATGAAGGGACTCGAACCCCCACGCCTCTCGGCACCAGATCCTAAGTCTGGGGCGGCTACCAATTACGCCACATCCGCATTCGAAGAACAAAGGTAATTGTTTTTTTAATTCTACACAAAATCTTTCTCAATTTTTTACCACAAAAAAACACTAATGTAAAGTTTACAACTGTAAATCGCATCACTATTTACAGTTGTAAACTTTACATGTTTTATCTTTATAGAAAATAATGATTTTTTCAATTTCATTATCAGTATCTATAGGAATATTGTCCGCAATCATTCTATTTTCCGTTTGATTGGTTATTACTTCAGGAACTATTTTTTCATCATTCATCGACTCTTTTTTTTCGTCTTTAAGCATATTTCCTTCCCCTAATAACAACCATTCCATAGAAATGTCCGGAAATTCCTTCATAAATATGGATAGGTTATCAATACTTAACTTGCTTCTGCCGCTTAAAAGATGACTTACATTAGAACGATTCATGCTTAAACGGTTAGCAAACTCATTGGGACTAAGATGTTTTTTTAATAGCAATGTTTGTATTCTATCTTTCATTATCAATAGTTTGAATTAATACCAAAACAATTATATTACAAAAGTAATAAATACATAGTTTTCCAGCAAAATCTTCTTTAAATTAAGGTATTACATGTGTAATATCTATATGTCTATAGAGGTACATTGTGTTATGGAATTTTAATCGAAACGGAAAAGAATTTATGAAATAAATGGAAGAGTAATTGCTCTAAAACTATACCAAGTTCATTTGATGTATTGGAGATTCTAAGAAATAAAATCATTTTATCAGAAATATTACTAAACTATAAAAAATATCGACATATCTAAAGTAATATCGATGAATAGATGCATATATATCTTATAATAAACAAGGTATATATTTTGTTTTTAGGTACAATAATATTTTACTTACTTTACAGTCAACACAAAGATCAAAAATAGAATTACACAGTTATAATCGTTTATATAATAAACTACTTAAAGTATTGATTATAAATAGCTTATTTTCCATTTCTCTATATTGTTACTGTTGTAATTATCAACACATTACATCTGTAATTTGCAGATTTTCTCTATACTCCTATAAGCAACAATGCAAATAAGTTATTTTTTCCTATGGAAAACTACCCTTCTTACATTGGTGTTTATCATGAAAATAATTTTACTATATACAGTTATTGCTGTCCTATAAAAATTTAGCATGCATTCGTATATCTCTTATGTAGAAACATTTAAATGAGGCTTTCCATGTAAGGACTTGTCTTTTCGCTCAACATAAAATTGATAGGAAAAAATATTCTTATAACACACTTGTGTGAACTACAAATAGGCTATATCACGTAAAAAACACCCATTTTCTATCATGCAAAAGTTTTATTGGACAGCAATAATATACAGTAAAGGCTGACTCCATTTTTGGAATCAGCCTTTTTCTTTTCTAATGATTAATTACAATAAGAACCTGAAATAAACAAAATTGTCATTTGTGGTCGACAGCAAATAATTTTGCAATGAAAAGTTTTAAGTTCTTTGATTTCGTAACTTTTTTTCCATATCTTGACGACTTTTACTGCGAGTTACTAAGAAAACTCCGCCAAAAATAAGTGTAGCAGCTACAATTTTTATCCATGTCAGTTGTTCTCCAAAAAGCAAAATTGCCAGTAAAGAAGCCACAATAGGTTGAAGGTAATTGTAGGTGCTTAAAGTGGTTGGACGCAAATATTGTAAAGAAATTCCAATAAGAAAGTAAGTAGTAAAAGTTGCTCCAATAAGAAGATATGCCATTTCCCAATATGCTTCTGCCGGAAAAGAAGACCAAACTACTTCGGGTAACTTGTGGCCAACAATAGGAAGATAGACAACGGCGGCAAAAGTAAACATCCATCGAAGAATGGTAGTGGGAGCATATTTTTTAAGCAGTGGCTTGTTGATGACTAAATAGATAGCATAAAACAACGAACTTAAAAAGCAAAAAACAGCACCCCAGTTTTTTTCCAAAGAAAAAGAAATCTCTTTACCTGCAACAATAATCATTGCGGCACCTATAAGTCCCATAGATACACCACCAACTTTAATCCACGTAATGGGTTCTTTTAAAATTACCGCTGCTAAAATCATCACTAAAACGGGAGTTATGGTGATGACCAAAGAAGCATTGATTGGATCTGTATATTGCATTCCAACAATAAAAGACAATTGATTAAGTAAGATTCCAAAAAGTCCGCAAAGAAATAATAAGAAAAGGTCTTTGAAAGCAACTTTTTGTCTGGGAAGAAAAAAGAAAAGCACCCAGAATGCAACCATTCCGAATAACATGCGTAATAAAGAAAGTATATCTGCTCCAATATGGAATTTTTTCAATAAACTTTCAACAACTAAAATATTAACCCCAAAAATAATATTTGTAACAGCAATAGATAGGTGTCCTTTGGCGCGATTACTCAGCATCGGAAATTTGAATAAAATCAGTAAAAGATTGAAGGCGTTGTATAATTTCGTTACCTCCTAAAAGATGTATAATTTCAAACATATCCGGACCTGCAAACTCTCCCACAACTGCAAACCGTAAAGGTTTCATCAACAGTACAGGTTTTGTGTTACGTGCTTGTAACCAGGTTTGAATATTATGCTTTAAAGTTTCTACATCGACATTTGATGATAATTCGACAGCATTGCTGATGAAGTCTTGAAACAGCAATAGTGTCTCAGGAGTATTCAAAGTTTTAGCGTACGTTTTATCGGCGCTACCAAACTGTGGAGGTTGGAAGAAGAACTTTGACATGGTGAAAATGTCATTCAATAATACAAAACGTTCTCGCAATAATGCAATAACCTTTTCCTTTGAAACAGAAGTTGTTTCAATACCATGTTCCAAAAGTTGTTGGGTTAGTATTATAACCAACTCATTATCACTCTTTTGTTTTATATATTGCTGATTAAACCACTTGGCTTTCTCTATATTAAACTTTGCTCCGGATTTTACTATTTTATCAATGGAAAATGCGGTAATCAACTCCGACTTGGTAAACATTTCTTGTTCCGATCCACTATTCCATCCTAACAATGCTAAAAAGTTAAGCAGTGCTTCAGGTAAATATCCTTCTTCTTTAAATCCTTTAATTACTTCATTTTCACTCTTCCACAACAAAGGAAATACAGGAAATCCTAACCTTTCTCCATCTCTTTTACTTAATTTTCCGTTACCTTCAGGTTTGAGTATAAGTGGTAAATGGGCAAACTGAGGGCACTGTTCTCTCCATCCGAAGGCTTCATAGAGCAGAATGTGCAAGGGTAATGATGGCAACCATTCCTCACCTCTAATCACGTGAGAAATATTCATTAAGTAATCATCAACAATATTCGCCAGATGATAAGTCGGCAATTCATCGGCTTTTTTCCATAACACTTTATCGTCTAAAGTATCTGTATTTACTTTTATCTCACCGCGAATTAAATCTGATAATACCATTTCTTGATGGGCGGGTATTTTAAAACGTATCACCCAATCACTGCAGGTTTGTAGCAGTTCTTGGGTTTTCACTTGAGATAAGGTTAATGAGTTACAAAGAGTTTGGCGAGTGGTGTGATTATAACTGAAGATTTTATTTTCCGCAGTATAATCAACTCTTTTTTGTTCTATTTGGTCAGGAGTATCAAAGGCATAGTATGCCCAACCATTTTCTATAAGTTTATCAACATACTGCTTGTAAATTTCTTTTCTACAACTTTGCCTGTAAGGAGCACAAGAATGTTCGGCATTAGATTCTATCACAATACTACCCTCTTGCGTAACTCCTTCGTCAGGAAAAATATCCAGCCATCGTAAAGACTCTATGATATATTGCTCGGCTTGCGGAACAAATCTTTTTACATCTGTATCTTCTATCCGTAAAATAAATGTACCTCCATGCTTTTTAGCAAACAAATAATTGAATAACGCTGTACGAACTCCACCAATATGTAAAGCACCTGTAGGACTTGGTGCAAATCTGACTCTAACGGGTCTTGAATCAATCATAAAATACTCTTTTACTCTTGTTCTTTATTTTCTTTGTAAAAATCTTCGATTTGTGCTACAAGTTCGTTATTATATTCTTGTACCATCAAAGAAATAAAGAATAAATCAATAAAAGCCCATAAAAAAGATACGGGAATACCAATAATAAATACCGAAAAAGTAAGCATCGTTAATCCACTGCTATTTTTTTCCAAGTAAAACCGATGTAGCCCTAAAAAACCAAACAACAAGCAGAGTAAAAAAGCTGCTGCAAATGTTCTTTTATTGGCTTCATATCGTATCAATTTGCTTGTATTCATTTTTCTAAAATATATTAATTATCTCTTATATCGTTTGTAAGGCTTTTTGTATTGTTGTATCATATTGATTAATGTAATAATAGAAAGCGATATCATCTAAAATTGTACCTCGACCAATTAAAGCTTTCAATTGCTTTTCAATCAAATTTCTTGCGAAATCAATACTTTGTGGAGAACTTTTTATTCCTTGACGTTGAGCGTAAGAGACAAAAGCAGTCCAACAATTATTATTTTGAAAAAAACGCCTTAAATCATCAATCGTTTTGACATTTTGCAACGCTAAACGATATTGATCTCCATACTCTAATACAAATTTATAAACTAAGTTTTTTTGATTACATAATTTCACAAAATCATTTTTATGCAAATTTGTGTCCAAAGGTACAAAAATATCAGGAGTTATCCCCCCTGAGTATACTTTTCTTCCTTTCACAGTATAGAAAACATTAGCTGTATCTTGTTTCACACTATCTTGATGTTCCAATTCACCGTGCATAAAACGCTGATAAATATCTTGATAATAACTGTCATCTCCGGCATTGTAGGGACGCTGTATAGTACGTCCAGAAGCGGTGTAATAACGTGCTATTGTTAACCTTAATCCGGAACCGTCTGAAAACTTTATCGGCTCTTGTACCAATCCTTTCCCAAATGTACGACGACCAATAATTGTACCCCTATCATTGTCTTGTATTGCACCCGCAACAATTTCACTGGCAGATGCAGAAGTTTCATCTACAAGTACTATCAAAGGAATATCTTGTAAAGTACCACTACCATCGGCTGTAGATTTATTAATTCCGGAAACTCGTCCTTTGGTATAAACAATCATAGCATTATTCGGTAAAAATTCATTTAAAATCTCTATCGCTTGTCCCATATACCCTCCAGAGTTGTCTCGTAAATCAATAATAAGAGAACGTAATCCATCTTTCTTTAACCCTGCTATCGCTTGATTGAACTCATTATATGTATTTTCAGAAAACTTATTAAGTTTAATATATCCAACTTTAGCATTAATCATGTAACTTACTTCTACACTTTTTATTAAGATTTGCTCCCGTTGTATAGTAAAAGGAAGTAAATCTTTATTGCCTACGCGCTGTACCCCAATTTTTACTTTTGTCCCTTTTTTACCTCGCAACAACTTCATAATACTATCTTGCTTTATTTTACGACCGGCAATTAAACTATCATTGACAGTCATAATACGATCTCCGGCCATCACTCCAACCCGCTCCGAAGGTCCTCCGCGTATAGTATTAATGACATTTACTGTATCCGTGAGCATATTAAAAGTAATTCCAATACCTCCAAAATTTCCGTCTAAAGGCTCTTGCATCTCCTGCATTGATTTTGCTGGAATGTAGATGGAGTGAGGATCCAATTGTTTTAAAATCTGTTCTATACTTTTTTCTTGTAATGTATTTGGATCTATTGTATCTACATAATATTTTTCAACACAATTCAAGATTGTCAGTAATTTCCCATATTGTAATTTGGAAATTTCATTTTCAACCATACGTCGAGTAATAAAAATTCCAATCAAAACTCCAATAATTAATAATAAAATGATTATATGTAAATTTTTTCTCAAAAAAGTCATGTTCAATTCCTTTTAACTCCTTTCAGGAACATTAATTTGCTTAATTGTAATATTTGCTTTTTTCAATAACTCTATGCCTGCTTCAACTCTATAATGATCTGCATATACAACACGCCTTATACCTGCTTGAATAATTAATTTTGCACACTCTACGCAAGGAGCTGAAGTTACATATAAAGTAGCACCTTTACTATTATTAGATGAGCATGCTATTTTACTGATGGCATTGGCTTCTGCATGAAGTACATAAGATTTTGTATCGCCGTTTTCATCTTCACAATCATTTTCAAATCCTGAGGGTGTTCCATTATAACCATCAGAAATAATACTATTATCTTTGACTAAAATAGCTCCAACTTGTCTTCGTTTACAGTATGAATTTGTAGCCCACAATCGAGCAATCTGTAAATATTTTATATCAAACTTTTCGTCCTTCTCCATAAATCACACTGCAACAATTGTTTATGCCATTGTAGGTTTTGTTCCGAAATTTAATGGTATTTTGGCGGTTTGCATATCTTTATCAATATCAATTTCACCAAATTGTTCCTCAAATTGTCGTATATTATCCCCTAAAGCATATAAAAGTCGTTTAGCATGTTCAGCACACAGAATAACACGACTTTTTACCGGAGCATTTTTCATACCTGGCATCACACGCACAAAATCAATAATAAATTCCGTGGATGAATGGGTAATCACTGCTAAATTGGAATAAGAACCTTGTGCTATTTCGTCACTGAGTTCTATGCTGATTTCATTTTTTTCTTCTTTTTTTACCATAATTTCAGTAAAGTAGGATTATAATTTTTCTTTAATTCTTCTTGTTGCTTCTTCAAATCCGGGCTTTTCCAACAAAGCAAACATATTCTTTTTATAGGCTTCTACACCTTCTTGATCAAAAGGATTTACTCCCAACATATAACCGCTAATTCCGCATGCTCGCTCAAAAAAATAAATCATTTCACCGAATGTTTTTTCAGTCAAACTGTCAATTTTGATTCTGATAATCGGGACGCCTCCGTCATTATGGGCTAAATTTGTTCCTAATTCTGCCATAGCATTGACTTCAGACATTCTTTTATTGGCTAAGTAATTAAGATCATCAAAATTATTTTTGTCTTCCGGAATGGTCAGTTTCACATCAGGACTTTCTACACTAATAACAGTTTCAAATAACGAACGTTCACCGTCTTGAATGTACTGTCCCATAGAATGTAAGTCGGTTGTAAAGTTTACAGATGCATTAAAAATACCTTTATGCTCTTTGCCTTCACTTTCTCCGTATAATTGTTTCCACCACTCTCCAAAATATTGCAAACGTGGATTATAATTGGATAATAATTCTATTTTTTTTCCTTTTCCATACAACGCATTGCGTAAAGTGGCATACTGCAAAGCCGGATTTTCTTGATAAGGCACATCTATTCCTGTTTTTTTGAACATTTCTTCCGCTCCTTTCACTAGTGCCTGAATATTATACCCGGCACAAGCAATGGGCAGTAGCCCGACCGGTGAAAGTACGGAAAATCGTCCTCCTATATTGTCTTCAATAACAAATGTTTCATACCCTTCCAAATCTGCCATTTTTTTTAGCGCTCCCCTACTCTTATCTGTAATAGCAACGATTCTGTTTTTGGCTTCTGCTTTTCCGTATTTTTGTTCAATATGATTTTTTATTAATCGAAAGGCGATAGCTGGTTCTGTTGTTGTTCCCGACTTTGAAATAACAATACAAGCCACTGATTTTTCGGCTAAAAAATTCAATAAATGCGCATGATAATCTTCATCAATATGATGTCCTGCAAAAATTATCTGCGGTCGTTTATTTGGAGAAAATACATCAAAAGGATTAGATAAAGCCTCAATAACCGACTTTGCACCTAAATAAGATCCTCCAATACCTATTACGACAAGCACATCAACCTTTGCGGTCATTCTCTGTGCGCAGGTTGAAATTTTATCAAGATCACTTTGTGTAATTTCAGATGGTAAATTTAACCAACCTAAAAAATCATTACCTTTACCTGAGAAAGTTGTTAACAATTTATTAGCAGCCTCAGACTGCTTGCTGTAACTTTCAATGTCTTGCCGAGACAGAAATCGACTAGTATACTGATTATCAATGAGTAACATATATTATTGAAAAATTAAAATATAATTCAGGATATTTAGTAAAACAAGGAAAAACATAGAACTCTGCTACTTCTTTCAATGTAACAACGAAAGTACGAAAATTTAAGGATATTCCAAAATCCGTTATTTATGATAAAACTATTTTACTGAAATCTCAATTCATTTTTATTTTCAACTCATTCTTGTTTATTATTGTCATATCAAATAAGAAAAGAGGAGAGTACAATTTTACCCTCCTCTTCCTTTTATTTTTATAGGACAAGTATAATCCTTTACCTTGTAATTGTTAAGGTAGCATTATATACTTTCTTTTCCTCATTTTGTGTATAATGTACTACAACAATATAGGTGCCATCAGATAAATTTCCTCCGTCAAACTCACCATCTACGTCTTGATAATTTTCTTGATAGTAAACCATAACCCCTTTGCGATCATAGATATATACATTTACATCTTTTATCTTTAGATTACTATCAGACCATAAGAATTGTAAATAAAATCTATCGTTCAATCCATCTCCATTAGGAGTTATTACATAACGGTCATTATTTGATTCAGCATAGGTTTGGTAACGAGCATAAAGGACAATTTCTACAGCAACAGTATCAACAGTATTTTTTGACAATACTTCTTTGGCATCTGCCATAAACCAACCTTTAAATTTATAGTAAGCATACTTAGGTACTGGTAATTCACCGTAATGATCGCCAAAGATTACTACTTTTCTATTTTCAGAAACGGTTCCACCTAAAGCATCAAAAACAACGATTATTTCTCGAGCTTCCCAAATAGCATATAAAATATGTGTGTTTTTATTTTCAACGATTGCACTTCCGTCAATCATCGTCTTGCCTTCTTTATCAAAAGACCAACCCACAAAACGATAACCTCTACGCTGAGGAACGGGGAATTGTTGAAAATATTGGTATGGATAATATTGCCGAACAAATATCACATTCTGTCCTTGTCCGCCATTTAATTCCAAAGTCACCGGATATTTCCATATTGCATAAAGCGTATGTTCTTCCGTAGTGCCTGGTAAACTTCCAACGATTGTGGTAGATTCTATGGGTGTTAATCCTTCAACATCCAAGCTCCAGTATAAAAACTCTGAACCATTTTGAACTGGCCGCGGTAAGTTTCCATAAGGTGTACCTACTAAAAATTCCTTTGGTTGAATCCGATCTTGGTTATTAACATCATCAAAATTAACATCAAAATTAACTCGTAATTTAGTTTCTTCAACAATCGTAACATCAACTGATATTAGTGCTTCAAGATAACCCAAGTCTATTGAATAAGTACCCAATAACGGCGGAGTCTGATTTAGAGCAACATCTAAATCACTTCGATCTCTCATAACTAATGAAACTACTTGCCCTGAATTCAGATCATAACCACGGGCTTCAGATCGAGAAATTAACAAATCATCAGAAACGACCTGCTGCAAATCTGCAGTATATAAATTAAAGTTATGTGCAAATAATAAAATACCATTTGTAAGTTGATAATCTTCTACAACATATACTTTCACGACCTTAGACGTTCCCTTTTCTGTAGAAAAAACAGCACGATACGTCCCAACCTTTGTACCAATGTTATGAGATACCGGACGAATAATGGGAACGGGTAAAAATGTAGCATTATTTACTGACCTAACTTGAGAACGATTAATTAACATTTCATCTGTTATTCCAAAATTTGCTTCTTCTAAAGTAAAGTAACAATCTTCTGCCGTTAGAGTTTCATCTCGAATTTCCAACCCTAATACCATTACTGTAATAACATTAGAAGAAGAAATACTTTGCGCACTTCCATTTTCATCTTTATTAAGACGACGATAGTACGTGGTTTTCAACAATCCGGAACTCTCAATATAATCTGTGTTGGAAGAAGACCAATCAGTAATATCTATCCATGTATTGTTTCCAACTGCTTTCTTTTGCCATTTATATAAATTACCTGCACCCAAAGTAACATTACGACAACGTCCTGGCAAGTCTCCAGAGTTGACAATAGTATCTCCAGAGATAATGCCACCAGAACCATTACTTACTGTAATAGTTAATTCATTGCTATATTTGGTTAAATCGTCACTATTAGAACGATGTGATTTGGCACAACGGCGATAAGCAGCAGATTCACGAATTGGTGAAGCATCAAGATAAGTAGTATAATTACCCCAGTCTGTCATATCTGTCCAAGTTCCTGATATTTTTTTCTGCCATTTAAAAACAGTAGCATTTCCATTATTGGATGAATAAAATTTTGTTAAATAAGTACCCTTATCAACAATCGTATCAGAGGATCGAGAACTGCTAATAGCAATCGCACCCGGATTTAAAGTTATAGAAGGATCAACAGTTATGATATTACTAGAACTGGTATCTCTGTCATCACTAGAAATAAGAGATTTAACTATTCGTCGATAGTGCGTAGTAACATTCACAGGTTCTACTTCTTGATATTCTTTTTCATTTTGAAGAAAATCTGTAACAGGACGAAAATCACTTTCTCCTTTACGTTTTCTTACCCATTGATAAGCCTCTCCGTTACTCGCCTCTACATTGGTAAATTTTGAAGGTAATCCATTTTGCAAAATTGTTTGATTACGGGCAATAGTACCTCCTTTAAGCGGTTCTGTATTCACAGAAACCTCATTAGAATAAACTACCCACAAATCATTTTCTCCAAGATTGGCTTTACTTAATCGACGATACTTACTGTCAGATGTAATATTGACATCTCTGATACTTAATTTATCCGGAGAAAAAACATCGGTTCCTAAGGTATTCCATACTCCCCAAGTTCCATCTTCATTTTTACGACTCATCTGCCACTTAAATACCGTACCTGTACCTGATTCTATATTTATCAAATCAGTTCGTCCTCCCCGTGGAATAGTCGCATGAGAAACTGAGATGAAACCGGGATTTACGCTCTGTACTCTTACAGTTATCGAATTACTTGGTTGAGCTAAATCATCTGAAGTTGAGAGCAATGTTTTGCATAAGCGACGGTATTGCCGAAAAGGTACATTCATCGGAGAAGATGGAATATACTGCAACCACTCAGTTGACCATTCTGTAAGATTAGACCAAGGCCCTCCTAAAGTTTCCCTATATTGCCATTGATAGTACTTTCCTGTTCCTGAAGTTACATTGGTTAATGTGCCTGGGGTAGTATTGATATCCAAAATAGTATCTGAAATATGAATATTACCTCCTTGTAATGGTTCCACAAAAATTGAAACTTCATTACTTGTGCGAAAATAAGTCTCATCATTTTTATTTGTTTCATCTTGCACAAACTGTCGACGATACGTATGTTCTCCGAGTTCTGAGAGTGGAGAGATATCTTGGTAATTTTTAAGTCTAATAGAGTCTCCCCAGTCAGTCAAATCAACCCAGTCTGTCCCCGGACGACGCACTTGCCATCGAAATAATTTTCGAGTTCCGAACGATGAATAATAACCCGGTTCTTCTGATATCTTGCCTATAGTATCATATTGTGTTACCCTTGTTCGAGAATTAGATAACATAATACTGCCCGGATCTACTGCACTCATCAATATTTCGATGGTATTACTCTCTATAGAATCTGTAGACACAACTCTTGCCCAGCGACGATATTGATGGATAGTGCCATCTGAACCAGATAAAACTTGTGATGGAGAATAATTATCATTTGTACTCCAGCCTCCATTTAATACACCCCATGCTCCCCAAGTTCCTCTATTATTAGATCTTGTTTCCCACTTAAATTCTCTACCATTGCTTGGAGTCACACTAATTAAAGGTCGATGTCGTCCATGAAGACCGATTGTTGCATTATGACCAATAGTACCTGCTTTTAATGGTTCTTGCAAAATTTCGGCTATGTTACTTCTCGCTATACAATTACCTGATGACACAATGCAACGATAATTACCCTTTTCTCCCACTACAGCTTGGTAAGTTGCTCCTGTAAAATTCGGAATTATATTCCAACTATTGACAACCGCTGAAGATGGAAGTTCCTGCTTTTCCCACTGATAAGTATAAGATTCGGAGCTACCACCACTAATATTACTTTGAGTAAGTTGCATGGGTGATAGACCTGCGATTACTGATTGATATGCCGGGGTTATGGAACCTCCGGAAAGGGCTGGATGAAATACAAGTCGCTTTTCATTAGTATAAATCGTTTGAGTACCATTTACCCACGATATTTTTGCTCGATACCGATAAGTATTGGGAACAACTTCTGCAGGAGTATGAACCATAGACACTGCTCCACTTATTTGTTCCCAAACTCCATTATCTCCTCTTTTTTTCTCCCATTGAATTTGCGGCTCTATTGAACTCAATATATTAACATTTAATGGCTTCACCTGACTTCCAACACAATACTCCCCTTCTGTTCCAAAAATAGCAGCAGATACTACTTCAACTTTTACCTCATTAGAATATGATGTACAACCTCCAAATTCATTGTGCGTAACTCTACGATAATATGTTGTTTGAGATGATTGAGGAGGAGAATAGTCTTTGGTATTAGAGGATGGGATGGAAGACCAAACTGATTGATCTAAAGATTTCATCCAAGAATAATTGACACTGCCTGTAGGTACATTTCCGTCTTCACCTGTTATTTTAGACGGCACTGAAGTTGGAACAACATATTGATTATTAGATATAAGACCAGGAGTACTTGCTCCTGAAATAACTGTCATTGACTCCACTCTCGTTTTTGCAGGGAACGTCTCGCTAAGATCGTCGCGAATAGGCTTTTTTTCACGTATATAATATACACACATCTCTACAATGCCATCAACTTCAAATTTCATAGGAAGTGAAGTTCCTGTATATGGTGTACCATCCGGATTTTTAACAATTTCTACAGACCATCTATCTTTTCCACCTTTAATAATCTGATACTCCCATTTCTCGACAGTTACAATTGGCAGTTTTGTTATCACCTCAAGAAGAACTGTTTCCCCTACGCAATATGTTCCATTTCCATTTTTAATCCATCCATCGTCTTTCGCCCGAGGCTCACTACCACCTGCATAAAGCGAAGATGTAATAGATACAAGCATTAAACTAATTGCTAAAGACTTTAATAAATTGACTTTCCTCATAATTAAATTATTTTTATTAACTTTTATATTTACAATAGACTTTTATGATTCAATTAAAATAATTACGAAAATGTATGTGTTACTATTTTACAAATAACGTATTCAATTAAGCATAACGAATTGTTTTTTTTTCAGCTGCAGTTTTACAGCGAAAATTAACCGACTGCAACATATTTTAAATATTCATATACTGAAATTTACAAATAATGATATGTAAATTGTTTGTTATGACTCTGAAAAATTATCACTAATAATCTTTAGAAAAGTGATATAATAAAATTACAATAATCTCAAATAAATCCATTTAGTGATATTTCTATTTTGAAATATCACTAAACGAAACAATGCTGAATGATTTGTACTTCAACAAAGTAATTCTGGTATGAAAATTTTCGGGTAACGTATACTAATCACAATATCCAACAATCCCCTCAATCAACTTCTATCGATTGAGGGGATTGAGGGGTGTCGGATAACACCAAAAGGAACTATCTTACAATAGTAATTGTGGCATTATATACTTCTTTTTTGCCATTCTCAGTATAATGAACCGAGACAATGTAAGTACCATCTGATAAATTAGCGCCGTCAAATT
>CAYVGO010000034.1:0-13902 GCA_964450725.1 uncultured Muribaculaceae bacterium
ACCCTAAATTCATTGGGCGTAGTTCCGATAATCTTTTTGAACATTCGGCTCATGTGGTGCACTCAATGACTGACCTGCCTTTGTTGTTCGGCATTATAACGATTGCCCATTACCGGAATTGCTGCTATGGATTGCTCTAACACCTTCCATTGCTCGGTGGAGCATGAGAATCCTAACGTTCGCAAGTTTTCCTCTAAATGTGAAAACTTTGTAGTACCGGGTATCGGAACAATCCAAGGTGCTTTTTGCAGTAACCACGCCAATGCAACCTGAGAAGAAGTCATTGCATGTATACGCCCAAATTGTTGCAAGACATTCACGATACGGGTATTGGCACGTATTGCTTCAGGGGTGAAACGGGGCAATGTTTGTCGATTGTCGTTTGAAGTATCAAACAGCGTATATTCATTTATACATCCACCCAAGAATCCTCGATTTAAAGGACTGTACGGAACAAAACCAATTCCCAATTCCTGACATATATTGAGCACGCCATTTTGCTCAACATCACGGTGCATAAGATGATATTCGCTTTGAATAGCCGTAAGCGGATAAACTGCGTGAGCCTTACGTATTGTTTCTACGCTTACTTCGCACAATCCCCAGCGTTTAATCTTTCCTTCTTTTACCAAGTCGGCAATAGTCTCGGCAACATCTTCAATGGGTACGTTAGGGTCGAATCGATGTTGGTAAAATAATTCAATCGTATCAATATGCAACCGGCGAAGAGAGTCATCGCAATAACGTCTTATTGTTTCCGGACGACTATCCTGCCGCCCTGTAGCCTTTCCATTGATTACCTCATGACCGAATTTGGTAGTAACAGCAATCTTATTCTTAAATGGGGCCAATGCCTCTCCTGACAACTCTTCATTGATGAGTGGTCCATAAATGATTGCCGTATCAAACAGAGTTACACCACGTTCAACGGCCTCTTGAATAAGTTTAATACATACTTTGCGATCCGGTGATTGGCTGCGATTATAGTTCATTCCCATACATCCGAACCCAATCGCAGAAACCTCCATTGCTGCTTTACCTGTACCCAATACACGGTATTCAGAGATTACAGAAGTATGATTTTTTCTCTTTTCCTGTTCGGAAACTAAGGTATTAGCCATACTCGATGGCAGTATCATGGCAGCCCCTGCCAAAGCAGAAGTTTTGAAGAAGTTACGTCGACTTAGACCATCTTCTAACGTTTGTGTAATAAGTTTACTTTTCATTTCTATCTATTTTATGTGGCTTATAAATTAAAACGAATGATATTTTGTCTAAAATCTATGAGGGTTAGTTGGCTACCCTAAATTCATTGGGTGTAGTTCCAATAATCTTTTTGAACATTCGGCTCATGTGGTGTGGGTACTTAAATCCGAGCAGGTAAGCAATTTCACTAATGCTTTTGTTATTTGCAATTAACAGTTCTTTTGCCCGATTAATAATGGTCAACTGAATATATTCTAATGCAGATTTTCCGGTCTCTTTCTTGATTAAGTCTCCAAAATAGTTGGACGAAAGGTGGAGTTGGTCGGCACAGTATTGAACCGATGGCAAGCCTACTTCTTGGGGTAAATCTGATGTAAAATAAGTAGCAAGCAGTTGCTCGAACCGCCCCAGAATAGAGTGGTTGGTAACCTCACGGGTTACAAATTGACGGTCATAAAATCGAACACAATGGTTGAGCAGTACCTCGATGTTGGCGGCAATGATTTGCTTGCTGTGTTTATCTATAGCGTGTTCCAATTCCTCTTTTATTTCATGAAAACAGTTCAGGATAATACTCCGCTCCCGTTCAGACATGTGTAAAGCTTCATTAGATTCGTAAGAAAAAAATGAATAGTCTTTGATACGCCGCGATAAAGGGGTACCATAAAGCAAGTCGGGATGAAAAACCAATGATAACCCTTTGGGGTTAAGGGTTTCACCGCCATCGTCAACACCCGCTACTTGCCCCGGAGCAATAAATACAAGTGTTCCTTCTTGATAGTCGTACTTGCTGCGACCATATTTAAGTGTCCCACATTCAAGTTCCTTGTAAAATACGCAATAGAACCCAAAGTTTTTACGGTTATGCTTCAAGGTTTGGAGCGTAGAAAAGTCGATAACACTCACCAATGGGTGCAGTGTTTCCAATCCAAGTTGTTTGTTGTAATCCTGTATAGATTCCATAATTATAATATCACCCATATCTGTTGATTTTTTGAATAAGACAAAGGTAACTTATTTCCCTAAGTTTTATCTCCTGGCGTTGTTTAATCTGTAATTGTGGTTAGCAATTCCGTAATTTGTGCTGTCATCTTATAATCAAAAACTTTGCTATCTGTAAAATTGGTTATATAAACCGTAATTTATCTATGGATGTTCGTTGTTCTGTTGCCTACCTTTGCACTGTCTAACTTTGATTCAATAAAAAAATGAGAAAAGAAACTATTACTGCACTTTGTATGACATGGCTTATTTCTATTGTTACCCTTAATGCTCAGCAACATACTATGAATATTCAGCAACTCTTCCCTCTGGGAAATAAACTGTCGCCGGAGGCGGCACAAAACTTTAAAGGACAGGCTTACCTTGCTCCCCTTACTACTTTAAAGGAACTTAATACACCGGTTTCTAATGTAACTTTTGAGCCCGGTAGTCGAAATAACTGGCATAGCCATACCGGTGGTCAATTATTGATTGTAACGGCAGGAAAGGGTTACTATCAAGAGCGAGGAAAACCGGTTCAAATGCTCTCTCCGGGAGATGTAGTAGAAATTGCACCCGATGTAGTTCATTGGCATGGAGCGACTGAAGATAGTTGGTTTGCTCATCTTGCCGTTGGATGTAACGCGCAAACCAATAAAACCTCTTGGTATGAACCTGTTGATGATACGCAATATCCCAAAAAACAATATACCCTAAGTCTAAAGCAGCAGTATATTGTTTCTATATCAGCGTTAGCGGCAGCCGGAGATTTGGAGAGTCTGAAAATGGCATTAGTCAAAGGACTTGACGGAGGCATGACTATCAATGAAATTAAAGAGGTATTGGTTCACATTTATGCTTATTGCGGTTTTCCGCGCAGCCTACGCGGACTACAAACTTTTATGGCAGTACTTGAACAGCGCAAAGCACAAAATATTGAAGACAGGTATGGAAGGGAGGCTTCTGAAATCAAAAGTAAAAAGAGCAAATATGAGCGAGGAAGAGATATTCTGTCAGAAATTTCGGGCGTTCCTGTCGATGCTCCACGTGCAGGCTATGCCGAATTTGCTCCTGAAATAGAACGATTTTTAAAAGAACATCTGTTTGCCGATATTTTCGAGCGAGATCTTTTAAGTTATTCCGAAAGAGAACTCACCACCGTGGCGGCTCTTGTGGGTGTAGGCGGTGTAGAGCCAATGCTGCGTTCTCATATCGATATATGTAAACATATCGGCATTACTACAGAGCAGTTACAAGATGCCATGGAGATTATCGCAAAAAATATGGAGCCTGATAAAGTGAATGCTGCCCGTGCGGTATTGTCAGAAATGTCGGAAAGCAACAAACAACAGATAGTGAACGGTGTAACGATTGAAAAAGTATCTTTCAATAACAGAATGCAGATTAATGTAGTAGGAAACCTCTATCTTCCTGCCGGATACAGTAAGAATAAAAAGTATGCCGGGATTGTGGTCGGGCATCCTTTTGGCGGAGTAAAAGAACAAACCGCGGGACTTCATGCTCAAAAGATGGCAGAACTGGGTTATGTTACGTTAGCATTCGATGCCTCTTTTTATGGAGAGAGCGGCGGAGAGCCACGACGCATTGAAGTACCCGAAATTCGGGTTGAGGATTACAGTGCAGCAGTAGATTTTTTGAGTAATCATCCGCTGGTAAACAAAGAACAGATTGGTGTTATCGGTATTTGCGGCGGCGGTGGTTATGCGATAAGTGCGGCGCAGATTGACCACCGGATTAAGGCACTTGCAACAATAAGTATGTATGATATGGGACGTGCACGCCGTCAAGGGGTTAGCGATGGAATTACCTACGAGCAACGAATGTCAACCTTAGACCAGATTGGGGAACAACGCACAGCAGAGTTCGGTGGAAGCGTACGTAAAGATATTCGTGCTTTGCCCGAAAAGGTAGATGCTTCTACTCCGCAGTATGCGCGTGAGTTTTTAGATTACTACGAAAACCCCGCACGTGGACAACATCCCAATTCTACGGCTTATTACTCTTATACAAGTCTTGCCCCGATGATGAATTTTTTTCCGTTTATACAGATAGAAACTATTTCTCCGCGTCCGCTACTTTTTATTGTTGGAGAAAAAGCAGTATCTAAGTACTTTAGCGAAGATGCTTATCAACGGGCAGCCGAGCCTAAAGAACTGTTTATAGTTTCGGGGGCAACGCACGTCGATTTATATGATCAGCCTCAATCTCTCGCTGTTACATTACCGAAACTTGACTCATTCTTTAAACAACATCTAAAATAACATCCATTCTATGAAAACAATCCGCATTCTCTCAAGTGTTCTCATTATGTTTAATTTATCCTTACAAATTGCCTCAGCACAAAAAGCGCTTGTCATTGAAAAACAAGGGAATTTTGCTATCGGAGGTACAGTAGAATATCGCGCCGGCACGTATGATAACAGCAAGTTCGGAGGTTGGGGAACTCCCATAGAAGAGGGACAAAGTTACCATGCCGACCACGCCGTAGTAGATTTTCAGGTTCCTGCCAACACTTACCGGTTACCATTGGTATTTGTACACGGATATGGTCAGTCGGCACGCTCATGGACTACCACTCCTGACGGACGGGAGGGATTCAATAACCTGATGTTACGCCATCAATTCAGTACCTATCTTGTAGATTTACCCGGACGAGGAAAAGCAGGACGTACAACCGCCAATCTGAACCTGAAGCCGCAAGCCGACGAGCAGTTTTGGTTCGATATTTTCCGTATCGGAGAGTGGCCGCAGTTCAATAAAGGGGTTCAATTTCCGAGTGATAGTGCATCATTAGAGCAATTTTTTCGTCAGATGACCCCAAATCTAAGTACATTAAATAAAGATGTTCCTGCACTTAATGCCCTGTTCGATAAAATAGGGAACGGAATCCTTGTAACCCACTCGGCAGGAGGATTGACAGGATGGATGGTTGCAATTCAACGTCAGAATGTGAAGGCCATTATCTCTTACGAGCCCGGCGGTTACCTGTTCCCGGAAGGAGAAGTACCCGAGCCCATGCCAAGCCTGACCGGAACGTTGAGCGGTATAAGTATAACAAAGGAAGAGTTTCTCAAACTCACAAAAATTCCGATTGTACTCTACTTTGGTGATTACATTCCCGAAGAGGTAACCAACAAACTTGGGGGTGAAAATTGGAGAGTTCGTCTACAAATGGGACGAAAGTTCGTAGAAACCATCAACAAATACGGCGGAGATGCCACTTTAGTTGAATTACCGAAAATCGGGATTTATGGCAATACACACTTTTTAATGTCCGACTTGAATAATGTACAGATTGCGGATTTACTTAAAGATTGGCTGGGTGGAAAAGGATTGAATACTCAATAAAAATGATGTCCCGATTGTGTTTATCAAAAGATTACTCTACGACAATCGCAGTCTCTGCTTTTTCAGTAATTCTTCCGATAATATATAGCGGTGTATTGCTTTTTTCTGCTGCTGCTTTAACGTTTTCTAATCCCGAAGGATTGACAGCAAACAATAATCCTCCGCTGGTTTGGGGATCGCACAGGATTGCTTTTTGATGAAGGGTTAACGATGTAACATGGTGCAGTGCTCCCTGATAGTTTCTTTCCGTACCTCCGGGAATAGAACCTTGCTCAATATATTGCGACAAATTTCCAAAAGTAGGAATGGCTTTAAAATCAATTACCGCCGTCAGTTTTTGAGGAAGTATCATTTCCGACAAATGTCCTAACAAGCCAAATCCGGTAACGTCAGTCATGGCGGTAACTTCTTCAAATGTACTTAATATTTCTCCGAATTTATTGGGTTGTGTCATCCATTCAATCGCAGTTTTTATGTCGGTTCCTGTTGCGCTATCAAACTTTCCTGCCGTTGTAACCAACCCTATTCCTAAAGGTTTGGTCAGACATAGTATGTCGTTGGGTTTTGGGGTTGAGTTACGTTTGATATTTGCAGTAGGTATGATTCCTGTAACGGCTAATCCGAAAATAGGGTCGGCGTTTTGAATACTGTGGCCTCCGGCTAAAGGAATATTACACTGATGACATATTGCTTTTGCTCCTGCAATAATTTCTGAGGCTACCGATGTAGGTAATTTATCGACCGGAAACCCTAAAATAGCAATGGCCATGATTGGTTTTCCACCCATTGCATAAATGTCGCTGATGGCATTTGTTGCCGCAATACGTCCAAAGTCAAAAGGATTATCAACAATCGGCGTAAAAAAATCGGTGGTTGAAATAACCGACATTCCCGTTTCTAAATCATATACTGCAGCATCATCCAAGGTATCATTCCCGACCAACAATTGCGGAAAAAATGGAGTGGTATGATGAGGCTGCTTTGCCAGAATTTCTTGTAAGACGGCAGAAGAGATTTTACAACCGCAACCTGCGGCAGGACTGAAAGCGGTAAGTTTCATACAACTAAAGTGAAGGTTTTTTGTTTTGAGGTTTTGGAAATACTTGTATTTTTAATATTCTGTGTCCTTCCATTTTAGCAACATAAAATCGAAAATCTCTAATGATAAGTTCTTCGTCTGTTTTGACAAAATCACCTTTACGCTCTAATAATAATCCGCTGATTGTTTCGGCAGTACCGCGTATATCATCAAAATAATGAGGAGGTAATGTAAATACCTGACAAAGTTCATGAATAGTGGTCTTTCCCTCAAAGATATAGGAACCGTCGGGTTTAGCAATATAGTTAGATTGCTCTGCATCAGATTCGTCATTAATTTCTCCTACTACTTCTTCTAAAACATCTTCAAGGGTTACAATACCCGAAAATCCGCCATATTCGTCAACAACAATAGCAAAGTGTATTTTTTTTGCCTTAAACTCTTCCAGCAAATCATTGATTTTTTTATTTTCCGGAACATAGAGCGGTTTTCGCAGCAGGGTCAGCCAATGATAATCTACTTTATCAATATGAGGAAGAATGTCTTTCAAGTGTAATACTCCAATGATTTTGTCAATATCATTTTGATAAACGGGTACGCGCGAATATTCCCACTCAATAATTTTTTCTTTTAAATCTTGGAAATTTGTTGTACTTTCTATGGTGGTAACATCAATCCGCTGTACCATAATCTCACGTACGGTAGTTTCTCTGAATTTCACCAAACGGGTTAAAATGTTTTTATCCTCTTTAGAAGACATGGTAGATAAACTGACAGCAGTAGAAAGGTCGTCCATAGAAAAGGATTGTTCATTGTCAATCACTTTATTTTCTACTACAGTTGCCGCTTTGACTAATAAGAAAGAAAACGGAGAAAGAATTTTGGAGATAAAACCGATAAATCGCGCCACAAAACGAACATAAGACAAGGATTTGTAACCTGCTAAAATCTTAGGAATAATTTCTCCAAAAAGTAGAATTAAAAAAGTAATGATAACAACATTAAATAAAATATCGACCACTTCGGAGTGAAAAACAATCGTTCGCTGAATAAGTACGGTCGACAAAATAACCACACAAAGATTGACAAAGTTATTGGCAATGTGAATTGTTGCCAATAAACGATTCGGATTTTCCAACAACAATAAAATATACCTTGATTTTTCGGTATTGGATTTCAAAATGTTTGACTTTTCTTTAGTACCTAATGAAAAAAAGGCAGATTCGGCTCCGGAAATCATTGCCGAAATAAAGATTAAGCATAAAATAATGGAAAATAATACAAGAGAATACCCTAAAGAAAAGGCGGGCGACAAAGAGATAAAAGCGTGAAAGGAGTCAGGGTCCACAAATAAAAAGTTTTGATTTGGCGGCAAATTTACGTGATTATTTTTAAATCATCAAACCAATATTTAAAATTGAGAAGTAAAAAGGGAGACAGAATATAGAGTTTTATCATCAACAGTATAGACCGGTGTGAATTATTTGCTCAACCTTTTTTCTCAAAATCTTTAGGAAGTACGCCAAACTGTTTAAAGAAACATTTAGAAAAATAAGAAGAGGAATTGAATCCGACAATAAAAGCAATTTCATTGACTCTGTATTCTTTGTTTCTCAGCAATTCGGCCGCTTTTTTCAATCGAATAAGCCGAATGAAATCATTCGGGGTCAATTCAGAGATACTTTTGACTTTTCTATAAAGAGTTGCTCTACTCATATTCATCATCTCTGCTAAAGCGTCAACATCTAAATCTACCTCTTCTAATCGAGCATGGATAGATTCTACTAATTTATTAAGAAAATGTTTATCTGTCTTGGTGTGTGCAATGACCTCTACGGTAGACTCCGGAGAATGCTTATAAGATTCACGTATTTTTTGCCTGTTGGTCAAAAGGTTTTCAATCCTTGCTTTCAAAAAGTCTATGGAATAGGGTTTTACAATATAATCATCGGCTCCCATTTTTAGTCCGTCAATCTGCGACTGTAATCCTGTTTTTGCCGTCAGTAAAATGATAGGAATGTGGCTATATCTAACGTTTTCTTTCAACCTTTGGCATAAACTCATACCGTCCATTAGTGGCATCATAATATCACTCACAATCAAATCAACAAATTGTTCATTAAGAATTTCCAATGCCTGCTGACCATTTTTTGCCTTAATAATTTGATAATCTTTTTTTAACTGGTTGGTCATAAAGTCCTGAAATTCTTCATTATCTTCAACACTAAGAATTGTTTTTCTACTGTCGCTAATCGGCAGAGCAAAGTCAGGATGTTTTTCTGTACTTTCTAATTCACTTTTTTCCTCACATTCTTGGTTAAGTGAAATGGATGCTTTTTGGCGGATAGGTAAAATAATAACAAAGGTTACATCAATATAATTTGTATCAATAAAAATTTCTCCTTTATGAGATTCTACCAATGTTTTGGCAAAAGGAAGTCCAATACCTGTTCCCATGCTGTTTTCATTTAACTTTACAAAAGGCTTGAAAACCCTTGTTGATTCTTTCGGAGGAATTCTGTCGCCATCATTTGAAACGGTTAGTTTAAAAGTATCTCCTTTATGCTCTAATTCAATTTGAATGAAAGAATAAGCATGTTTGAGTGCATTGTTGAATAGGTTACTCAGTATTTTAGTAAAGATTTCGACATCTACGTCTGCCATAAAACCTTTTTCGGGAAACAATTGTCTGAAAAGAATATTTTTGGTATTGGCGGCGGGTACAAAACGTTTGACGGTTTCTCGAATCTGTAAGGCAATGTCAGTACGGGTCAGATTTAATTTTAATCCTTTGGCTTCGGTTTTACGAAAATCTAACAATTCATTCACTAATTTGAGTAGTCTGTTGGTGTTTCTTTGGATAATGGAAAGATTTTCGAAATGGACATCAGACTTTTTAACCTCTTTCATAATTTCTTCTAACGGAGATTTTATGAGGCTTAATGGTGTTCGTATTTCGTGAGTAACGTTGGTAAAAAAGTTAATCTTGGCATCATATAATTCTTTTTCTTTCTCTCGTTCTAATAATTCCATCGCCTTTTCATTCCTTTTCTGGAGACTTTTGATATAACTTCTGAAAAGATAATAACCCAAGAGCAATATCATAATAACATAACACAAATAAGCCCAGAAGGTTTTATAGAACGGAGGTAAAATGCGAATTCCCAAAGAATTACTTACTTCTCCCCAAAGTCCGTCATCGTTCATCACTTTAACAGTAAAAATATATCTTCCGGGAGGTAAATTAGAATACGTCACTTGATGCGACTGCCCTACATTAATCCAATCTTTATCCCACCCTGTCAGTTTATAAAAATACTGATTTCCTTGCGGAGAAGAGTAATTTGGCGTAGCAAAACCGATACTGAAAATAGATTGTCCGTAAAAGAGGGTGATTTGTTTTGTATAAATGATGGATTGTTGTAAAGGAGAATTTTTTGACCCTATGGAAACTTCTGAGTTAAACAACTGAAAACTGTTGAATATTATTGACGGAGGAACCGTTGAAGAGGCAAGTTTATCGGCATCAAAAGAGATAAAACCTTTGACCCCGCCAAAATAAATTTTACCGTTTTTAGAAGTAAATCCAGATTTGTAATTAAACTGGTCTCCCAATAACCCGTCTTTATGACTATAGCATTTCACTACTTCCGTTTGAGGGTCAAATCTGAATAACCCTTTGCTGGTACTTCCCCAAATACCTCCGCCGACATCTTCACACAAGCGGTAAATAATGTTGTTGGGTAATCCGTTGTGAGTATCATAGTGTTTGGTAAATTTGTCGGAATGTCTGTCATAATAGACCATGCCAGCTCCTTCTGTTCCCATCCACAACCCATGATGTTTATCTTCAAGAATGCACACCACCATTTTTCCCCGTGAGTCGCCAGTGAGCAATGTACGGTGATGTTCCCACAAATTCTTTTTTCGGTTATATGAAAATACCCCTTGTCCTAAAGTAGCAAACCATAATATACCGTCAAAGTCTTCGATAATATCATTAACCTGTGAAGAGATTTCTTTTTCAGACACGGCTTCAAAACTATCGGTGTGAGGAAGATAGCGATGTAAACCGGTCATAGTTCCAATCCAGATTGTTCCCTGATAGTCTTTGTAAATAGAGTAAATATTGTCATTATTGAGTGATTTGTCGGAAGGCGAACTGAGATAATTTTTTACCTTTCGGCTTTTCAAATCCATAACAAATAAACCTTTGGAAAAAGAACCTATCCACAATTTTTCCCCGTCGTACATTAAAGCATGAAGGTTATTGGCGGGAATAAAGCCGTTGGTAAAGGTTTTTTTCACAGGGTCAAAACAATTTAGACCTACGTCTTCAGTCGCAATCCATATTTTCCCAGACGAATCTTCACAAAATTCGCTGATACTTTTTCCACTGACAGTATTTTCACCTGTAATAGGATAATATTTTTCAAAACGAGCATAAGATTTAGCAAAGTAATTGACCCCGCCAAAATATGTTCCAAGCCATATTCCTCCTTCACGGTCTTGGTAAATAGCGTGAATAGCATTGTCTGAGATAGAATAAGGGTCGTTGAAAAGGTGTTGTAAATAAGTAGTTTCTCCAGTAGTTTGAGAGTAAATAATCACTCCGCTTTCTGTACCGATCCAAATATTATTTTCCGTATCAACATAGAGAGTACGGACAAAAAGATGTTTATTGTCTTTTCCTTTTGTAATAAAAGGAGTCAATTGATGTTCTCTCAAATTTAATTTTAATACACCTTTATTGATAGTTCCGACCAAAAGTGTTTCTGAATTTAATAGGTATAAAGCATCAACATCATTATTAGAGAGATTGGCAAGAGCATCATCAATCATAAATTGAGTAAATTCTTCGGTAGTCGGATTGAGTTTAAAAATTCCTTTACGGTAAGTCGCAATCCATAAGTTACCGTCAGCATCAAAACACAAATCTCTGATGCTTCCTTGTCCTTTTTTAAAATAATGGCTCAATGAATAGTATTTTGTTTCTTTATACGGCGTAATGCAAAATACCCCTTTATCTGAAATCGTGAGCCAGATGTTTCCTTTTTTGTCTAATATAATATCTCTGACAATGCCTTCTGCCGACTTTCCTTCTATATATAACGGAAACTCTGAAAAGCATTCCTGCATAGGGTCATAGAGCATTACTCCTTCATCTGTACCAATCCACAATATTCCATTTAAATCTTCTACTAAAGAGAATATGGCATCACTCTTTAAAGAATTATTTGTAAAGGGGTTTTTCTTGTAAATTTTAAAGGAAGTTCCATCATATCGGTTGAGACCGTCCATAGTGGCAAACCACATAAAACCTTGCTTGTCTTGAATAATAGAGTACACCATATTTTGAGACAATCCATCTTCTACTCCCAAACTTTTAAAGTAGTAACTCTGTTGTTGTGAGCCATAGATGGAAAAAGGAAGCAGCCAACATAACAACATGGGGCTTAGACCGACAATTATCCATAAATTGCTTTTCATGCGCAAATAATTTTGAGACAAAGATAGTTTTTTATGCCATGCTAATATTGTTCTCAATAATTTTGAAACAATATTAATATTTATTGAGAAAATAATAGTATCAAGAAATTGATACCGTTGAGTCTAGTAAAAAACCATGTGATTTTACGTTAGAATAGCCCTACTCCGGAAGGTATCAACGACAATATATGACTGATAATCTTCCGTCACCTTTCTGATTAAAACTGAAAATAAATAAAGGGTGCCGATGAACTGGTTTGAGAAAACAACAATAACAATATAACCACGTAGAGTAAAACAAACTTTAAACCCGTTGGGATAATAATAAATAACTTACGGAGTTTGTTTTTATATCGTAACCCTAAAAAGACAATTACAAAACTGGCAAATAATAATGCTGTATATTGTTGATAAACGGAGGCAAATTCTATGATTTGGATGGGGTGAATAAAAGAGGTCAGCAGTGTTTCTGTGATGAGTAAAGCATCTGACAAAGTGTCGGCACGAAAGAATATCCATGCCAGACAAACCCAGTGAAATGTTAGCAATATGCCTATCCATTTCGGTACAGGTAATTTGACAAACCAACGAAAGCGTAATAGCAATTTATGGATTGCCAGTAAACATCCGTGCAGGAATCCCCACAGAAGGAATTTTACACTTGCACCATGCCATAATCCTCCAATAAGCATGGTGATTAATAAATTCAGATACTGTCTTACTTTTCCTTTACGATTTCCACCCAAAGGAATGTAAAGATAATCTTTGAGCCATGTACTGAGTGAAATGTGCCAGCGCCTCCAAAACTGAGAAATGTTGACAGACTGATAAGGTGTATCAAAGTTTTTAGAGAGTCTGAATCCGAGTATGAGTGCCAATCCTATGGCAATATCGGAGTAGCCGGAAAAATCAAAATAGATTTGCATGGCATAACCGTAAACGGCAAAAAGAAGTTCTATGGCACTGTATTGCGTAGGATTTCCAAAGATTTTATCAATATAATTGGAAGAAATCATATCTGAAAATACAATCTTTTTGACCATTCCGGTGGTGATTAAAAAAACCGCTCCCCAAAATTCTTCCTGAGTAACGTCATATTTTCGGGCGATTTGTGCAATAAAATCTTTAGCTCTTACAATAGGTCCGGCAACAAGTTGGGGGAAAAAAGAGACATAAAACATCAAGTTCCACAGATTTTTTACGGCACGAACTTCCTGACGATACACGTCAACAGTATAACTTATTAATTGAAAGGTGTAGAAAGAAATTCCTACGGGTAAAATTACATCGGCAATTTTGAAGGTGTCTCCTCCCATCACCTGATTTCCCAAAAGTGCGGCAATATTGACTACATCATATTCTATACCCAAAAGAGAAGAGAATATTTCTACAATAAAAAAAGCGTATTTAAGATAAAAAAGTATGAAGAGCGAAGAGATGACAGAGAGTGCAAGCAGCCACTTTTTGGTGGTAAGATTTTGTGATTTTTGAATGGCAATGGCTAATCCGTAAACAAGAGCCGTAATGGCGACCAATAAAGTAAAGTATATTCCGCTGGTTTTATAATAAAAGAAGAGGCTGAAAAGGGTAAGATATACCGTACGGTAATAGGTTTTTCTCTCTACCAGCCAATATCCGGCCAAGAGCACACCGAAAAAAAGCCAAAAAGACCAACGGCTGAAAATGAGCGGGCTTTCTTCAGAATAAAGAAACAAGGATTCAAAAAGTCGAGTAAAATCCATAGATCGGTATTGGTTATTTTTTATTTTTACATTTATCCAATCAATATAATCCTATTTGCAAATTCCGCTTAATAC
>CAYVGO010000034.1:14002-24056 GCA_964450725.1 uncultured Muribaculaceae bacterium
TCTTCCGCTTTCATGGAAATTCTTCCGCTTAATACTCTCAACTATTTTCCTGCATCATATTGCCAAGCAGGGATTATTGTTTATTTTTTACATTAGTCCAGTCAATATAATCTTGAATGAGCGCATTGAAAAGTAAATCTTCAACAATTTCTATCCCGTCTGCCGTAAAATGACAATAATCTTTGGTCATCAACGGAGGATATGCTGTTGACCAGTATATGGCAGATTTTTTAGCTCCCATAGCCAAATACAAATCCCAATAAGCACAACCATTATTCAACGCTTGCTGGCGTTGGATATATCTGAAAGCATCAATGTTGTCTGATGTACGCAACATTCCGTGCTTCCGTGCCGCATAATCATTGACACCTACGACCAATATATCTGCGGCAGGAAATGACTTTTTAAGAAAAGCCAATTGTCGGTTGAGCTGCTCGGCATAAAAAGAGAGCATATCTTCACGCACTAAAAAGTTTAATCCAAACTGATAGATAATCAACGCTGGTTGAAGTTGCTCTACGGCTTGGATAAAACTTTGAGCATCAACTTTGGTAAAGTCTAATCCGTCATTACTTCTTAGCGGAATATTATCCACCATAATCTTACTGTCATCTTCAATTCCAATACCTAAAACTTCAAATACTCCTTGTCCTGAAACGTCAAATTGATAACTGTTTTTTATGGAAAGCGGTACTTTAAATTTGATGTATCGTATTTTGTCGGAAGGTTGTAAATTTATTTTAGTAATGGGAATATCATCAGACTGTAGTGTTATACGGGTTGTTCCGACAGTATTTCGGCATTGTAAATAGAAAGTCTGATAACTGAAAGGTCTATATTTTTTTAAGTCTCGTGTAGTTATTTTAAAGTAATGGGATTCATCTTGCTTAAGGCTTACTGATGTTGTTGCAAGGTAAGTACCACAAGCAATATGGGCTTCACGATCCGGCAAATTAAAAACCGGTGGCGATATTTTCCAGCCGGAAGAGAGGCTGATTTTAATATTAGGATGAACAGGAATATTGGGGTTAAGGGGAAACATTCCTATTCCGTGTCCTTTATCCTGAAAATATTCTCGTAACTTATTACGTAACCCGTGTGTAATTCGGTCTCCTTCAATTTGTGAATCTCCAAAATAAAGAATACGGGTTAATTTATTCTTTTGTAAAGCAGTAAAAAAATGTTGCAGGTTTTCTTTTTCCGATAAACTGTTATGTTCAATGGCGGTGGGTGGTAAAGCATAAACCTGATCTTTAATGTCTGACCTTCCGATTGATGAGAGTACGGGATATGAGGGTGTATAACTCAACGTATCTAATAATGACAAATCAAAGATTTCTGCGTCAGAAAAGTCTGCGTCAGAAAAAGTTTCGATTTCAGGTAATGTTAATGTAAGATTATCAGAAATTTCTACTCCTTTTTTCGGAAAAAAATAGAGCGTCATCAGTATGAAAAATGAAAGTATGGCAATAAGGAAGAGAAAAAAAAGATAGGGAAAGGTTCTTTTTTCTTTTTTATTTTGCCATGGGTACATAATAGTATGTAGGAGTAAATTGTTAAGTATCTATATGACTTATCTATTCAATTGTATCATTACCTGCTACCCACAAATTTTAAACATACCGGACGGTCAATGTTGGTGAGTAAATTCGACTTATTTTCCACCAAAAGTCCGGTTTCCTTATTCATTTCAAAAACTTGGATATTATTACTTTTCATGTTAGCCACCAAAAGATATTTGCCGTTAGGGGTAATAATAAAATTACGGGGGTGTAAACCCGTAGTTTGAAATCCGGATAAAGATAATTTTCCATCGATAGAGTCAATCTTGAATATGGCGATATTATTGACCGTTTCACGATTAGAAGTATATAAAAATTTACTGTCGGGAGATATATGAATATCTCCACTACCTTTATTTCCGGGATTTTTTGATGTGTCGGAAACAACGTATTGAATCGGTTGAAGAGAATGATGGTTATAATGAAAAACTGTTACTTTTCCGGATAACTCATTGATAGAATAAGCAAATTTTCTATTAGGATGAAAAACTAAGTGCCGTGCGCCGGAACCATTTTCTAACGGCAAAGTTTGATAATCTGTAACTAAAAAAGGAACTTTGTTATTGATACGGAATTGATAAATACAGTCTTTTCCTAAATCTGTAGCAAACAAATATTGCTGATTTGGTGAAAAAAGAACACAATGTATATGTGATTTTTTTTGATGATGACCCATTGAATCAAACTTCATTAATTGATTAACAGGTTGTAATGAACCATCTTTTGACAAAGGAAAAACACTAACACTTCCTCCTGAATAATTCGCCGTTATTATAAAACGATTTTGATAATCGATATTGATATAACAAGGATCATCACCATGTGTTGGCTGTGCATTGATGACAGTTAATTTACCTGCTTTTTTATCGAATGAAAACGCATTGACCATCGCTTTTTCACCTGCATTTTCACTTACAGCATAAACAAAACGTTCATCTTTTGAAACGACCATATAAGACGGATTTTCAACTTTTGTTTCATTTACATACTCAGCCTTACCCGTTTCTATATTGAATTTATAAACATAAATACCTTGGCTATTGCCGGTAGTGTAAGTTCCGACAAGTAAATAAAGCATTGTTGAATCTTTATTTCCATCGATTTTTTGTGCCCATAAAGCAGTACACAAAAACACGAAAAGCAGGATAAGAATAGATTTCATTGAGTAGATTTTCAAAACTTTACCGCTTATAAAGCACTAACTTTTGTCCTGCACGAATACGATTGCTGTATAAATTATTCCAATCTTTAATGTCAGAAATTCTTACACCATGATTGGCTGCAATTTGTGATAAAGTATCTCCTGAACGTACGGTGTAATAAGTTTTTGTTTTACCTTTTATGGATGCTTTTTTAGTATATGATTCGGGAGAAACCATAACGGCAGGATTATACTTTTGAGAATTGTAATTAAAAATAGAATCTTGGAGTACTAAAAATTTATCGACTTTTTGAAGAGGTAATTTAATGTAATAAGTTTGTTCGTTGCCCGGAATAATATCGCAACGATATTGTGGATTCAATTCTCGTAAAACATCTATAGGAATATTCATCACATCAGCAATTTGTTCAAAATGTACCCAGCGATTAATTCCTATGGTGTCATAGCGATAAAACGGCTCAAAGTTAATTTTGGGAGGTACTAAATTATGTTCTTTGTAATAATTCATGGCATACATTGCTCCTATGAATGCAGGTACATACCCTCTTGTTTCACGCGGTAAATAGTAATAAATTGACCAAAAATCATCTTTACCGCTACGCCTTCTGGCTTTATTAACGTTACCCATTCCACAGTTATAAGCTGCAAGCACTAATGACCAATCACCATAAATTTTATATAAATCTTTTAAGTGACGTGCTGCCGCGTGCGTGGCGGCAATAGGGTCTCTACGATAATCTACCAATGAATTCACTTTAAGACCGTAGAGTTTACCTGTATGATACATAAATTGCCATAAACCTGTTGCCCCTGCCCGAGAAACGGCATTAGGATTCAACGCTGATTCAATAACCGCTAAATATTTTAATTCTAAAGGTAAGCCGTAACTGTCGAAGATTTCTTCAAAAATCGGAAAGTAGTATTGAGAAAGTCCCAAAATACTTTCGGTTTTTTCTTTGATTCGGAAAGTATATAGTTCTATGTAGTTTCTTACAATTTGGTTATACGGCAATTGATAGGGAGATGTTATTTTCTGCAATCTTTGAATGTATATAGAATCAGGGGTAGCACTTAACAGTTTAGCACTGTCAATTTCATAATCTGTAATAGAAAAATTTACTGTATTTTGCAGCGATTCTTTTTTACGTAAATAATCAAAAATTGAAATATTTTCTATTTTTTTCTGCTCCTGAGAAAAAGCAATAAAACTGAGAAAAAATAGTGTAAAAGTGTAAAAGTATTTCATGAGTAAGTAATTTTAACGGGTCTATTAAAGGGATTGATTCCTTTGTATGGGTATATGATTTTCAGATTTCTTGATCAAATTCTTTTATAGTCTTAGAAATAAACATATTAAGAATTTTAAAATGTAATATTACAGCCTAAACCTACGGTTGCCGTTGCATCCATATTGCCGTACTGAAACAAATCCATTTGAGGTGTAAAACGAATGGATAAATTATCACTTACATCATAATCAAAAAAATGAGCATCTACGGCTGCATCCACAACATTGACAAGATGAATCAATGCCATTCCGAATATCCAATAATCTCTTTGTCGGCGATAATTATTTCTACTTCCTTGCAACCCGCTTGACGGACGGCTTGCCAACGTTCCCAATTGTTTTGTTAACTCGTCAACTCTTGCTTCCCAACCTTCGGGTTTTTTACTTTGTAATTGTTCTAATTCATATTTTTGATTATATGCATCACTAAACAACTTATATCTAAATTGCTGTTGTTGTAACATAAAAATTCCTAAACCATACAAGGTATAAACAATCGGAATTTTCCAATATCTTTGATTATATAATTGTCCTAAACCCGGTACTAAAAATGAATAGATAGCAGCCTTAGTAGGTGAATGTTGTTGTAAAAATCTTTGATGAAAATAGGCTCCGTCCAACAATCCATATATATATGTCAATCCGGCACCGACATAAAGCCAGTTACGTAATACCTGATAATTTTTATTGCTTTTTTGTAAACTTAACATCATAGGATCTTCTGTAGAAAATCCCTCATTTAACAATGATTGATAACGATTTCTACCTTTAACATAGGCTACATTACTTTGCCAACCACCAATAACAAAACCCGTTATTCCACCTATAACAATCGGAATTTTGTAATACTGTCGATTGACAATTTGATAGAAAGAGGGAGCTACTAAAGAAATAAAGAAAGTTTGTCCTGTTGACAGTGAATCTAATTTACTTTTTGGAAGATATTTTAGGGTATCTTTACCGGCTTTTTCACTGTTTTTTTTTTGAACAACCACTGACGTTGTATCAAAAGTTTTAGATACATCACGGTTTAATGTATCTAAAGAACCATAAGCATTAATGCTTACAGCAAGTGTTACAAAAAAACAAACCAAAAAATAACACACACAAATTAGTTTTAAACTTCATTCAATCCATTCTCGGAAAGTTGAGAAATTAATTTTTCTATCTCATAATCATTTTGAAGATCTATGGTTAAAGTTATAACCCCTTTGGGTTTAATTTTCAATTTTACATTGGGACCAAAAAAAGTATCTAACTTTTCTTTTAAAACAGTAAAGTTTTGAGGTTCAGGTAATATTGATTTTATTGTTTTTTTATCAGAAGGAATATTATTTTTAATGTACTCTTGGGCTATTTGCTCTACAACCCTTACCGACAAATCTTCAGTAATAATACGTTTAGTAACGGCTATTTGCTTATCTGAATCTTCAATATTAATTAATGCTCTTGCATGTCCTACAGAAACTGCTCTTTCTCGGAGTGCCAATTGCACTTCTGCCGGCAACTTTAAAAGCCGCAAAAAGTTGGTAATTTGACTTCTGCTAATTCCAATATTTTCACTTAACTTTTCTTGCGTAAGTTTACACTCTTCAATTAACTGTTGAAATCCTAATGCCGTTTCTATCGGATTTAAATCTTCACGCTGTATATTTTCTACCAATGCCATTTCCAACACTCCCTGCGCATCAGTTTCACGAACATACGCCGGCAAGGCAGTAAGTCCTACAGATTTTGCTGCTCTGTAACGACGCTCTCCACTGATGATTTGATAAGCATCACCTTCTTTTCTTACAGTAATGGGTTGTATAAGCCCCAAACGTTCTATAGATTGCCCTAACTCTTGTAACGATTCTGGGTCAAATGTTCTTCGAGGCTGATTAGGATTAGGTATAATTTTATCTATTGGAATTTCTGCAATAGCAGAACTTTCGTTTGTCTGCTCTTCAATAACTCGCTTTATACGAGGTGCCGGTACAGTATCTTCTCCTAATAGGGCACCTAAACCTCGTCCTAAACTTTTTGCCATATTTTTTATGATTTTGTTCTTTGAATAAGTTCTTGAGCCAACGCCAGATGGCTTTGAGTTCCTGCACAATGAGGGTCATGTAATAAAATTGGTTTACCAAATGATGGTGATTCACTCAATTTTGTGTTCCGCGGAATAACGGTATTAAAAACTTTATCTTGAAAATGTGTTCTTACATCTTCTACAACTTGGTTTGCTAATCGTATTCGTTGGTCATACATGGTCATTAAAAATCCTTCTACTTCCAATTCAGGATTTAATCGGTTTTGTACTAAACGAATAGTATTCAATAATTTTCCTAAACCTTCCAATGCAAAATATTCGCATTGTACGGGAATAATGACCGAATCTGATGCTGTCAAAGCATTTAAAGTAATTAATCCTAAAGAGGGTGAGCAGTCAATGAAAATATAATCATATAATCCTACGATGGACTGAATCTGTTCTCGAAGAATGTATTCACGTTTCGGCACTTCTATAAGTTGTAATTCCGCACCTACCAAATCAATATGAGATGGAACAAGATGCAGCGAAGGCATCATAGTTTCAAGAATAACTTCTTTTAATTTTGCGTCATTAAGAAAACAATCATAAATACTTTTTTCTATATTTTTTAAGTCAAACCCAAATCCTGATGTAGAATTAGCTTGTGGATCGGCATCAATAACCAATACTTTTTTACCGAAATGAGCCAAACATGCCGATAAATTAATACTTGTAGTTGTTTTACCTACCCCTCCTTTCTGGTTGGCTATAGCAATAATTTTTCCCATATATTATTGATGAATATGCGTTATAAAGTCTGATAATTGTTCGTATAAAAGTGATGTCGGCAAACCCATGACATTAGTATAAGAACCATCTATCCGTACTACAAAAGCATTACCTATCCACTCTTGGATACCATAAGCACCGGCTTTGTCAAAAGGCTGATAATGGTCTATATAATGAGTTATATCTTCTAATGTAAGTGTTCTGAAATAAACATCTGTTTTTTCTTGTACAGAAACGGTTTTTAATTTGTTTTTTAATGTAATTGCCGTATAAACCTCATGCTTGGAGTTTGACAGCAATTGCAACATTGTAATTGCTTCTTCTTTATTTTTAGGCTTTCCCAATATTCTTCCTTTACAATATACAACAGTATCTGCTGTTAATAAAATAGAATGGTCTGAGAGTGGCTTCGGATAACTTTTACTCTTCTGAGCAGACAAGTAAAGAGCAATTTCTTCATGCTGCAAATCTTTGGGATATTGTTCTGCCGAAATTTCAGGAATTTCTAATATATAAGGCAACTTTATCTCTTCCAGCAATTGTTTCCGCCGTGGAGAATTGGAGTAAAGAATGAGTTGAATGTTTGATAGCAATTGATGTAATGTCTGTGTACTCATAATTTAATCCTTGATATGAAAATTGATTCTTTCCATATAATTTTACAAAGATACTAAAATTCCCTATTCTCCAAAAATCTTTTTAGAGTATAAAATAAATAAGGCAGAGCCTTTTGATTCTCTGCCTTACTCCGTTTACGGTCGTAAATTTTTTTTGACTTGTGTACCCGTTTGAAACTAATTGGGTGGTTGTGATTTTCAATCTCTGCCTCACGACTTGCTTTACGGTGGGCTTTAATATAATCACGTTCTGTAATTTTATATGTTTTCATCATCAAATTATTTTGCACTTGCAAAGATAATTGACAAGACTCACTTTTACAAGTACAAAGATAGTATACAACTTTTCACAACGTATTACATTGATGAAAATAACATTGTATTAGCAATATTTCAACTTGTGAAACTTGTATTGACTATCAGACCATAGCATTTTCAGGGGAAATAATAATTTCATAGTTTTGGACTTGTTCTTTGATAATATTCATTATATTGTTTCGAAGTGAAGAGGGTGAAAGTACTTCAATTTCCTCTCCATGAGAAAGTATTTCTTGAAGAAAATCAAAAGTCGGCTGAAGATAATATTCAAAAATGGTATATTCATCATGCAGTTCTATAACTTTTTGTGAATGGTGTAGCGGTAAAGATAAAAAATAACGATTCTTTTTCCCATGGTGCCAAACTTTGATTTGTACAACTTCAACTTTTTTATTTTCATTGATAATACCAAAACAGTTTGTAAAATAATTTTCTGCATCAAAATCTTTTGGAAATTGAAATTGATGTTTTGTGGCCCGCAAAGATTGAACGCGATCTAAACCATAAATACGAAGATTTCCAAAATTATTTTTTGCAACCAAATACCACCGTTGTCGAAATAGTTTAACACAATATGGCTCTACTTCAAAAGTTGCCGGTTCATTATGCCAATAACTTTGATAACTCATTACAATAGTTACACTATCACGTAGAGCCTCAATAACCGACGTAAGAAACTGTTGACCGCTTGGAATATATTCTAATAAAATTCGATGTTTAAGTTTATGACTTTCTCTAACTAAATTATTGACAGAAAACGAATTAAGTAACCATTGTCGTACACTTTGGCGTTGCAAATCATTACCATTTTCAATATAATAAACATATCCTGCCTGTTTATTACATTCAATATTGATATCAAAAAGTTGTTCAATGGCTTTACGATGATTGTGAAATGTTCGTAAAGGTAAATTTTCTTCTTTTTCATTCAACCCAGAACAAATCCATTGATTATTAATGTCTTCAAAAGTTATTTGCCCGGATCTGTAAATTATATCTACTAACCAAACATAGCGATTAAAAAGCATGGAAGTAGATTCTTTGGAAGAATTTCTTAATTTTGACATTGCGGTTAAGATGTAATAAGGTACAAAAATATAAACAATTATGCTAAATAAAAGCATAACACAAATACTTTGCAAGAAATTCTAATCTGCAAACACCTTCATCGCTATTACGGCACATGCTTCAGCATCGGCAAGAGCATGATGATGGTTTTCTAACGTAAAACCAACATATTGAGCAACCGTATGCAATTTATGATTGGGTAGTTGAGGAAAAGTTCGGCGAGAGGCTCGATAAGTACAGTGAAATTTATAATCAGGATAATCCATTTGATAACAACGAAATACTGCTTTAAGGCAACTCTCGTCAAAATTTTTATTGTGTGCCACCAATGGTAAATCAGTTATCAACAATTCAATTTTTTTCCAAACATGAGGAAATACTTTGGCGTTTTCGGTATCTTCCACTCTTAACCCATGCACTTGAGTGTGATAATAATTGTAGTACTCAGGTTCAGGACGAATTAAAGCATAGTGCCGATTAACAATTTCACTGTTTCTGACCACCACCACACCAACACTGCAAACGCTGGTACGCTCATGATTGGCAGTCTCAAAATCTATGGCTGCAAAATTTTTCATGATTATTTTACACATTTATTACGATATTGACCATTTCTCCTATTGTCTAATTGTTTTAAGACATTTCCTTTGGTGACCATGATTTATATATGTATTTTTTGCAAATGTACATAAAAATGGAAATCTATGATACTATTAATAAATTTACAAATATTTTATGTGATTCCTAAAATTTCAATACTCCGTAATACATCATGTTGAGTAATACCTACTATTGGATTGGTTTCAACAAAATAAGGTTGTTGTGAGGGTAGCATGTCATTACAGTCATCAATAATGACATATTTGTCAAAGGGTGTAGCATATTTCGACAGCCATTGTTGAATTTCTTTGCCTCTACCACCTACCGGATTAAAATCTAATTCAACCTCAACCGTTTCTACATCAAACCAGTCCATCGGTGTAATATCAATCATTTTTCCGGGTAATTTACGGACTTCCCACAACTCACACATGGCAACTAAACCCGCAAATCGCCACGAAGAAGAGATAACAATTTCGGCATGAGTATTGTCAATAATTATACCCAGATTTTTTACGGCAATCGGGTCAAATAGATAACCAAATTGATCAGTAGTCCGTTTGCCGTTTTCTCTCAAGATTTTGATGTGGTTTTCGGTGTTGAGTACTCCATCAAGGTCAAGAAAAATGTATTTTT
>CAYVGO010000035.1:0-23767 GCA_964450725.1 uncultured Muribaculaceae bacterium
TAAAGAAGGGGATATGATTGAAGGATTTGAAAAAGTGGAGATAAAAAGATAATATTATATCATCCCTCAAGTAACTTAAGCACCTCTACATTTCTATGAGTAAATGTAGAGGTGTTTGATAAATATACCCAATCATTGTTTTATGACAGAAGAAAAACTCTCGTCTTCCAATTGAAGGATTCTACGCTCTCCTTTTGAAGAATGAATAAATCTATAGTTACTCTATATTGTGTTTTTAATTTAAATGTTTATGATTTGATACCCAAAAATCATATCAAAATATTGGTTACTGTTGGTTGACCTCACCAATATATCTTACTTCTTGTGTCCGTGTGAAAATACCCATTTGTAGGAAAAAACAGGGAAAATCGGCAGTTGATATATGGTGTACTTTTCTACTATTTCATTGTTACTTAGTCTTTCGGTTTGAAAGTAAATGTTTTTATAATTAAAAATATTTCTGATGTCTAATCCTACAATATGAATATGGTTTGCACTTTGATATAACCAAGATATTTTAAAATCTGTTCTAAAGTAGGGTTTATATTGTTTACCCAAATATTGGTTATCATCATATTTTATGGAGTTTGTGGCAATACTTTCCTCTACATCTATGGGCGTATAACGTCTTCCGCCCTGCAATACACCCATCAAGTTGAGTTCTAATGATGACTTATTATTGATTTTGATACTCTGTCCCAACAAAAGTTGTGTGGCATAATGTCCGTTGAAAACTGTGTTATACCAATCTCCTTTCGTATCTGTGGCTTTGGCATCATAGAATGTTCCTGTCCACATCAAAGAAAAACCCTTATATGCTCCAATATCTATGGTCATCTCTACGCCGTAGTTTCTTCCTTTTCCCGTACTTTCAAGACTTTGTATTTGAGGATAAATATTAGTAAAACTGTATCCTGCATTGAGTAAAGATACTTTACCATTTCCATCACTGACAGGAATTTTGTAGTGGTGGTGATAAAATCCTTCGATTTTAAGAGCGGCTTTATCTGTAATTTGTGCAAAATAACTGATGTTATATTGTCGGCTACGCATAAAATCCATATTGAAGTAAGGTTGATAATAAAAAATATCAAAGGTTTCGTGATCAATATTTCTTTTCCCCAACAGATATACACCAATGGGAAGCAGTTTACTGTATTCTCCATAATTAAAAGTAACCGTATGGTTTTTATAAATATAATAGTTTACTCCCAAACGAGGTTCTATGCTAAATCGGTTATTCATCACAAAATGAAAATAGTGTAATCCTCCATCAAATCTGAAGTTTTTAAATCGATAAGACAAGGTTGAAAAAGCGTTGATAAGTACATAACTTTTTTTATAGTCATAATAAAACAATGAATCTTCAGGATATTGTCGTTCGTCGTTAATCACCATTGAAGACTGTAAATTAGCGGTTATTCCTGTTTTCCATACCAAACTCTTGATTGGTTCATATTGTATTTGTGTCATTATGGCGACTTTTTTCTCTCGGTCTTCAAATATTTCTACAGGTAATCCTCCCTCTCCTGTATAATAAAAATGCTTTCCATCGTTACTGACATTTAAGAATGAAGAGACGCATCGGACATTACATTCTAATTTATCTGAAATTTTAGTATCAAAGTTAATTCCTGCGGAGGCATTGAAAGTGTGATTTTTGATATTAAGGAAAGACGTGTTTATGCCATTTTTAGCGTTAATGTCAATATTACTGTCTCCGCCAATTCCCCAAATTGAGAGCGTACCCGAAGAAAAAGGAAAATTAAGTTGAAAAGAACCGTCATACAAATTGGGTATTCCTCCTAACAGTTCTCGGTAACCACTATAAATTTTATCAATCAATGCAATATTAGAAACTCGAAGTCCGACAATATAAGAACTTTTACTTTTTCTATAGAAATAACCTTCGCTGTTGACATTAACATCAAGATTACTGACGTAAGCCGAATGTCTGAAAAACTGCGAACTGCCGGTACGTAAACTCATGTCATAAATCCCAGACAGCACATTACCGTACTGAGCCGGAAATGCTCCTTTGTAAAACAACCCTGTACCTAACATGTCGGCATTTAAAGTACTGACAACACCTCCGCTATTTCCCGAAAAAGAGTAATGATTCGGATTGAAAATTTCAATGCCATTCATGTACCAGTTAATCCCTATAGGAGTATTCCCGCGAACCACCAAATCATTTCTTTCATCGCCCACATTCTGCACTCCGGCAATCATGGGTAACATGCGTAGCGGATCGCGAATACTGCCAGGAACCTGTGTTAGAATAGAGGGCGACACTTTGGTAACTCCGCCTTCTTCACTTAAAAAAATATTTTTAGGTCGAACGGTTACGCTGTCAATATCAATAATTTTATCAGAAGTTTGTTGTGAAAAAGTAAGAGTAGAAAAAAGGAAAGAGAGGGTAAGAAAAAGTATGGGGTGTTTCATTTGAGTAATTTAAGATGGATTAAAATCATAACAACTGCAAGTAGTGCTACAATTAGATATACTTGCATTTGTTACCATTATTAAGTTTATTCAACCATTATATTTTTATTCATTTTATTAACAGATTGTATGGTGGACAAGCATGATAAACTACCATTATTAGAATCATATTTTCACAAAGGTATAATATTTATTACTTACAAAAACTATATTATTAACATTGAAAACATTAAATTCAATAAACAAATTTTCAAAATCTATTGGTATAGACTGTTATTGAGTTAGTCACATTGAAAATATTGACGAGTATCATGTTTTTGAAGTTACAGTGGCGTTTCACCCGACAGTGCGTCTGTACAAGGCAGTCCCAGTAGGAATAACGCATTGCGCAAAGCGACCATTATCCTGCGATACCCTGACAACAACCAAGAATCATCGCAAACAAAAAAGCAGTTAATTGGTTGGGGTCGTATAGAAAAGAAAATACCCCAAAAGAGATCATCTTGGGGTAGTAGTGTAGGGATTGTACAGAAAATATCTCAGAATTTTTTATTCTAAAATGTTTTCAGTCGAATGTATGGTTTATTTTGCATAACATTTCGATTCATTTTCTGCATATATTTTAGTTTTCACCCTTTACATTAGCAGGCAGGGTTCAATATTCAACCGCGTCAATAATTTTTCTGCTTGTTGATAGCCTGAGGTTAAAGCATTTTTTTGATGAGCATCGGTGGTAATGCAGATAGGAATTTTACGTTCTTTACATGCAAGAAGTATCCACGCAGAGGGATAAAAATCTAATTGGTGAGCATATAGACCTTTGGTATTAATTTCTATGACTGTTTTGGTCTCTGCAATTAAGTCCAATGTTTCCAAAACGGCATTTTGATAATATGATGCCTGCTCGTTGACAACAGGTTGTATTTTGATTTTATCAATATGTCCAATCATATCGGGCTGCATTTCTGTAACCATTTTTCGAATGCGGGAAAAATAATCAGTTACAAATTTTTCTACATCATTGTTATACAATAATGAGAAGCCGTAATTAAATTTTTCCACACCTCCATCAATATCCCAAGCAATATGTTCGTCAAGCATTCCCATAAAATGGATACTGCCGATAATGTAATCAAGTTTTGTTCGGTCATATAATGTTTTTCCGTGTGAAAGATAATCAACTTCCAGACCGGCTAAAATTTTAATTTTATCACCATATAAACAACGCACCCTCTCCACTTCGGCAATATATTTATCAAAGTTTTCAGGAAGCATGTGAGCCCGTACTTTAAAAGAAAGCGGGACGTGGTCAGAAAATCCGATAGTTGTAAAATGAAGACTTATGGCGTACTGAACATACTCTTCAATGGTTGTTCTGCCATCGCTGAATGTAGTATGAACATGGTAATTGGATTGTTGCATAAAAATAATGATCAATAGTTAACGGTAATTACTGCCATAATGGTTCCTTCTCCCATTCTATAGGAAATCCCATCTCTTTAAGCGTTACTAAATTCGACAAAGAGATGAGTTTTTTTAGTTTTTGCTGAAACGCTGATGCTGGACTAATAATTTTCAACAAATATTGTATGCAACAAATTTGAGCATATAATTTATTTGAATGAATTTCCCTATTGACGAATGGATAAATTGGATTTTTTGGTAATTTGGGACAGTTTGCAAAACGTCGATTCCAAACTCTACTATGATGAGCGCAAGTATTCCTTAATACTGTAAAAGATTGAATCCAACTAACTAATAAACTTGGATCATTGAGTCCAAAATATTTGGCAACAATTCTTTTTTGAGAGCAATTTTTCAGGTTTGCAAACAAACGACTTAAAACGCCAATAGACGATACTTCAAGACTCATCCAAACTGGTGGATTTTTAGGAGAATCATATTTTTGTTTATAGTGAATAACAAAATCTTCTTTTGACCGTTCAATTTCTTCGTATAGTTTATTAAGATCTTTTATAGCGTTCTCCTGAGAGAAATAAAACTTAATATTTTCATACCAATGACTACCAAAATCCATTGCAAAATAATAAATTATCTTTGTCCGAAGAGCGATTTCTATTTTTTCAATAGCATTAAGAAGAAGCAAGCGTAACCGACGATCAAAAACATACAGTTCCACAATATCTTCAAAAAAAATCTCTTTAGTAAATAGATGGTTGGCAACTTGATTCTCTTGAAAGGGATAAGTGTATGCTCGCAATCGATAGTAACTAATATTTGAAAGGTAATTTTCTGCTTTTTCTTTATCCATAAACTTCATTCCACGACTTTCAAGTTTGTCGATTTGCTCTTTAAATGAAATAGGATTTTTCGTGTACTTCATGAAAATATTTATTTTAACTCTAAAACCCGCCTCTTTGCACCGTTCTTATGAGAGGTGTGGCGGGTCTTGTTATACGCAAAGATACTGCATTCTACAATAATATCAAAATAAATCCATAGAACGTGGATTTCTGTCATCAATTCATATACTATTTAGAGTAAACTTGATGTTCCTTTGTAACAAAATAAAATTCTAACAGGTTATTTTAATTTTCCGGCTGCAGTAAAGTAAGTTTTCTGACTGGAAATTCGACTTTCCTACTGCTGAAAAGTACTTTTCCCACCCTCGAACGCCTTTCGTTTTCAATTTTCAACTTAAAAGTTGCTCTTTCAATAAAGCAATACGTTGTAGCGCATCTTGTTCTTTTTTACGTTCGGTATTCAAGACATTTTCGGGGGCTTTGCTTACAAACTTTTCATTCTGTAACTTGCTTTGTACCGACTGTAAAAACTTTTCCTGATGTGCCAGTTCGGCTTCTATTTTTGCACGTTCAGCGACAGTGTCGGTATTTTGTGCCATGGGTACAGAAAACTGCGTTGTTCCTATAACAAAAGTTGTACTGTTTTGTATGCTTTCAGTAGAGGAAATAAAGTCAGAAATATTGGCCACCTTTTGTAGAGTAGCACATTCTGCTTCTGAAAATCGATAAACAGTTTGTAATGACAATGGCGTTTTTGGGGATATTCCTTTTTGCTGACGTAAATTTCGCAGATAAGTAATCACGGATAAAATCAATTCAAAGCGTGATAATATCTCCGAATTTTCTTTGAGTTCAGAAAGTGTAATGAACTCCGATACCATAATACTCTCTTTTTCTTCACGCTTTGTCAAGTTATGCCATAATTCTTCGGAAATAAAAGGCATCACAGGGTGAAGTTGTCTCAACAAAACATCAAAAAAGAAGACAGTTTTATTATAAGTTTCCGAATCTATCGGTTGACCAAAAGCAGGTTTAATAATTTCGAGATATTGTGCACAAAAGTCATCCCAAAATATTTTGTACAAAGCCATAACACCATCATTAATTCTGAATTTTGAGAAATGGTCTTCCACCTCTGTAATAGTTTGCTTCAACCGTTGTTCAAACCATGTAATTGCCAATGCAGAAGCCGAAGGTTGGGGCAGTTTTTCAACTGTCCATGTTTGTAATAATCTGAAGGCGTTCCAGATTTTGTTACAAAAATTACGTCCCTGTTCTATCTGTTTTTCGTCAAACATAATATCATTACCGGCAGAGGTACACAACAACATACCCAACCTTACGGCATCGGCTCCGTAATGTGCTATTAAATCTAACGGATCTGGAGAATTTCCCAACTGTTTACTCATTTTTCGTCCTGATTTATCGCGGACAATGCCCGTCAAATATACATTTCTGAAAGGCGGTAACCCTGTAAATTCATGTCCGGCAATAATCATTCGTGCGACCCAAAAAAATAAAATTTCGGGAGCTGTAACTAAATCATTGGTCGGGTAATAATAAGAAAAGTCAACATTCGGAGTATGATTTTTTGTCCCGCAAACATTAGGGTCAAAAACAGACAAAGGCCATAACCACGAGGAAAACCATGTATCTAAAACATCAGGGTCTTGCTTTAAATCATTCTCTGTTACAGAAGAGTCAATTTGTTGGGCTTTTTGTAATGCGGTTTCTATATTTTCTGCTACCACAAAATCGCCGTTCGGAAGATAGTACGCAGGAATTTGTTGTCCCCACCAAAGTTGTCGAGAGATACACCAGTCTCGGACGTTTTCCATCCAATGCTTGTAGGTATTTTTAAATTTCGGAGGAATTAATTTTACTTGGTCTGTCATGACATAATCTAATGCAGGTTTAGCAATATCCTCCATTTTTAAAAACCATTGCAGTGAAAGTTTAGGTTCTATGACAGCATTAGTACGTTCTGAAAAACCCATAATTCCTTTATAATTTTCTACTTTCAGCAACGCATTTTCTGCGTCTAACATTTTGGCAATTCTTTTACGGGCTTCAAAACGTTCTACACCTATTAAAATCTGGGCATGTTCATTTAATGTACCATTGTCATTCAAAATATCAATGACGGGTAATTTATGACGAAGTCCGATTTCATAGTCATTTTTGTCATGTGCGGGTGTAACTTTCAGGCAACCTGTACCGAAATCTTTATCTACATATTCATCCAAAATGATAGGAATTTCTTTATTGATTAAAGGAATCAACACTTTTTTGTGATGTAGGTGTACAAATCTTTCATCTTCAGGATGTACACAAATGGCAGCATCTGCCATAATAGTTTCAGGGCGTGTTGTAGCTACACATAAAAATTCGTCTGTACCTGTAATTTTATATTTTACGTAATATAATTTAGAATCTACCTCTTTGTCAATCACCTCTTCATCGCTTACAGCCGTTAAACTCACGCAGTCCCAATTAACCATTCTCACCCCTCGATAAATCAATCCTTTCTCATAAAAATGTACAAAGGTTCTAATGACAGCCTCACTCAGCGCATCATCCATCGTAAACTTTGTTCTTTTCCAATCACAGGAAGCACCCAATTTCTTCAACTGTTCTAAAATAATACCTCCATGTTTTTCTTTCCAATTCCACGCATGTTCTAAAAATTGCTGGCGGGTAAGTTTACTTTTCTCAATACCCTCATTACGCAGCTTTTCTACCACTTTGGCTTCCGTCGCAATAGAAGCATGGTCTGTACCGGGTACCCAACAAGCATTTTTCCCTTGTAATCGGGCACGTCTTACCAACAAATCCTGTAATGTATTATTCAACATGTGTCCCATGTGAAGAACACCGGTAACATTCGGAGGGGGAATGACGATAGTGTAAGATTCTTTTTGAGGATTGGGAACAGAGGTAAACAGGTCATTTTCTAACCAAAATTTATACCACTTATCTTCTATACTTTGAGGTTCATACTTTGTGGAAAGTGTTGACATAAAATGATAATGATTGATATTTTAAAAGTGCAAAGATAAAAAAAAACGCCGAGACCGATGTACTTTATAGAATTATGGGAGAATTTCACTTATTTTTTTGGCATGATAGTTGCAAAGTAGTGTTGAAACTGAATTTTTTATTATAATATTTTATACTATGGGAAAAGTAATAGGAATAGATTTAGGTACCACAAATTCTTGTGTTGCCGTTATGGAGGGTAACGAACCAATCGTTATTGCCAATAATGAGGGACGTCGTACAACGCCGTCTATCGTTGCTTTCGTGGAGGGCGGAGAACGCAAAGTGGGAGACCCTGCGAAACGACAAGCCATCACCAATCCTCATAAAACAGTAGCATCTATCAAGCGTTTTATGGGTGAAACTTTTGATAGAGTATCCAAAGAAATTGAGAGAGTACCTTATACCGTTGTAAAAGGTGATAATAATACGCCTCGCGTAAAAATAGATGACAGACTATATACTCCGCAAGAAATATCAGCGATTACTCTTCAAAAAATGAAAAAAACGGCTGAAGATTATCTGGGACAAACCGTTACGGAAGCCGTTATTACCGTGCCTGCTTATTTTAACGACAGCCAACGCCAAGCAACAAAAGAAGCCGGAGAAATTGCCGGTTTAAAAGTATTGCGAATTATCAACGAACCTACAGCGGCCGCTTTAGCTTACGGATTAGATAAACAACACAAAGACTCTCGCATTGCAGTATATGACTTGGGAGGAGGTACATTCGATATTTCCATATTAGAATTGGGAGATGGTGTTTTTGAAGTAAAAAGTACCAATGGAGATACGCATTTGGGTGGTGACGATGTTGACCAAGTAATCATAGATTGGTTGGCAGAAGAGTTTAAGACCGAAAACAGCGGATTGGATTTACGTAAAGATCCTATGGCGCTACAGCGTTTGAAAGAGGCTGCAGAAAAAGCAAAAATAGAACTTAGCAGCAGTACCCAAACAGAAATTAACTTGCCTTACATTATGCCGGTAGATGGTATTCCGAAGCACTTGGTAAAAACGTTGAGTCGGGCAAAATTTGAGGCAATGATAGATTATTTGGTACAACGAACAATTGAGCCTTGTCGTAAAGCATTAGCAGATGCAAACTTATCTGTCAATCAAATTGACGAAATTTTGTTAGTTGGCGGTTCTACGCGTATTCCGGCTGTTGTAGCAGCAGTAGAAAAATTCTTTGGAAAAAGTCCGAGTAAAGGGGTAAATCCAGACGAAGTAGTTGCTGTAGGTGCCGCAATTCAAGGTGGAGTATTGACCGGCGAAGTCAAAGATGTACTATTATTAGACGTAACGCCATTGTCATTAGGCATTGAAACCTTAGGAGGTGTAATGACGAAGTTGATAGAATCTAATACGACCATTCCAACTAAAAAGTCAGAAGTTTTCTCTACCGCCGGAGACAATCAGCCCTCAGTAGAAATTCATATTTTACAGGGCGAACGTTCTATGGCTCGCGATAATAAGACTATCGGCAGATTTCACTTAGACGGAATACCTCCGGCTCCACGCGGAGTACCTCAAATTGAAGTTACTTTTGATATTGATGCTAACGGAATTTTACACGTTTCTGCAAAAGATAAAGGTACAGGTAAAGAGCAAAAAATACGTATTGAAGCCTCTTCCGGATTAAGCGATGCAGAAATTAAACGTATGAAAGATGAAGCCATGGCAAATGAAGCAACTGACAAAGTGGAACGCGAAAGGATTGATAAAATCAATACCGCTGATGCTCTGATTTTCCAAACTGAAAAACAATTAAAAGAATTTGGAGATAAATTACCTGCAGATAAGAAAAGTGCCATCGAAACTGCACTTGCAGAATTGAAAACAGCACATCAATCACAAGATATTGCAGCCATAGAAGTAAAAACAAAAGCATTGCAAGATATTTTTCATGCTGCTTCACAAGACATTTACAATGCTGCAAATCAAGAGCAGGCCGGACAAGCACAAAATCACACTTCACAATCTGATCAACAATCACAGGGTGGAAAAGATAAAGAAGTTACAGATGTTGATTTCGAAGAGGTCAAGTAACCACTTATAGCAAGTTCTAATCGAAAATGCGGAAAATCAAAAGTTTTCCGCATTTTTAGTTGTATTCATTTCTTTTCATCAGTCAGTTTAAAAAGGAATTGACAGATATCAAACAACCAACTCAACTATTGATTTCAATGAATTTCCTAAATATTTTCATTGCTTTACCACTCTCAAGAGCATAACGTACTTCGTCTAAGCACTCTTGTACAGATTTTTGCGGAGTGATAACCTTAACCGCAAAAGCGGCATTTGCTAAAACAACATTCCTCTGCGCTTCCGTTGCCTTGTTATTAAGGACATTACCAAAAATTTCAGCCGCTTGTTCAATCGTGCTTCCACCATATAAATCGATTTCATTACATGTTGAAAATCCTAAGTCTGCAGGAGAGTATATTTTTTCACCAGTCAAAGTGTTCACTTTAAAGTCATTGGTCAGAGAAATTTCATCATATCCATCCAGAGAATGTATTACAGCAAATTGCATATTACTTTGTTGTAACATGTAATAGTAAAGTCTCTGCATCGCCAAATTATAAACACCCAAAAGTTGATAAGGAGGATGTGCCGGATTTACCAAGGGACCAAGTATATTAAAAAAACTTCTGACGCCAAGATTTTTACGTACTCCCCCCACTGCTTTCATAGCAGAATTAAATAGCGGAGCATGAAGATAAGCCATATTGCAAGCATCTAAGGAATGTAGAAGTAAATCATTATCGGCATTAAACTTTACTCCGAACTTTTCCATAACATTACTTGCTCCACTAACAGAAGAAACACCATAATTTCCATGCTTAACAACGGGGTATCCGGCAGCAGCAACCACAAAACAAGCACATGTACTAACATTGAAAGTATCTTTACCATCTCCGCCTGTACCTACAATGTCTATAGGTTTATATTGATGAAGTTTTACGGGAACACATAATTCCAATAATGCCAATCTGAATCCCTGTAACTCTTCAATAGCAATATGGCGCATTAAAAAGACTGTAATCAAACTTGCAACCTGCGTATCATTATATTTACCTTGAGCAATATTATGTAACAACATTCGTGATTCATCTGTCGTAAGATTTTGGTAATTAAAGAGTTTATTGAGAATTAATTTCATGATTATAATAATTATAGATTTAATATTGTTATCGGCTGATTTTAGATAGTCTTGCTATTCCTTCAGACGATATTTTCACAGAAAGTCACGACAAGCAACATCTCTATTACGAGCATTTTTCAATTGTTAGGGCATGAGGTAAATTTCTGTCCGGTTCCGAGTAAATTTTCGACCGGTTCCGCATAAACTTCCGACCGGTTCCGCATAAACTTCCGACCGGACAGAAATTTACTCGGAACCGGTCGAAAGTTCAGCGCCTTCCGTTAGCTGGTTTTATTGTCGGTATTTATGTATTTTTCAACCAGTTTTCAATCATTTTTTCTCCTTGCGGAGTAAGTACAGATTCGGGGTGAAACTGCACTCCTCTAAGGTCATAGTATTTGTGACGCAGTGCCATAATGTGTCCCCGACTGTCTATTGCCGTAATTTCTAAGTCTTCCGGGAAATTTTCTTTTGAGACTACCCAAGAGTGGTAACGCCCGGCCTGTAAAGTTTTACTTAATCCGTCAAAGAGAAAGTCTTCCTTCGTAATGGTTATTTGACTTTCGATACCGTGATAGACTGTGGTCAAATTGGTTAACTTAGCTCCAAAAGATTCTCCAATTGCCTGCTGTCCGAGACAAATGCCGAGTATGCTTTTTGTTTGGGCATAGGTTTTAATCAGTGGGAGCAGTATTCCGGCTTCAGAGGGTATGCCCGGACCCGGAGAAAGAATAATCTTATGGTATGGAGCGACCTCTCTAAGTGTAATTTTATCGTTTCTGATAACGTCAGCGTCAAAACCCAATGCTCTTACAATGTGTACAATATTGTAAGTAAAAGAGTCATAATTATCAAAAATCAAAATTGGTTTCATCATAAATCTATATAAAGTTTTTAATATCTACTGGTATTTCATCCGCAATTCAAGGAATTTCTACATGTTAGCAGGCTTTTAGTGCCTTCTGTCTCGGGGTCTTCTTTACTCTTTTATCCTTATTGCTTTTGAGAGTGCTCCAAGTTTTTTATTTACCTCTTCGAGTTCTCTTTCTGGATTACTCAGTGCAACCACTCCTGCTCCCGCCTGAAATTCTAATTGCCCGTTTCGGGAAACAAAAGTTCTTATGGTGATTGCCTGATTGATATCTCCGTTAAAGCCGATATATCCGATAGCCCCTCCGTAAATTCCACGATTGTGAGACTCAATTTCATTAATCAACTCCATGGCTCTGACTTTTGGAGCACCACTGAGGGTTCCGGCCGGAAAAGTTTCCAAGTAAGCCTTTATGGGACTGACTCCCTCTCTTAATTTTCCTGACACCCGTGAAACCAAATGAATAACATGACTGTAATATTGAATTTGTTTATAAAATTTTACCTTTACACCATCTGCATTTCGACTTACATCGTTACGGGCTAAATCAACGAGCATTACATGTTCTGCATTTTCTTTAGGGTCAATCAAGAGCATTTCGGCACGTCGAGAGTCTTCTGCGTCATCTCCTGTTCTAAAAGTTGTTCCGGCAATAGGATCAATGGTAATCATTCTATTCTCTATCTTACAATGCGTTTCAGGAGAAGAACCAAAAATTCGGAAACCTCCGAAATCAAAATAAAACAGATATGGCGAAGGATTAATACGTCGCAAAGCCCGATAAACCTCAAAATCGTCCCCCGTAAATTTTTGGATAAAGCGCCGACTTAGCACTATTTGAAACACATCACCCCTTAAGCAATGTTGAATACCAGTCCTGACCATGTTACAATATTGCTCATTGTCAATCGGGGAGGTTATATCCCCTAAAGCCATAAAATTGTAAGCGGCATAGTTTCTATTGTTTATCACAGCCATCATTTCATCTGTATTTGGTGTCTCACCTTCGGCAACAATTTCTTTCAGTATCAAAGAGTGTCGGAAGTGGTCAAAAATCAGCGTATAACGATATAGAATATAAAGTACATCGGGTGCATCATTATTTTCGGGATGATATTGGCAGACGGGAATATTTTCAAGATATTTGACGGAGTCATAAGATGTATAACCAAAAAGTCCGTACTCACCGTCAATGTTAAATTTTGTCATAAAACCGTCTAATGCTTCGGCAACTGACAGTACGTCTTTTTTTTCGACACTCCCGTCCGGCCATTTAGTCGTTGTTATGCCATTATTGATAGCAATGCTTGCTATCGGAGCCATGGCAATAAAAGAGCGGCTGTTATTGAATGAATGATAATCTGAACTTTCTAAAAGGGCTGATTGAGGATATAAATCCCTTACTTTAAGATATATACTGATAGGTGTATATGTATCTCCGGCAAATTCTTTGGTATATACTTTGTAATTCATAAATTATAGAGAATAAGAGCATTTCAATATTCATTGATCGTTATATTGCAGATGTAATGAGGTGTTTTTCCTCATAGCAACCGACTTTGAAGAAATAGATTTTATTGTCGATTGAAATCTGTCATTCTTTTCTTGACAAATAAGTTTCCATATCTTTATCTCCTCTGCCGGAAACAGTTAACACAACAATCTCCTCAGGATGAAAGATAGTTTTTGACAACGCTCCCAAGGCATGAGCACTCTCTAAAGCTGGGATAATTCCTTCTAAACGTGTTAACTCAAAAGCCGCATCTAAAGCCTCCTTATCAGTAATCGGTACGACTTCTGTTCTTCCTATAGATGCTAAGTGAGCATGTAAAGGTCCTATCCCCGGATAGTCCAGTCCTGCTGAAATTGAATAAGGTTCAACAATTTGTCCATTCTGATCTTGCATCAAAAGAGTCTTGGCTCCGTGTATAATCCCAACACTTCCAAGCGTAATTGTAGCAGCACTTTCCCCTGAATTTATGCCCAATCCTGCGGCTTCTGCCAATATTATTTTTACGCGGTCGTCATTGAGATAATGAAAAATCGTTCCGGCGGCATTACTTCCTCCTCCGACACAAGCAAACAATCTATCCGGATAATCACGACCTTCTTTTTCCATCAATTGCTCTTTAATTTCGGCACTGATGACAGACTGTAAACGAGCAACCATATCAGGATATGGGTGAGGTCCAACAGTAGAGCCTATAACATAAAACGTATCCTTTGGGTGGCTGCACCAATACCTTATGGCATCATTGGTAGCATCTTTGAGAGTCATATTACCCGAAGTTACCGGTATGACGGTAGTTCCCAACATTTCCATCTTTTGCACATTAGATTGCTGCCTCTCCACATCGGTCTTACCCATAAATACCATACATTCTAAACCAAATAAAGCACAAACTGTTGCAGTAGCTACTCCATGCTGACCGGCTCCCGTTTCAGCAATAATTTTTTTCTTTCCCATACTCTTGGCAATTAGTATTTGGCCGATAGCATTGTTGATTTTATGAGAACCTGTATGGTTTACATCCTCACGTTTAAGGTAAATTTTTACACCATAATGCTGGCTCAACCTTTTTGCATAATACAATGGCGATGGACGACCTACATAATTTTTCAGCAAATCTCTATACTGTCGCTGAAAGTCATCACTATCCATGATTGAAAGATATTGTCTTTTCAACTCCTCTACCGTAGCGTAAAGAATTTCAGGAATATAGGCTCCGCCAAATTCTCCGTAATAACCATTTAAATCAATTTCTATTTTTTCCATATTTTTAAATTAAAAAAGCCTACCGCAAGTGCGACAGGCTCAATATTAATAATATATTTTAAGTACAAATACGGCTGTTCAACTTACGGCTTTTTGGGCTGTAAATTCCACCACCAATATTGACTTAGAGTAACCATTTTAATTTTTTATCTGATTGAGGCAGCAAAGGTACAATAATATTTCAAAATCAAAAATAATTCGGACGTTTTTTCTTTTAAACTAAAAATATTTACATCTACCCTTCCCGCTACAAATAGTACTATCATCATGATGAGTTTTAATTTTGAGTCCTATGGTTTTCTGATTTTGAGTATCGAAAAAATTATAGTACATTTGCGTACATTTCTTGTAAGTTTTACTTTTTAAATTATATAACTATGAAGTTTTTATCTAATGAAAAATTAGTTATCGTAGGTGCCGGTGGCATGATAGGTTCTAATATGCTACAAACGGCAGCCATGATGGGTTTAACCTCTAACATTGTTGGTTATGACCCCTTTTTACCCGGTCTTCAAGGCGCTGTAGATGAAATTTGCCACTGTGGCATTGAAGGTGTAAATTTGAGTTGTACCACAGATGTTAAAGAAGCATTTACGGGTGCAAAATATATCGTAAGTTCCGGGGGAGCACCACGTAAAGACGGTATGACTCGAGAAGACTTACTGAAAGGTAATGCCGAAATTGCCGCACAATTAGGCAAAGACATTAAACAATATTGCCCTGATGTAAAACATGTGGTCATTATCTTTAATCCGGCAGACATTACAGGTCTTGTTACATTAATCCATGCCGGTATTTCTCCTTCAAGAATTACAACTTTAGCAGCCCTTGACAGTACTCGATTGCAAATTGCTTTGGCTCGTGAATTTAAAGTTGAACAAAGTAAAGTCGAAAACTGCCGAACTTACGGAGGACACGGAGAAACTATGGCAGTATTTGCTTCTACGGCTACCGTAAACGGAAAAAAATTAACTGACTTGATTGGTACCCCGGCGTTGTCAAAAGAACGATGGGAAGAAATTAAAGTAGCCGTAAGTAAAGGCGGTGCTGAAATTATTAAATTACGCGGACGTTCTTCATTCCAATCGCCGTCATATTGCTCTATAGCAATGTTACGTGCAGCCATGGGAGGAGAAGCGTTTAAGTTTCCGGCAGGAACATATGTAAACAACAGCCAGTTTAAGAATATTATGATGGCTATGGAAACTACGATTACTTCATCCGGAGTAAGTTATAAAGATGTTACCGGTACAACAGATGAGATGAAGGCTTTAGAAACAAGTTACAACCATCTTTGTAAACTTAGAGATGAGGTTATTGCTATGGGTATCATCCCTGCCGTTGCACAATGGAAAACATTGAACCCCAATCTTTAGTACAAAATTTTCGGAGTAATAAAATCCCCGCTTGCAAGAAGTAAGCGGGGATTTTGTTTTAATCAAACTTGAGAGAAGGTCTCAAAAGACTACCCTATAATATATTTACTGAAAGGTAATTTTTTTATACACCATATCAGTAGTGCAGAAGCGGCAAAAGCTATAAGAGCAATGAGCGGTATTTGAAAATAAGGAGTAGTTGGAATGTAAGAAGTAATAAAACCGTGCACTACTTTCACTATAAAGAAATGAGATAAATAAATCCCGAAAGTAAGAGAAGATAGTTGAGTGAAGAAGTTAGGCGACTTTATATTTTCACATTTCATTTTTTGTATAATCATAAAGATTGCCAAAGTCATCAGAGCAACATTAAGACCATTAAAAGACCAAATGATTTCGAGGTAAGCAAAATGTTCCGGAAATCGACGGTGTATTTCATCAAACCCCCAAAATGTTGTTGCATAACCAACAACAAACATTGGAAGTGCCCATAACAATGTCTTTTTCCAAGTCATATTTAACGGATATTTCACCAAATAATGAGCAAGAAGCACATAGCCTAAAAATCCTGAAAAGTAGTAAAATGTACCGAAGGTATTCCAACCGCATTCTCCGAATATACCCATATTGTCATAATTTCCGACATACCCAACCATAGGGAGCAAGAACTGCAACATAGGAAGCAGTAATGTAAATCCCCAAATGAGTAAAAATATTTTCAGTTCCTTACGTGTTGCTTTTTCTACCCAAGCCGATATTATTGGCAGCATTAAATATATTCCGACAAGCATGTATAAATACCAAAGTGGAATGGTTGTATAATTAAAGTTTATAGGAAAAGAAATTATATTATAACATACATCTTTGGCATTTATCGTTCCATAAATCCAATAAAAGAAAGGAGTAATCAAACTCCAAATGATGAGAGGAAAAAGAATTCTGCCAAGTCTTTTTTTGTAGAACTGAGTCATTGTTGTTTTCACCGGTAACAATAAAACTCCGCTAATCATCACAAAAAGCGGAACAGAAGCACGCACGGCGCTTCCCCATCCGGCACCACTAAGAAAAGCAATTCTGTTTGTTCCTAACATTTCAACAAAAAAGTCGCAACTGTGAGAAATGACCACCATAAAACAAGCCACGACTCTGAGAATATCAATCCAAATGATTTGTTTTTGCATAAGAATAAGTATTTTAAATTAGAAATTAATGGTTAGAGTTTATTTCCCAAAATGGGTTACTAAAGTTTTGAGGAACAACATAGAAATAAAGTTTCCTCCCAAGACCTTTCCCTCTATATTTTACATTTTACCCTTCCCTCATAGTGCCACAAAACAATTCCAACAGTAACAGAAACATTAAAAGAATGTTTTGTTCCTCGCTGCGGAATTTCCACAGCAATATCTACCAAATCTAAAACATTTTGATCAACACCATTGACTTCATTGCCCAATACAAAAGCGTATTTTTGTTTCTCAGACACAGCAAAATCTTGTAAATATGTACTATTTTCTACCTGTTCGACAGCCACAATTTGAAAGCCTTGTTGTTTCAAAATTGTAATAGCGTCAACAGTACTTTTTACGTATTCCCATGCAACACTTTCCTCTGCTCCCAATGCAGATTTTCGGATTTCTGGATGTGGAGGCGAAGCCGTAATTCCGCATAAAAATACTTTTTCAATACCAAATCCGTCTGCGGTACGTAATGTTGAACCTACATTGTGAGCACTTCGAATATTGTCTAAAACAATCACCACGGGGATTTTGTCCATTACTTTAAATTCTTCAACGGTTTTACGTTGCAAGTCTGCCATAGAAAGTTTTTGCATTATGAACAATACTGAAGTAAAATATCTTTGATTTCTTTTTCCGAAGGATTATAGCCACTTGTTATGACTTTGCCGTTAATCACAATCGCCGGAGTGTGTAAAATGCCATATTTTAATATTTGTACCATATCTCCCTCTTGTTTTACCACAATGGAGGGATTGACTTCCTGTGCTACTTTTGTTACGGTTTTGAAAGTTGCATCACAAGAACTGCAACAATTTCCTAAAACAACAATTTCCATACACTAATTTTTTATAAATATATTGTTTAATGCGGCAGACAATTCGGCTGGAGTAAGATCAAGAGTAAGTATTCCGTTTTCTGCGGTAGATATTCTTCCTGTTTGTTCTGATACTATCACCACAAAAGCATCTGTTTGTTCTGTGATACCCAATGCCGACCGATGTCTCATTCCATATTGGGGTGGCAAGTCTGTTTTTTCAGATACGGGCAACACACATCTTACGGCATAAATCAACTCATCTTTAATAATGATAGCACCATCATGCAAAGGAGTATTTTTTTGAAAAATAGTTTCCAGAATCCGGCTATTGGTTTGAGCATTCAATACATCACCTATTACCGCAAAATTCTTTATTGGCACTCGACGTTCTATCACCATCAAAGCACCAACTTTTTGTTCTGACATTTTACGACAGGCCACAACAATAGAATCGACTTTAATGTTTACTTTTTTTTGCTTGGCAAAAGGCAAGAAGTCAAAAAAACCATTTCTTGCCGTCGAATTTTCTCTGATATAAAAGAGCAATTTTCTAATTTCGGGCTGAAATAGTATCACCACTGCCAAAATTCCCATTCCCAAAAGTTGTCCTAAAACATTACTCAGTAACTCCATGTTCAATGCTTTCACGGCAATCCATGTAACATACAAAAAGATAATCGTTATTAGTACTGCAGAAGCCATTGTACCTCGCAAAAATCTATACAAAGTATAAAATAAAACAGCAACAATAAGGATGTCTATAATGTCTATAAAGCGTATATCTATGAACATAAATGAAAGATTAAAGATTAAGGACAAAAGGGATAAACAAATAATGAATTACAGAGATTATTGTCTGTTGGAGAGAAAAATAGAACCGTTTTTCATCATAAAAGCTTGTTTTTCTTTTAAACTAATACAAAAAGTTTCCAAACGGGTATCTTCCTGCATCAATTTCTGCCACCATTTTATAGATGTCAGTTCGTAATTTATCAATATTTACTTTCTGTTTGGCCGAAATAAAAATACATGGAGCAGCACCTTTTGCCATCCAACTTTTTTTAAGGTCTTCCAAAGAATAATTGTCTTGAGTTACAGGCGTTAAATCGTCCTCTTCTTTTGGTGTATAAGTGTAAGTATCTATTTTATTAAAGACAACATAAATCGGTTTGTTATGGACATCTATCTCTTGTAATGTTTGTTGTACAATATTCATTTGTTCCTCAAAATTTTCATGAGAAATATCTACGACATGTATCAAAATATCGGCTTCACGTACTTCATCTAAGGTTGATTTGAAGGATTCTATCAGTTGTGTAGGGAGTTTCCGAATAAATCCTACAGTATCGCTTAACAAAAAAGGTAAGTTACCCAGCACTACTTTTCTGACAGTAGTATCTAAAGTGGCAAAGAGTTTATTTTCTGCAAAAACATCACTTTTACTTAACAGATTCATGATTGTACTTTTACCTACATTAGTGTATCCCACCAATGCAATTCTTGTCAAACTTCCACGATTACTGCGTTGCTGGGTCATTTGCTTGTCAATTTTAGCCAAGTCAAGTTTCAGTTTAGCAATTCTTCCCTGGACAATACGTCGGTCGCTTTCTATCTGTAACTCTCCCGACCCACCTCGAGTTCCTGTCCCTCCTCTTTGTCTTTCAAGGTGAGTCCACATTCTTCGCAGTCTGGGTAACATATACTGACATTGTGCCAGTTCTACCTGAATTTTAGAGTAGGCAGTACGGGCTCTCATGGCAAAAATATCCAGAATAAGGTTGGTTCTGTCTAAAATCTCACACTGCAACTCTTTTTCAATATTTCGTAATTGTGAAGGGGAGAGTTCGTCATCAAAGACAATGAGTTTTATCTCTTTTTCGATGATATAAGACTTGATTTCAGCTAATTTTCCTGCGCCTACAAAAGTATTGTTATGGGGTTTATCTAACCGTTGAGTAAATCTTTTTACTGATTCTATACCGGCTGTGGTGGCTAAAAATTCAAGTTCATCAAGATATTCTTTCGATTGTTTTTCTGATTGTTGTAAGGTAATCAACCCTACTAAAACGGCTTGGGTGATGTTGGACATTATTCTTTTTTAAGTTGTTTCACTATTTTTTCTACGGCTTGGGTCATTGAACTTTCGGGATCAATAATATTGTAGGCTTCCCAGAAATTAACATCAGTAAAGTTTTGAATTTGTTCATTCAAGATGTCCGATGATTTTACTCTCTCTTTGTAGGGAATTCTTTTGTAGGTTTCTATGTGGTGGTCTGTAATGGCCATTTCTGAAACGATAGTATACTTAGAAGCAAACAACCGCTTATCCCACTTACACCTGAAAACCATCTGAGAACGAAAATAGTGATAGTAATATTTTCCGTCATATTCTCGATAATTAACTTCAAAGTTTACTTCCTTCAGATTAATTTTCATACCGAAAGGTTTTCTTGAAATAAAAAGGTGGGTAGGGTCTTGACGTTTTGATATATCGAAAGTAAAATGAATTTTAATGATTGCGTAATTCTGAGCATCAACAAACACCTCTCCTCGAGGAATGTTATAGTTTTTATATTGCGATTTTACGGCAAAGCCTACCACGTAAATTTTACGACCGTTCATCATCTGTGGTTCTAATAGAGAAAAGTCATAGTGTTGGGTAAGCGGAAAGTAAAAGAAATTTTTAATATCTTTTACAATATCGGCAGAAATGGTTGACTCTACACCTCCTTTATATTTCACAAAAATAGTATCTATCCGTTTATTATCAACTAAACTTCTACCTTTCAAAATCTTTGCATAATCTTCTCCCGCTGACGTATAACTGGTTTTTGCCACTTCTAATACTGCTTCATTTACGCTTACATAGCGACTGTTTTTGAGTATCGCTTCGCGATAAAATCCAATCATTCCTATAGGCTTATCAAGATAATTTTGGGGAACATTAGACATTGCCCGTTCTAATATTTCCAATGCTTTATTAGGCAACACCTCTACGGCAGAAATAGGAATAGCATCATCTTTATCGGCATTGTGAGGAGATAAGAGAAAAGTATTACGCGAACTTTCTTTGAATTTAGAGATAGGCACTTTGAGAAAATCATAGCCCAACAAGGAAAATCTCAACGTATCATCACTTCCGCTTTGAACTTTCAGCAAAAAAGTACCATCTTGGTTGGTAACAGTAGAGGTTGCTTTTCCTTCCAATTCAACCACCACCCCATGCAACTCTTTTTTAGAAACCTTATCTTTAATTGTACCGCTATACTCTTGTGGAGTTTGTGCATAAGTAGAAATTCCTTTCACTAAAACCAAAATGAGAAAATAAACTATTTTGTTACACATAATATAATGCGTTTAAATATAATGCACAAAGTTAGATTATTCGATTGATATACCAAAAAAGAAATGACTTGTGAAAACCCTTTGCCTCCGCTCGGGGCTTCGCTCAGGGTACGGCAGGAGGGTGAGCGGAGTCGAACCCTCGCAATAACCGCCGCAGATGTATTTCTATTATACATTTTACATACTCGCTCTGTTAAATTGCAAAAAAGAAAGTGGTCTTAAACGGTTTTTCTCTACTTTTGTAGTCGGAGTTGATAGGCTATGATCTTTTGCTGACTGACGTTTGGGGTGGGTTGACAGATAAATTGAAGTTCACAGGTTCTTTTTTCTTGGTGAGTGATACAAATAGAACTTGTTGGAGGTGCTTTTAGTCATTTTATTTATAATATTTTTCACACTCTAAATTACAGCATTATGATTAAGTTACAAGTTTCCGAAAACGCCCTCAGACCGGGTGAGTACATGTTTACTCCAAGTACAGAAGAGAGTCTTTCTACTGAAGATATCTGCCGCCGCTCAGTCGAAAATGGCGGAAAGATAGACTACAACACCATGGTCTCTGCCGTAGCCCAGTTTCAACGGCAGGAGCGCCGCGATATTTTAGACGGAAAAATGGTCAATACCGGTCTTTACCACGTACAGGTCAGTGCCCACGGCTCTACCCGTAGCGGAAAGCCCATCTGGGGAGACGACAAAAGCCACTACCTTGAACCCCGCTTTACTGCCCGTTCTGACTTTAAAGACGAATTAAACCGCCAGCCAGTAGAAGTGATAGACCTCAAACAAACCGGCCCGCAAATCTTTGACCTTTACAACTACTATACACAAACCCACATTGGACACCTTGATCCGCAAGGCGTAATTCAAACCACCATCACCCCTCACCGCAACCTCCGCATCGAAGGCATGGCCATGAGACTGATGGGTGAAGCGCCACAGACCGACTGGGGATTATTCTTTATCCCGACAGACTCAACACAACCCGCCGTAAGAGTTGACGACATCGACATCATCAAAAACGACCCAAGCGAACTGATTGTAGTCATTCCCGGTTTACCACAGGGTGAATATCATGTAGAGATACGGACTTATAGCGACAGCAAAGGATTACGTCTTGTAAAACAGCTCCGTATAGCCCGCTTTAAGTACAGTGTAGAGATAGAATAGAGTCTGTTTGTTTTTAGAACAGATCGCCCCCGGTGTTAGGGGCGTACGCTCCCTAACGTTAGAGACAGGCCGCCTCCAACGTTAGGGACAGGCCGCCCCCAGTGTTATGGCGGGAGGCGTTCCAAAAACAGAGTACGACAACGCATGTAGAGACGTATTGCATACGTCTCAGACCCAAACCGTAACAAATGTTTGAATTATGAATTGTGAATTATGAATTGTGAATTGAAATACACCCTGCGACAAACTGCGTCTCTACAGCAGCCGGAAACCACGACAAACAAAGGCATTGGAACAGGTACTATTGCCGTCAGTTTTAACTGACGGACTAAAAAATGACTAAAGAGGAAACAAACAACAACTGGGCTTTAGCCCACAATATAAACAGCATCATGAGTTATGTAAAAATTATCTTGCATTGTGTCTGGAGTACAAAAGACAGACATCCTACTCTGGCAGAAAAGAGTCGGAGAGAAGAGTTATTTGCTCATATCTGTGCCAATGTTAAAGAAAAAGGACTGTTTGTCCTACAAGTAGGAGGTCATATTGAACATATCCATCTGTTACTGCTTTTAGGAAAAGAACAAAATATCTCTAAGGTAATCCAACTCATTAAAGGAGAGTATGCACATTGGTATAACAAACAGCATATTGACCAGTATCTTAAATGGCAAGATGACTATTTTGCGGTGTCTGTAAGCGAAAGCCATATTTCAAGAGTATCTGATTACATTTTAAGGCAGGAAGAACATCATAAGAAGAAAACATTTCAGGAAGAATATTGTGATTTCATAAAGGTTTATGGATTTAACAAAGTGGGCTAAAGCCCAATACAGAGAGAGATTGCCTTCTTAAAATCCATTTTCTAATCCGTTGGCTAAAGCCGAACGGCAATAGTACCTAATACATTCGGGTATATAAGGCTATAGAATTGCAACAAACAAAGGCATTGGAACAGGTACTATTGCCGTCAGTTTTAACTGACGGACTAAAAAGGACTAAAAGACAAAGAACAACAACCGGGCTTTAGCCCACAATAACATTAGGGCTAAAGCCCGCAGAGAGAGATTGCCATTCATTGTCCGTCAGTTAAAACTGACGGACTAAAAAAGGATTAAAAAGACAAAAAACAAATACAGAGATTGCTTCGGGCAGAGCCCTCGCAATGACGCGGAGAGCATACACAATTCAACAGTTCAAACAATTAAACAATTAAACAATTCAAACAATTAAACAATTCAAACAATTAAACAATTCAAACAATTAAACAATTCAAAC